>CAZNAO010000020.1:0-14531 GCA_964571295.1 uncultured Gammaproteobacteria bacterium | reverse complement strand
AACCTCCGACGGAACCTCCCACAGAGCCACCAACAGAACCCCCGACTGAGCCACCGGTTACTCCTCCAACCAATCCGCCCACTGATGGGGGTGGCGGCGGAAGCGGGGACGGCACCGGGAATAGTGGAGGTGGTGGAGGGACATCAGTCATCGGCTCTACGGTTGAGACGGTGAAAAACGTAGTAACTACACAGATTCAAAAAACAGTGGAAGTGGTAAAAAATACGCTTACCGCAATTTCAGTATCACTTGAAAAAACAGCCGCAGGTCGTGCAGTCAAAGAAACCGCAACTGCCGTGTACGATACGACTAAACAGGTGATTGATAATCCGGTCGTTGAAAAGACTAATACTACGGTAGTAACTCCAGTGATTGCTACTGCGGCTGCTGCGCAGGTGGTGGCAACTGGTTTTCAACTCTCGCAGGTATTATTGTATGTTCGGTTGATTTTTTCCCAGCCGTTCTTGTTGTACCGCCGCCGCAAACAAAAACAGTGGGGCGTGGTGTATAATGCATATACCAAACAACCAATTGATTTGGCTGCGATTCGTCTCATCAATGCTGAGACGGGTGCGGTCAGTCGAACACAGGTTACTGATACTGATGGGCGGTACTTTATCTCGGGTGATAAAGGAGCATACCATATTGAGGTGCAAAAAGAAGGATTTGCAGGGAGAAGTGAATATCTTAAGAATTTTTCAGAAGACCGTGCGTTTACTAATTTGTATCACGGTGAAAAGTTTACGATTGAAGATGATGCCAAAGAATTGAATTATAATATTCCACTTGACCCTGTTCTTGAAAAGAAAACAAGTGCCCACGTTATTGCCGAATATACACGTATCGGGCTTCAAAAGAGCGTTAGTGTAATCGGAATTATTGCTACTATTATTTCTTTGATTATTTCACCGAGGTTTTTTGCCTTAGCCCTGCTCGGGATTCATATAGTAGTGTATGTGGTAATATATCGAATTTCTGCAAAAAAGATTAAGAATGCAGCAGGCTTCGTAACTGAAACAGGTAGTGGCAAGTCAGTTGGTAAAGCGGTGGTACGTGTTTTTGATAGCACCTATCATAAATTGGTGGCGATGGCAGTTACTGACCGGAAAGGGCGTTATGCGATTCTGGTCGGACCAAGCACCTATTACGTCACTGTTGAAAAGAAGGGATATAAACTTTATGAAAGCAGGGTGTTGGATTTTTCAAGTGAAAAGACCGATGGTAAGGGTGGGTTGATCACAGAAAATATTACTCTTGAAGAAGATGGTGTGGGTACAGCTAATCAAAAACCTAACACATAGGGTGTTAGGTTTTGTTCATTGGTCGGGCTAGCGGGACTCGAACCCACGACCTCATCGTCCCGAACGATGCGCGCTACCAACTGCGCTATAGCCCGCTAAGAATTATTCAATAATAGCGGAAACATGGCAAAAAATCAAGTATATTTCCTGGGAAAGCGCCGATATGATAAAATATGTCTAATTTAGTCTATAGTGCATAATCTATGAAACCATTGAGTTATTATTTTGATCATGCAATTCAAGAAGGAGCGTCTGATCTGCATCTGGTTGCACATGAGAAGCCCATGATTCGAGTGCACGGTGAATTGGTTGTGGTTGCAGAAACAGAATTAGGAGAAAAAGAGCTTGAGACTGCAATCATAGGTCTACTCACTCCCGCCACCAAAAAAAGATTTGATGTTGAACACGATTTGGATTTCGGGTATACCCATAAAGAGGTGCGGTTCCGTATCAATATTCATAGGCAAGAATCATCAGTGGGGCTTGCAGCACGTCTGGTCCCGACTGAGATACCGACTGCGAATGAGTTACGGTTCGAACCAGTGCTCATTGAAGCGACACAGCTGGTAGACGGCTTAGTTTTAGTGGTTGGTCCGACCGGAAATGGGAAATCCACCACGATCGCCCGAATGATTGAAGAGATCAATAGTTCACGTAATGCACACATTATTACGATTGAAGACCCGATTGAATTTGTGTTTACGGGTAATAAGAGCTTGATTGAACAGCGTGAATTAGGTGGTGATACACCGTCATTTGCATCTGCGCTGAAACATGTGCTCCGACAGGATCCGAATATTATCATGGTGGGTGAAATGCGCGATCCAGAAACCATTGCAACCGCGCTCACTGCTGCAGAAACGGGACATTTGGTTTTTTCAACATTGCATACGTCGTCTGCTGCTGAGGCGATTGAGCGTATTGTTGACGTGTTTGAAGGGCCAAAGCAGAAACAGGTATTGATACAGCTCTCAAGCGTACTTCGGTACGTGATTGCACAGCAATTATTGCCGACGGTAGATGGAAGAAGGGTGGTGGCACGAGAAGTGCTGATGAACACTCCTGCAGTCGCAAATTTGATACGTGAAAATAATATTGCACAGCTCGCAAGTGCGATTCAGACAGGTGCCAAGAGTGGGATGATCAGTATGGAGCAATCGCTCAAGTGGCTCCTCAAAGAAGGCGTGATTTCCGAGGAAGTTGCACGAAATCGGGCAGGGAGAGATCGAAGAATATAATGAAAATTTTTAATTAACCTAACTATTCTAAAAATTTTAGAGTACTTAGGATAAATTAGTATACTTAGAATAATTGACATGGCACGACCGTATCGGGTACGTCGGGTAGCACGGCATGATGCGCATGCTATCCGTACCATTACAATTGATACCGGCAAAACACGAATGTATGCGCTCAAATTAATCTTTTTGGTCCTTGCTGGAGCGATTGTCTTTCGTCTATTTGGTCTCATGATCGCGCAACATGGATTTTTTACGGCACTCGCATCTGATTCTCATGAAATATATGCTGAACTCACTCCTGAACGCGGATCGATTTATCTTGAAAATGCAGATGGTAAATTAACCCCGCTTGCACTTAATCGTGATAAATTTGTAGTATTTGCAGATACAAGAGGATATGATGATCCCAAACAGCCCCTTGAAGTAGCGACCGCACTTGCTGAATTTTTCGGGTATGATGATGAGCGAAAATTCCAAGTACTGGACCAATTACAAAAAGAAAATGATGCGTATGAGCAAATTGAGAAGAATGTTGAAGAGGATGCCAAAAAACGATTGGAAGAATTAAAGTTACCAGGTATTTATTTTTCGCGATTCCGGGAGCGATATTATCCTGAAGGGACGCTTGCCGCGTCAGTAGTAGGATTTGTCGGAAAAACCGAGAGTGGGGCGGCGGTTGGGCGATATGGAGTGGAAGGTTACTGGAATGAGTTGATTGGCGGGGCTGGTGGAGTACTCGAAGGTATTCGAAGTGCGTCTGGGGCATGGATTCCGCTTGCGGGCAGGTCGTTCGACGCGGCGACTGATGGGGCGAATGTGGTTCTAACTCTGGACCGCACACTTGAGTTTGAAATTTGTGAACGTCTGAAAAATGCAGTGAGTACGTATGAAGCACAATCGGGATCGCTTGTAATTATGGATCCTATGACTGGTGCGATTCTCGTCATGTGCTCGGTTCCGGATTTTGATCCAAATGAGTATAATAAAGTAAAAGAAATATCAGTATTCAATAACCTATCGATTTTTGAACCATACGAGCCAGGATCAGTTTTCAAGCCGATTACTATGGCTGCTGCGCTTGATATGGGGGTGATAAAACCGAATGATTATTTTTATGATTCCGGAAGCGTTGAGGCTGGTTGTAAGAAGCCAATCCAGAATGCGGATAATCGGAGTTATAAAGATCAGGATATGAGTGGTATTTTGGAGCATTCCATCAATACCGGTGTCGTGTTTGTGGTAAATAAATTAGGTAAAGAGAATTTTAGATCGTATGTGGAGAGATTTGGTTTTGGTACGAAGACTGGAATTGAGCTTGATACAGAAACTGCAGGGACGATCGCGTCGTTGTCTCAGAATAAAGGAGATAAAGTAGATTGTTATACGGCGACTGCGTCGTTTGGGCAGGGAATTACGGTGACTCCAATCCAAATGGTGACTGCTTTTTCAGCACTCGCAAATGGCGGAAAGCTCATGAAGCCCTACATTGTAAAACGCATCGAATATGCAAATGGAAAAGTGGAGACAGTCCGTCCGACGGAGATTGGACAAGTGGTGAGTAAACATACGGCCGACACGGTCGCTGCCATGATGGTGCGGGTAGTGGATTATAGTGAGGGAAAACGTGGACAGGTACCGGGCTATTATATCGCAGGAAAAACAGGAACCGCACAGATCGCAGGCCCCGGTGGATATACGACAGAAACCAATCATTCGTTTATCGGATTTGGGCCAGTTGATAATCCGAAATTTGTGACACTGATTCGTCTCGAAAAGCCACAACGTTCGTATGCAAATATTACTGCGGCCCCGTTGTTTGCGGATATTACGTCGTACCTGTTATCGTACTACCACGTACCTCCTGAACGCTAGAAATATTGGTTGACAGAGAGATAAAAATCGGGTATAGTATAGTCCGTTTTGGACGATAGATCATATAGTAGAATGGCCCGTTCGTCTAGTGGCTAGGACGCTAGGTTCTCATCCTAGTAACAGGGGTTCGATTCCCCTACGGGCTACGGGATTATATATACACACATGTCAGGGTAGCTCAGTTGGTAAGAGCGGAGCATTCATAACGCTCAGGTCGGGGGTTCGAATCCCCCCCTTGACACGTACGTTAGTCAAGAATCGAAAGTTTTTCTTGGACTAAACAAAAAACCATCCTTTACCGGGATGGTTTTTTGTATTTCCTATTTGCTCTGAACTATTTCTTGAGAGCGTCTTTGAGGCTTTTTCCGGCCTTGAATTTGGGAACCGTAACCGGAGGAATTTGAATTTTTTCAGTAGGGTTCTGTGGATTGACTCCGACGCGTCCAGCGCGAGTTTTTGCGCTAAATGCACCGAATCCTGCAATTGAGACCTCACCCTGGTGTTTCAGGGTATTGATCACAATATCGACAAACGCCTCGATCATTGCTTCGGATTCTTTTTTCGAAACCCCTACCTTATCTGCAATGGTCTGTGCCAATTGTGCTTTATTCATAAAACGCTAGATTAAGATATTAGTCTCCTGGTCATGTGGAACCGGAGGATAGTATATGCTATATATTGTAGTCTAGCGTAATCACATTTTTGTGTCAATAGAGGGAAAAATAGTCGAAAGTAAATGCAGAAGACTGAAAGATTGGTGGAGCAGTCAATCTTACAATCTTTTGAGAGGCTCAGGACAAGTTTTTCCAATCTTCAATTTTTAATACCAAAAGCCCACAGGAAACTGCGGGCTTTTGGTATTTTCTTACTGCACATCACTTGCCACTTATTTCGCGTACTCCACTACCCGTGATTCACGAATTACATGTACTTTGATTTCACCTGGATACTGAAGTTCACTTTCAATCTTTCGAGCAATGTCTTTTGCAAGGTTGTAGGCACCAAAGTCATCCACTTCTTCAGGCTTCACGAATACACGTACCTCACGCCCTGCTTGAATCGCATAGACCTTATCAATTCCGGCAAAGTCTCCCGCGACTTTTTCGAGTTCTTCAAGTCGCATGACATACTGCTCATACGTATCTCGGCGGGCGCCGACGCGTGATGCGGAGATTGCATCAGCGGCTTTGACGATGTCAGTAATGATATGATTGGTCTTGTCGTCATGATGGTGCCGTGCGGCAAATGCTACATCCTCAGGCATGCCGAATTTCTTCAAGATCGTTTCTCCAATCTCCATATGCGTACCCTGGGTCTCATGGTCAACGGATTTTCCGATATCATGGAAGAATCCGGCCTTTTTCGCCATGATAGGGTCCACCCCCAATTCTTCGGCAATCATTGCTGAAAGGTGCGCTACCTCAGTCGAGTGCCCGAGAATGTTTTGTCCATAACTGGTGCGGTATTTGAGTCGTCCGACTATTGAGACGAGTTTCGGATCAAGTCCGGTAATACCAAGTTTGTAGAGCGCTTCTTCTCCAGCTTTCTTGATATCGAGCGCAAGTTCTTTCTTGGCTTCGAGAATGAATTCTTCGATGCGTGCAGGCTGGATGCGTCCGTCTTTGAGCAATTTTTCAAGTGCGAGGTAGCATACGCGACGTCGGATCGGAGAGAAACCAGAAATCAGGAGCACTCCCGGTGTTTCATCAATGATAAGCTCGCAGCCGGTGAGTTTTTCGATGGTCTTGATATTGCGTCCGTCTTTTCCGATGATGCGCCCTTTCATTTCATCGCTCGGGAGGGTAATCGCGGTTGACGTGGTTTCATTCGAATGATCGCTGGCGCAACGCTGCAAAGCGTCGATAATGAGCTGGCTTGCTTTGGCATCATAGACATCGGAATTTTCCTTTTCAAGTTTTGCAATCCGTCCCATAAGGGCATTTTGGCTGTCATGGGCAACTTGCGCCAGGAGCTTTTCTTCAGCCTGCTGTTTCGAAAGTCCTGAGAGTTGTTCAAGCTTTTGTGAGGCTTCAAGACGGATTTGTTCGACTTTATCTTTTGCTTTCTGTACCTCGTCGATTTTCTGCTGCAATTTATTTTTGCTTTCTTCAAATTCAAGAATTTTGGTGTCAAACATGGATTCTCGTTTTTCAATACGAGCTTGCATGGCTTGAAGTTCGCGTCTGCGTTCAGTTTCTTCTTTCTTGGCATCATCAATGATTTTGAGCGCCTGGTCTTTGGCTTGTAGTAAGACCTCCTTCTCTTTATTTTTTGCTTCGGCGAGAAGTTGTTCGGCACGGGCTTCGGCAGAATTCATCTTAGCTTTGGCCATCTGCATACGGATGAAATAGCCAAGTCCAACGCCGATTCCCACCCCGAGAAATGTGATGATAATCGTTACTAATGGTGACATATAAAAAATAACAAGTACAAAAGGTCTTATCAACGGCATCGAGATCGTTTGTGGTGGAAGTGGCGAAGAATTCCGAAGAATACTCAAAAACCCTAGACTGAGCAGGGTGTCGGGACAATATCGTGAGTAATAAATCGTCGGAAGTACATAGATAGTCGTACAAATTCGCGTATTCTAGAGCAAAAATCAATCACGAGTCGAGTAAACCATTCAGTACGGTTTGACTTAAAAATACACCACTATAGTAGCAAAAAAGTGTTGAGCTGTCAATTTTTGCTTAATTTTAAGTGTATCATGGTTGACGGGGTGTAATTTTTCCGCTATACTCTCAATACTTTTATTGAAGTCCTTATGAATGTTACTGAACTTGCACGACAACTCCGAATTAATACTACAGAACTGCTTGAACTTTTACCGCAGTACGGTTTTGATATTGGTAAAAAAGCAATCAAGATCGATGATAAGACTGCGCAGCAGGTAATGCATAAGTGGCGCTTTATCAAGAAGGATCTGGAAGAAAAAAAACGACGAGAGCTTGAGGAGAAAAAGTTAAAAGAGCGGGAGCTCCGAAAACAGATGGGTCAGTCAGTGACTTTGCCTGCACGACTTACGGTTCGTGAATTTGCTGAGCGTCTCAGTATGCCCACCTCTCAGATTATCATGGAACTCATGAAAAATGGTATTTTGGCAAACCAGAATCAGGACATCGATTTTGATACAGCTGCAATTCTTGCTGAAGAATTGGGTTTTTCAGTAAATAAAGAAGAAGAAGGGGTAGAAGAAGTCCACAAAGAAACGTCTCGTGTTGAGAGCCTCGAAACTGCATTATCACAGGGGACACATTTGGAACCTCGAGCCCCAGTCATTGTGGTCATGGGACATGTTGACCATGGAAAGACCAAATTGCTTGATACTATCCGAAAAGCGAATATTATTGATACTGAGGCCGGTGGTATCACGCAGCATATCGGTGCATACCAGACTGTCTGGAAAGACCCAAAGACCAAAGCAGAACGTGCGATTACCTTCATTGATACTCCGGGACACGAAGCATTCAGTATGATGCGTTCTCGGGGTGCCCGCATTGCGGATATTGCGATTTTGGTGGTGGCGGCAGATGATAGTGTGAAGCCGCAGACGGTGGAAGCGATCAAAATTATCAAAGCAGCAAAACTGCCCCTGGTCGTTGCGATTAATAAGATCGACAAACCGGCGGCCGATGTGCAGAAAACCAAGAGCGACCTCTCGACTCATGAGGTAATTCCTGAAGAATGGGGCGGCTCGGTACCTATGGTTGAAATTTCCGCAAAAGAAAAATTGAATATCGATAAATTGCTTGATGTACTCTTGTTGGTTGCAGACGTGCAAGGTGACATGATCAAGGCTGACCCGACCTTGCCGGCAATTGGAACCGTGATTGAATCAAATGTCGACAAGAGTGCGGGGCCTGTGGCAAGTGTACTTATTCAGGCAGGAACCTTGAAGCGTGGAGATAAAATTGTGGTAAACAATGAAATTTACGGGCGTGTTCGTGCGATGAAAAATTATATGGGCGACATGATCGATAGTGCTGGTCCTTCAGTACCGGTACAGATTGTCGGTTTCAAAGTGGCGCCAGAAGTCGGAGATGTACTTGATTTGTCAAAAGAATCAACTGCAATTGAAATTGATGTAAAGAAAAAACGAGTGGAACAGACTGGGGCAGATAAGGCGAGTATCGCCGATTCGCAAAATACTCCGGATGAAGAAGGTAAGAAGACGCTCAATGTCTTGGTCAAGGCTGATGTGTTGGGATCGCTTGAAGCGATCATCGCGTCCCTCTCAAAAATCAAACACCCTGAGGTGGGAGTAAAAATAATTGGGAAAGGATTGGGAAACGTAACCGAAGATGACGTGAAGAAAGCAAAAGCCGCAGATGCGCATATTATCGGGTTCAATGTAGTGCCGAACCTCGTGGGGAAAGACTTGATTCGCGAGGAGAACGTACCTTTTACCGAATACAGTATTATCTATAACGTAATCAACTGGGTCAAAGAAGAATTGGGAAAACTCCTGAGTGATGAGAAGATCGTAACTGAAATCGGAAATTTCAAAGTACTTGCCATTTTTAGAAAAGAGAAAGATTCGATGATTGTTGGTGGACGTGTCGAGGTGGGTAAGGCGGTGAAATCATCGCTGGCTCGTGTAAAACGTGAAGGAGTGGCAATCAGTAAAGGTAAGATCACGGATTGTAAAGTGGGATCTGCTTCGGTGAAGGAAGTTATCAAGGGAACTGAATGCGGGCTCAAATTTGAAGGTGGTACCAGAATCGAAGTGGGTGATGTGCTCGAGCTGTATTCTGAAGAGACCAAGGCTCGTGAGATCGTGTTTGAGAAAAACTAATACTTTTGGTAACACTATATTTTGTGTGTAAAAGCAATTTTATCCACAACTTGTAGTGTTTTTTTATTTGGCGTAAAATACCTGAGCTATTCTTAATCATTATAGACGTATGTCAGCATATCAGACCATTACTGAAGCAAATTTCGAGGAGGAGGTTCTCGGTTCATCCACTCCTGTCCTGGTGGATTTTTGGGCACCGTGGTGCGGACCATGTCAGCAGATGGGGCCGATTATTGAGGAGCTCGCACACGAATACGCGGAAAAAGGTATCAAAGTGGGAAAACTCAATGTGGACGAAAATGGAACCATTGCGAATCAATACCGAGTGATGAGTATCCCGACCTTTATTGTGTTCAAAGATGGAAAGGTTGTAGAACAGGTAGTCGGCGGAGTTCCGAAAGGCAGGTTGGAAGAAGTGTTGGAGAAATACAAAGCCTAATTCATGAGATACAAGTAAGCCCTGCTTTACCAAAGGCAGGGCTTTGTGTGTTATACTGGAATACGAATTTTTAATTTCACTATATGAAATATCCAATGCATAGTCGAGGTATTGTGATCGGGTCGGTCATCACACTGATCGCAATCGTAGCGCTCTATAATACACTTGATTCAAAGCGGATATATCAGAGCGAGGATATGGGTATGAACAGTGTGGTAGGCAGTGCCGCACCAATGATGACGATTGAAGAAATCGCGGGCGAGCGAGATGTGGCGTACGGCGATGGGGGAGTTATGCAAAAAATTGCGCCACCAATGCCATATCCACCGAGCGGCGGGTCAGGTGGAATCACGACGGTTGATAATCGTATGATCATTAAGACTGCAAGTTTCTCAATGCGTGTAGATGATGTCGCTGGAGTTGCAGACAAGATTGCATACGCGGCAGAAGAACAAAAGGGAATTGTGGTTTCGAATCAGCTCTACAATATGAGTGCGGCTCCTAATGCGACGGTTGTCGTCCGGGTACCAGCAGATTCATTCAATGCGGTAATTGCAAAAATTCGTGAAGTCGGTGTAGTCGAAAGCGAGACCGTGAATGGACAGGATGTGACTGAAGAATATGTGGATTTAGATGCGCAGCTGACCAATCTGAAGGCAGGGGAAGCACAATTTCTCGAAATCATGAAACGTGCGACCACTATTCAGGACACCCTCGCTGTGCAGCGTGAATTGACGAATATCCGTTCGCAAATTGAGAGCCTTGAAGGACGAAGGAAATATCTAAGTGAAAGTGCTGAGTACTCGACGATTACGGTATATATCTCCGGTAACAGCGCCTCCTTGCCGGTTCTTGATGAGACCGATGACTGGAAGTTCAAAGGCGAAGTGAAAGAAGCATTGAGGTCACTGGTATCCTTTGGTAAGGAATTGGTAAGTGTGGTCGTGAAGACCATAGTCTTTGCGCCGGTATGGGGCGCGGTAATAATTATAGGTTGGGTAATGTGGAGAAAAATACAAAATAAAAAATAATGAATACCTATGAAAACAGCCTTTGAGAACGCAATGGAACAGCTCAAAAAAGCGGCGGGTGTGATGAGACTTACACCAGAAAAAGTTGAGCTCTTGTCTCATCCTGATCGAGTAATTGAAGTTTCAATCCCTGTGATAATGGATTCGGGAGAAACCCATGTATTTACCGGGTATCGTGCGCAGTATAATAATGCACTCGGTCCGTACAAAGGAGGTATTCGGTATCATTGGGGAGTTACGTATGATGAAGTAAAGGCATTGTCATTCTGGATGACGATCAAATGCGCAGCACTCGGGCTTCCGCTTGGCGGAGGTAAAGGCGGAATAATTGTTGACCCAAAAAAACTGTCAAAGACTGAACTTGAAAAATTGTCACGTGGCTATGTGCGGCAGCTCTGGCGCTATCTCGGTTCGGATATCGACGTGCCGGCTCCGGATGTATATACCACTGGGGAAATCATGGGCTGGATGAGAGATGAATTTGAAACCTGTGCAGGAAAAAAAGATCCCGGGGTGATTACTGGGAAATCTCTATCCGAAGGCGGTTCAGAAGTCCGTGAATATGCAACTGCACAAGGAGGGGTATATTGTGTCGAAGAATTATCGAAGAAAAAAGGATTTATTCCGGGGACTACTACGATTGCGATTCAAGGGTTTGGTAATGCGGGTAGTCATATGGCAGAAATTTTGGCCGGAATTGGATATAAGATCGTAGCTGTCTCAGACTCAAAAGGGGGGGTATATAATGCATCAGGTCTTGACTTGGTAGCTCTAAAGGAGCATAAACGCACGCATGGTAGTGTGCTCAATTTTGCATTTGCCGAAAGTATTGCAAATGATGAACTGCTTGAGCTTCCGGTCGATATTCTTATTCCGGCGGCTCTTGAAAGTGTCATTACTTCTGAAAATGCCGGAAACATTAAAGCAAAAACCATTCTTGAGCTTGCGAATGGTCCGACGACCCCCGAGGCTGATGAAATACTCTCCGGGAAAGGTATCGTGATTGTTCCAGATGTGCTTGCAAATGCGGGCGGAGTTACTGTTAGTTGTTTCGAATGGCAGCAAAATACTCGCGGAGAACATTGGACAGAAGAGGTAGTACTCTCGAAACTGAAAAGCGCGATGAAGGTTGCGTTTGAAGATATCTGGAATACCAGTGAAGAATATGGGATCTCGCTTCGAAAAGCCGCATTTATACAGGCGATCAAGCGGATTGTAAAAAAGCTATAATACGTTTGCGAGTAGTGAACTCTTAAGAGGTAAATAAAAAAATTAAGCTTTCGGTCACGCGAGAGCTTTTTTGTTATATATGATAACTTTCTGATTTCGAATAAGGTATGCTATACTTTAGATGGAGAATTATGCATAATGTTGCATGGCCAAATTGAAATTCTATCAACGGCTTGCCCTAGTCTCAGGTTTAGTATTAGCACTACTAAACCATTTTGCATTTGGGTTTTTAGGATTTTTTATTCCATTTGCAAAAGCGGATACGATTACGTGGGTTGGTTCGGGGTTTGGGTATTGGGAAGATCCAACAAATTGGAGTGGTGGACAGGTTCCTACTGAGTCTGATCATGTAGTGATTGATCTTGAAACCAATGGACCAGTGTACGTGAGTGCAACATCTACTATTTATTTTGCATCACTGACACTCCAAAACATGAATAAAGATAATGGGGGTACTTTTGTGTTGTTGGGAACAATTGGGTCTGGTGGTGATATTACGATGGAGACCTTTGACGGCGAGCCTGGAAATTTTAGTTTTGTAAGCTCCCAGACAATTCAGGGTACTTTGACAATAGGTTCAGGGACCGCACTGGTGCCATTTTATATGAATACTTCTACATCAATAGCTCCGATCAGTTTTAATGCAGAGAACATTATTATCGAGTCTGGGGGGTATGTTGATATACGAGGTACTAATTGGTCTGGCTTTTTGGGTGGCGAGTCTAATACTGACGGACAGGGTATTGGGCCGGGAATTTTCGGAACAGGACCAAATGGATCAGGTGGTGCGCATGCAGGAAATGGTGGTATGGATGCACAAGGAGATCTAGGTGGAACTGGGTATTGTAATATCAAGCAACCTGGCACAATTGGCTCAGGTGGTGCGGGAGGTGGGCCAGGGTACAATCATATTGGTGGTGGCGGATCTTTTTTGGAATTGGCCGCGAGCGATGAATTGGTCGTCAATGGGATTGTTCTAGGGAAAGGTGGTGGATCAGAAGATGAAGGAGATAATAATGATGCGGGAGGTGGTGGCGGCGGAGGTGGAATTATTCTTTCTGCTGATGTTATTTCAGGAACTCCGGAATTATTTGACATGTCGGGAGGTGATTCTGTTGGTGATTGGACTAATCAGACAAGTGGCGATGGAGGTGGTGGTGGCGGTGGATGTGTACTTATTTCATATGGGACATCAAATTCCGTTACGGCTGACATGATTCAGGCGTATGGTGGGTATGGGTATCAACGTGGAGGTGCCGGAACGATATTTATACAAAAACAGGATGATTCGGTCCGAAAACTTTACCTATCAAATATTGATAATAGTTCAAGCACGCTTTCTCTTGCGGCAGAAACACCGCAATCAGAAGATGAATTTACATTTGATACGCTCTCAATTTCAACTTCTTCAATATACACTGTTGGTACAGGAAAGACTTTGATACTTACGAGTTCAACACCGTTTGCAGGGAGTAGTCCATCAGGTACATTAAAGATTGAAGATGGAGGTACGTTAAAGATTGATGCGGATGCTTTGATACAAGATGTTACGATTGAGCTTCACGAAGGTGGTAGTATTGTGGATATCGATACTGAGTTATCGTCTACACTCAATTTCACCATATCGATGGGTGCAACGTTTGATATGAGAGGGTTTGCCACAAGCACTCCTTTTGTGGTGAAAAATTTTACCGCAGACGGTGGTGGGAGGGTGACACACGGATCGCATGAGGGTTTGGGTAATACGCCAACCCATATGGTGAATATTCAGGCAGAAGATATTGAAATTACCGGAGCATCAGTAATTGACGTTTCAGGAAAAGGTTTTGCTGGCGGAACTAATGGTGAGGATGGAAATGGTCCGGGCGGGGGAGAATATGCATACGGTATTGCGGTGGGTGCTGGTCACGGAGGAGGGGGTATGGCAAATAATCCTGACGGATCTTCTGCGGGTGCAGGTGGAAGCGCGTATTGCGACGCTTCAAATCCTAGGACACTTGGCTCCGGCGGAAGTTCAGGTTATTTTGATTCTGGTACAGGAATTTCAGGTGGAAATGGTGGAGGAATGGTATGGTTGGTTGCAAGTGATACCCTCACACTTGAGGGGAATATTTTGGCAGAGGGTGAAGGGGGTGGGTATGGTTTTTTTATAGGTGTTGACTTCGTATTTGAGTCACTTTCCGGTGGAGGATCCGGTGGTGGGGTGAAATTATATGCTCCCACCATTTCAGGTGAGGGGGAAATTTTTGTGCGCGGCGGGAATAATGGGGTAGATCCTGATCCTGTTCCAACAGAGTATGGTGGAGGAGGGGGAGGGTGTGTGTTAGTAAATTATGTATATGAAGGTGGTTTGGGAATCACAACTTCGAGTATCCATGTAGATGGTGGGGGGTTGTCTGTCGTGGCGGGAGAAGATGGAGACGTGACTATTGAAAAAGAAAATGAAGCGCCGCAGCTATTTTTAAACTTTCATCCACCGCGTCTCACAGGTTCTGTGGTTTCTACAACTGCATTGAGTCAAGCGTTTGGTTTTGCAGTTTCAGGGGACTATGCCTATGTGGCGAGCTTTGCTAACAATAGTGTACAGGTAATCGATATTTCGAGCTCGACCAATCCGACGAT
>CAZNAO010000019.1:10415-17361 GCA_964571295.1 uncultured Gammaproteobacteria bacterium | reverse complement strand
GGGTGTGATTGAAAAGAGAGAGGTGGGGAGTATGGTTTCGATGCTTACTGGAAAAGCACTTGGGTATGCTCTCTGGAATCTCCAGGATCGAGGTACGCTTTATATTGGACCTAATATTGAAATTTACGAAGGAATGGTAATTGGAAATGTATCCAAAGGCCAAGATATGGCGGTGAATGCAATCAAGGGTAAAAAACTTACCAACATGCGTGCAAGTGGAAGTGATGATGCTATTATTCTCACTCCTCCATTTGAGATTACGCTTGAACGTGGTATGGAAATGATGAATGACGATGAATATCTTGAAATTACTCCGCAAAGTATTCGTCTTCGAAAGAAATTTTTGACTGAAGTTGAGCGCAATCGAAACAAGAGGACTACTGCTTAAAAAAGGTTTGTACGATCGACTAAGTTTTCTAAATAAAGATTGAAGATTTCAGTATACGGCCTTCAATCTTTTTGTTTATAGTAGCGGAATAGATGATCTTGAAAATATTTCAGAAATTCGCTATACTGCTGGAGTTAATTAATTCATGGGCGCGTGGTGAAATGGTGAGACTTTGGTCTCCAACCCGGCCTGGCCGGGCGATTCCTGTCACGTATACTCATACTAAAGGGGAGTATGTTCTATTTCTATGTACTGTATTCGATGAAAGATAAGAAATTGTATTATGGTTTCTCATCTGATCTGAAGCAGAGGATTCAAGATCACATGAATGGAGATGTTGATTCAACAAAACATCGTAGATCGTTGAAGTTGGTCTATTATGAGGCTTATGAAAAAGAGGAATATGCAAGAAAAAGAGAAAGAGACATGAAAGTGGGGGGGGGAGATTAAGAAAAGAGTTAAAAGAACGTTTACAATTATAAACATGGGCGCGTGGTGAAATGGTATCACTAAGGTCTCCAAAACCTTCGTCGTCGGTTCGATTCCGGCCGCGCCTGCAGATTAACTAAGGTCTCCAACCCGGCATGGCCGGGCGATTCCGGCCGCGCCTGTTCTTGGTTTGAATAGGAAATTAAAAAATCCCTTTAATTAAAGGGATTTTTTAATTTCCATTGTATTCCATGTTTGAAATACAATGGTACTCACGGAATTTGGAAGAATACTTCAATTCAAACCAAATTCCGTTTTCCCTCCTTGTTACCCTGGCGTTGGAACTGCGCGCATCTTCGACAGGTCTCCTTTCTTCACTTTGATCTCGACGAGGCGTCGTTCGAGATACTCTCCCGCGGTGTAGTTGCTCTCTTTGTGGAGCACCACTTCCGGTCGCGGGTGGATGAAGTAGGGCATCGAGAAACGCTCCCTGTCCGAATTGCGTACGCGATGCGTGGTCGAGATCAGCCGTCCCCCACTGAAGAGCTGGAGCATGTCGCCGACATTGACGACGATGCTGTCCGGCTGTTCCTGAACTTCGATCCACTTACCCTCCCTCGTCTTGACTTCGAGTCCTGATGCAGTCGCTGCGATGAGCAGCGTGATCAGGTTGATGTCCTCGTGCGCGGCTGCGCGGATACCACGCCATCCTTCCTGGATTTCCGGGTAGTGCAGCATGCGCAGGATGGTGTCACCTCCTTCGACCATGGGGGAGAGTGTGCCCGGCTCGTAGCCGAGATATTCTTCGGTTATGTCGAGCAGCTTGTTCCCCAGCCGACGGAGGTGATGGTACGTCCGAAGCATGGTCTTGCGGAAGTTGGGCACTTCGCTCGGCCACACATTCCCAGGGAGCCAGTGCACACCTTCGAGGCCGATGTGCCAGAATCGTTTGAGATCCGGGATCTCGGCGTCCTTGCCCTGTTCGGTGCCGAAGGAAGCGAAGCCCCGTTGTCTTCCACCTTCTGCGTCTTCGTACTTTTTCAGTACGTCATCAGGCAGGTGAAAGAGCGTGCGTGACATCTCGTACGCGTGCTTGATCTCTGCGGCCGGGATACCGTGATTCACGATCACCGCGAATCCGATACCTTCGAAGGATCTTCCGAGTTCTTGTACCAGCTCGTTCGGAGGTTTGTCCTGGTCGATGTAGCCCCCCATGTCGATCGTCGGAACGTAACTCATGATCATGTTTTTGCTCCTAGTTGCGGTTTTGCGGGTACTGACTGACCCGCGCACTATACTAGGGACTTATTTTTCATTTGTCAATTATGGGTTTTTTACTTGACAAAATGCTGTATTTGTGGTATAGTATATTTTCATTTATTTTTTGCAGGGTCATATTACCCTGTACAGACTCGAATCTCTTGTTCCATTTAGTGGCCCAGCAGACGTCGGGTCACTAAATTTTTTATATGGAACATACCATAGAAAAGGTAGGCTTTGAGAGCCTGCCTATTGCTCCAAAACTTTTGGAGATTTTGAAACGTCATCAGTATCTTCATCCGACGCCTATTCAGGCGAAGTCTATTCCGGTTGCGCTTGAAGGAAAGGATATGGTTGGTATTGCGCAGACCGGTACGGGTAAAACCCTTGCGTTTGGAATTCCGATGATCCAGCGATTGAGCAAGCTCAAGGCTCAGGGGTTGGTTTTGGTACCGACTCGAGAGTTGGCGTTGCAAGTCGATGAGACACTCAAAAAAATTGGTGGAGCTTTCGGACTTCGAACCTCAGTGGTTATCGGGGGCGCATCCATGTATCGCCAAGTTTCTGAACTTCGTCAAAATCCACATGTGATTATTGCAACCCCGGGTCGGCTCATGGATCATCTGGAACAGAAGACGGTGTCGCTTGAACGTGTGAAAGTCGTGGTGCTTGATGAAGCTGATCGTATGTTTGATATCGGATTTGCGCCCCAGATCAAACGAATCCTCTCATTGATTCCGTCAGAAAGGCAAACCTTGCTTTTTTCTGCTACCATGCCTTCTGAAATTGCTAAGATGGCTGCACAGTATATGCGAATGCCATTACGTATCGAAGTGGCACCGCAAGGAACCAGTTCTGCAAATGTGGAGCAAGAGATTTTTTTTATTCAAAAAGAATCAAAGATGCAGTTATTGCAGAAATTGCTTGATGATAATAAAGGAACGGTACTTGTATTTTCTCGTACCAAGTTTGGTGCGAAACGTATTGCCGCAGCACTTCGTCATATGAATCATACAGCAGTAGAGATTCATTCGAATCGTACTCTGGCTCAACGAAAAGCTGCGCTTGCGGGATTCAAATCCGGTCAGTATCGCATTCTCGTTGCCACTGATATCGCTGCGCGAGGAATTGATGTGACTGGAATTTCATTGGTAATCAATTTTGATTTGCCGGATAATTCCGAGGATTATGTACATCGTATCGGCCGTACCGGACGGGCAGGTCACACGGGTAAGGCAGTATCATTTGCAACGCATCAGGAGAAAGTACAGATCAGACAGATTGAACGACTGATTAAAAAGACGTTGCCGATTATTGGGCTACCGACACTTCCTCCGAAAGTTGACATTCCACGGCATGAATCCTATGAACAGGTTGAACAGCTTCGCCATCGATCCTTTTCTAGACGAGGAGATCGTGAACGGCACGGACGAGATGGTAAATATCGAGGTCATCGAAAAAATCGAAAGCATCGATATGGCAATAATCGTGAAAAACCACAAGAAGGAAATGGTTTAAGTGCGCAAAAACCCTCATTTAGAAAAACATTCGGAAGATCATAGTCTGATTGAATAAAAAATCACCCGTACCGGGTGATTTTTGTTATCAATTATTTTGTATACGTATTATCGGATAGATATGGTATACTATGTGTCAATCAATTTTATTATGGCAGGTACACGAAAAAAAACCAAACAAGCCTATATTATAACCGTCGACATGGGATATGGGCATCAGCGGGCAGTATATCCGCTCAAAGATATCGCGGCATCTCCAGACGGATGGGAGGCTGCTGCGATCGTAACGGCAAATACATATGCGGGAATTCCCAAGAGCGATCGGCTTAAATGGGAAGGGAGTAGAAAAATGTATGAGACCGTTTCACGGTTTAAAAAAGTTCCGTTACTCGGACCGTTGGCGTTCTCGGTCATGGATTATATCCAGCGGATCGATCCATTTTATCCGAAACGTGATCTTTCAGAGCCTATTCTCCAGGTCAAACAGATTTACCGTATGATTGAGAAGGGGTGGGGTAAGCACCTGATCGATACCTTGAATCAGAAACCGTTGCCGCTTCTAACTTCTTTTTTTGCGGTGGCATTTTTTGCCGAAGAGCATGGATATAAAGGTGATATTTACTGTCTTTGTACTGATACCGATATTAGCCGTGCATGGGCACCACTTAATCCCCGCACCAGCAGGATTAAATATTGCGCACCGAATAAACGGGTGAAACAGCGTCTTGAATTGTACGGAGTTCCGAGTAAACAGATTTATGTGACCGGTTTTCCGTTGCCCAAAGAAAATACTGGCACGACTCATCTCGAAACACTTCGCCATTCTCTTGGTTGTAGAATTGCCAATCTCGATCCGCATTTTCGTTATCAGCGTAAATATCGCGCGATGATCGAAGAATATTTGGGGGTTGAGTACTGCGATATTCGGAATGCTCACCCACTCACCATCACCTTCGCTGTCGGAGGTGCCGGAGCGCAACGAGATATCGGTATTACCATCTTAGAGAGTTTGCATGAACATATTGATGCAGGGAAACTTCGACTCAATTTGGTTGCCGGTTCTCGCAATGATGTGTACACCTATTATGATAATAAAGTAAAAGAGCTTCATGTCGATGCTCATCACTCGGGATTAGTAAATATCATTTATTCTGCAGATAAAATGGAATATTTCCGAAAGTTCAATGAAGCACTGCTTACGACCGATATTCTCTGGACCAAACCTTCCGAATTATCATTTTACGCCGGTCTCGGACTTCCGATCATCATTGCACCCTCGATCGGATCACAGGAAGACTACAACCGTGCATGGCTTCATGCGATCGGTGCTGGGTTTGAACAGGAGGATCCACGGTATACGCACCAGTGGCTTTTTGATTGGCTTGAATCCGGCTGGCTTGCTGAAGCCGCGATGAGCGGATTTTTGCACGCACCAAAGAATGGAACGTATCATATTGAAGAAGTGATACTCAAAGGTAAACGAAGTGAAATTGAAGATGTCCATTTACTCTAGTGTATGACTTGGCTCATCATCTCACTTATCGGCTACGGGTTACTGGCACTTACGTTTATCCTCGATAAATATATTTTATCGTCGACGACGATTGCCCGACCGAGCATCTATGCGTTTTATTCTACGATTATTCTTTTGCCGGCACTTCTTCTTCTCGTGATTGCCCCTGAATCGTTTTCACTTTTTCATATCGGAATCAGTCTTCTATCCGGTACCGCATTCGGGCTTGGACTGTTGACCCTATATATTGCGCTTAAAGGCAGTGAAGCGTCACATGTGACACCGTTTAATGGATCAGTGGTTATTTTTACCACCTATGCGTTGTCGTATACGTTTCTCGGAGAGCAATTGTCGCAATATCAAATTTTTGGTATTTTGCTTTTGAGTATCGCATCCATTTTTCTATCCTACCAAGAGACTCGCGGAAAGAAAGGATATTCTACAGTTTATTGGTGGGCTGTCATTTCCGGTATTTTTTTCGGACTGTCACATGTCAGTGCTAAATATCTGTATTCATTTCATGAATTTATTCCTGCGTTTGCGTGGACCCGGGCAGGGGCGGGAATTGTCGGGCTTGCATTATTGCTTTATCCTCCAGTGCAGCGGGAATTACGGCTTCGATTCTCAGTGCGAAAGAAACATACAAAGAAAAAACAGAAAAAGCTCACGTCACTTGCGTTGGTATGGATTACCAAACTTTCCGGTGTAATTGCTGTCGTATTGATTCAATACGCTTCAGCGCTGGGTTCGGTTTCGGTGGTACAAGCAATGAGCGGCTTGCAGTATGCGCTTATGTTCGGAGCCGTGTATGTATTGAGCAAATGGTTTCCGCGAGTTTTTCGCGAATATTCAACCCGACGTGAGCTTGCGATACAGTCTGTCGGCATTATATTAGTCATTGTGGGATCACTATTTTTTATCTAGGCTTATGCGTATGAGTTGGTTTGGTCTTATTATCGGATTGTTGGCACTGGCATATGGCGGTTTGTGGTGGTATGGCCGATCAACACATCCTGTGTCCTATGGAATCAGTTTCAGTTCATCATATGCCGCATGGATTCATATCGACTGGAAAAAGATGTATACGGAGATGCTTCAGGATCTGAAGCCGGAATTTATCCGTATTTCGGCTGATTGGGATGAAATAGAAAAAGCAGAGGGAGTGTATGATTTTTCTTCAGTTGATTTTATGATGGATACTGCGCGGGATCATGGCGCGCGCGTCCTCCTGGTTGTCGGACAAAAAACTCCACGCTGGCCTGAGTGTCATACGCCTGAGTGGGCCGTGGCTGGGGGAGGTAATTCTTATGACGATCGCGTGTCTCGCTATGTTGAGGCTGTGGTTGGTCGATATAAGGATCATTCTGCGCTCGAATATTGGCAGGTGGAGAATGAGCCGTTTATCAATTTTGAATTTGGAGAATGCGAACATTTTCGTCGTGATTTATTTTCACGCGAGCTTCTGATCGTGCGGAAACTTGATACGGTACACGATGTCGTAGTGACTGATAGCGGCGAACTTTCGACCTGGCGAACCGCTGCCAAGGCAGGGGACATTTTTGGTACTACCATGTACCGCGTTATTCGAACACCAGGCGGACATGTAGTTTCCTATGACTGGCTACCTATGGGCTGGTACCGTCTCCGTGCGGCTTTTTGGGGCGTGCCGCATGAACGTTTTTTTGTTTCAGAATTACAAGCTGAGCCATGGGTGCATACAGGTGGCATTCCTGCTTCCTCACTAGAGGAACAGATGGAGACGATGAATATTGCACGCCTGAAAAAGAATATGGAAGATGTAAAACATAGCGGTGCATCTCGTGCGTATCTGTGGGGGGT
>CAZNAO010000019.1:0-10315 GCA_964571295.1 uncultured Gammaproteobacteria bacterium | reverse complement strand
ATCTTGAGTTTGCCGTATGCGATTTCTAAGTCAGGAGCTTTGATTGGGTTTGTATATATCGGAGTGTTGGGTTTACTCATGATCGTACTTAATCTTATGCTTGGACAGATGGTATCGGTACAGCCGCACCCCTTGCAGATTACCGGGCTTGCCTATAAATATTTGGGGAAGCTTGGTGGAAGGGCCATGACCTTCATCCTCTATACCATGTTTACTGGAGTGCTGTTGGTCTATCTGATCGGTGAAGGGGCATCGCTTGCAGCGTTACTTGGCGGGGAAGCATTTTATTGGACATTTGGATTTTTTGTTCTTGCGATCGTGTTTCTTGCAAGCGGCATGCGTGTGATCAAACGTATCGAATCGGTTTTGGTCGTAGGAGTGCTTGCAGTGATTTTTTTGATTATTCTTGCTAGTGCGCCACATGCGCAGATTTCAAACTTGTTGTCTTATGATTTTGCGCATTTATTATTTCCTTATGGTATTATTTTGTTCGCTTTTCATGGTACGAGTGCCATGCCTGAGGTTTATACTATCATGAAACAGGAAAACGGATCATTCAAGAGTGCAATCGTCTCTTCAGGAGTTATCGCGATTTTGGTATATGCCGCATTTGCCCTTATGTCCGTTGCCGTTATGGGTTCTGAGACTGCGGAACTTGCGACCGTCGGTCTTGAGCGTTTTGTCGGACATCGGGCATTCGTGTTTGGGAACCTATTCGCGTTTCTTGCCATGGGAATGAGTTTTCTTATTACTGCACTGTCTTTTCGTGATTCACTGGCGTGGGATCATGGTGTGTCCGAGTGGGTTGCCACGATCGGAGTGTGCCTGGTCCCGTTTCTCTTATTTTGTTTTGGACTTCGGAGTTTTGTTGGAGTTATCGACATTG
This sequence comes from uncultured Gammaproteobacteria bacterium, assembly GCA_964571295.1. Classification (GTDB taxonomy): domain Bacteria; phylum Patescibacteriota; class Patescibacteriia; order Magasanikbacterales; family UBA922; genus UBA922. Next base: position 9,429 of record CAZNAO010000019.1, on the reverse strand, counting down.
TCGGTGGGGTCTTGGTAAGTCTCGAAACTCTGCTTATTGTCCTCATGTATTGGAGGGCACATCGTTCAGGAGATCTGGAACACCATACCTACAAACTTCACCATATCGGCTATATCATCATTCCTCTCGTGATTGCGCTTGGTATCGGGGCAGTGTATAGTGTGGTGAAACTGTTTTAAAGTCCATAAAGTCCATAAAGGCAAAAGTTAGAAGTTGCATACGAATGACTTTATAGACTTTGTAGACTTTCAACTTTTACCTTCTATGACCATTTTTCAAGCCTTGATTCTTGGTATTGTCCAGGGAATCTCTGAGTTTCTTCCTATCTCATCATCCGGACATTTGGTCCTCGTACCGGTAATATTCGGGTGGGATATTCAGAGCCAATTTTTTGATATCATCGTACATGTCGCGACTCTTCTCGCGGTTTTGATTTTCTTCAGAAAAAAAATTAGTACCATTTTTGTAGCACTCATTCATTATCGTATACCAAGTGCTGAGCGCACACTCGGGATTGCACTCCTTGTTGCCACTATTCCTGCTGCTATTATCGGGTTTTTTTTCGGTGATTTGATTGAAGACTCGGTGCGACTCCCTAAGTATATCGCGTTTAGCTTGATTATTGGCGCGATTGTGTTATTAATCGCAGATTGGTATGGAGCTAAGCGGGTGCAGGTGCACAAAGAGTTGTCGCAAGTGACGTTTCGCAATGCCTTTATCACTGGCCTCATGCAGATTATCGCTTTTATTCCAGGTATGAGTCGTTCGGGGATGACGATTTCCGGAGGATTATTTCAGAAATTTTCAAAAACCGCAGCAGCTGAATTTTCATTTTTGATGAGTATTCCGGTAATTGCACTTGCCGGAGCGTCCGCGGTGCGTGACTTGTTTTCACTTCCTGCGGATGAAGCACTGTCGCTCAGTGTAGTGGCTGTTGGTTTTGTGGCTGCAGCAGTAGCAGGCTTTCTTTCGATCTGGCTTACACTTGCTATTGTAAAGAGATTAAGTTTTCTTCCATTTGTTATCTACCGTATCGTACTGGGTCTTGTAATTTTGTTTTTATTTATTTAGCTTGACCAGAGAGAAGGAATTTGGTATGATAAGTATGATAAAACATACTTCGTATTTCGTATGAAAAAAAATAATGCCATAGATATGGGCACCTTTCATGGAGTTGCTTCGATCGGAGAGAGGGGGCAGATCGTCATCCCGAAGAAAGCACGTGCTAAATTGGGTATCCAAAAAGGCGATAATTTTCTCGTCATTGAGAAAGAATCAACGATTCTTCTCGTTCCCACAGGGGTTGCGGAAAGCATGCTTCAACATCTGACCAGTACACTTAAAAAAATACAAACATAATCTTTTCATCTAGTATGGCTCACACTACTTCAACCGCAACTTCTACCATCCTTCCTCCAAACAAAAAGTGGTATCAGAAGAAATGGACATATATTGTTGTTGCTATTATTTTTTTTGTTGGTATCAGCGTCTTTGCACAATCTCGCGGTAATCAGACCGGGCCTCACTATGATACTGTTCGTGTTGAAAAAGGCTCTTTGACTCAGACGGTTGACGCTACCGGTAATATTCAGTCTGCTGATGAACTCGACCTTCGATTTGAGTCTGCCGGACGAATCGCCAAGGTGTATGTAACCACGAATCAAGAAGTAAAAGCTGGAACTATTCTTGCTGATCTTGACCTTCGTGAACTCAATGCGCGGATCGGTCAGGCAAGTGCCGGCGTCGGTCAATCACAGGCAATGCTTGAGCAGATCAAGGTTTCGGCAAATGACGCAATTGTAAATGCTGAAGCTGCATTGCAAAAAGCTGAGCTGAATCTTAAATTGTCCCAAGGTGGGGCTGATAGTGAGATTATTCGTGATGCATATACGGATGCTGTCGGACTTTTGATACAAATTCAAGCTTCAGTGGCTCACGCATTGACCCAAGTTGATAATATTCTTGGAATCGACAACACATTTGCAAATGATGTGTTTGAAAATGAATTATCTATCCATAATATCGGATTACTGTCAACTGCAGAGAGTCAGTATGTCGCAGCAAAAGCTGACATGCGTACGTTTGATGAACGTATCAATCTTTTGTCGCTCCAATCATCACATATCGACATTGATACTGCGCTTTCTTTTGCAGAACGTGTGCTCGCGTCGAGCAGGACGCTTTTGTATACTGTTGGTGAGGTTCTCAATGCTTCGCCGGTGGTGGGTGATCTTACTCAAACCATGCTTGATGGATTCAAATCCTCAATTTCAGGTGAGCGTATTTCTCTTAGCACCAAGTTTTCTTCTCTGATTACCCAACAGCAAGCAATTCAGAGTGCGAAGAATAGCTATACTACGAATAAGGTATTATATGAACAGGCGGAACAAAATCTTCGTAATGCTCGTGAAAAAGCCGCTGCTGATATTGCCGCATATGAAGCTTCAATTCGTGAATCACAGGCTTCCGTTGGAGCTGCGGTAGCAACTCGTAATCGATCGCGTATTGTTGCGCCAATTTCAGGTACGGTCGCCAAGATTGCATTTAAAGCAGGCGAGTTTGTGAGCTCGCAAGATGCCGTCGTAAAATTGGTAAGCCCTCGTTTTGAGGTAAAGGTAGATATTCCTGAAACCGATATCGTCAAAATTGCAACCGGAGTTTCGACTACGGTCACGCTTGATGCGTATGGGAGCGAGGTTAAGTTCAACGGAATTGTCACTGAAATCGAGACTGGTGAAACCGTGATTCAGGATGTGGTATATTATACCGTCACTGTAGTACTTGAGGAGAAGAGCGGATATGAGATTCTAAATGGAATGACCGCTGATGTGATATTTTATACTGAGAAAAAAGAACACGTACTCTACATTCCGCAGCGTGCGATTCGTACTGAAGATGATCGTAAATTGGTGCGTGTACTTCAGAATGGGGAAGTGCGTGATGTTATTGTTGAGACCGGTCTTCGCGGGGACGGAGGTATAATTGAAATTATTTCCGGACTAGAAGAAGGGCAGGAAGTGGTGGTACGGGAACGGACTGAGTAGTCTGAAGATACACGCCGTAGTGTCTATAAAGTAACACACAAATTACTTTCGGTTTCGCCTTTTGAATTTTACTATGATTGATTTGTCCAAAATTTATACGACGATCGGTATCATTGCCGAAGAGCAGAATGTGAAGGCGTATGCGGTCGGTGGATTTGTTCGTGACATGCTCATGCATCGGGAGAGTATGAAAGATTTGGACGTCGTTGTCGAGGGAAGTGGTATCGCATTTGCAAAACGTTTTGATGAGATGTCTCTTGAAGAAGGAAGTTTGGTTGAATTTCCTGATTTTGATACGGCACGATATGTGTATACCGCTCAACAGGAAGATGGTTCCAAGGAAACCGTGTTCGAACTCGAATTCGCCGGTGCACGGAGTGAAGAATATGATGTGCAATCCCGTAAACCAAAAGTTGAAGCAACAACTCTTGAACAAGATTTGGCCCGGCGAGATTTTACCGTGAATGCGATTGCTCTTCCGATTACTGTTCAAGGAATCGGAGGGGATGTGGTCGATCCGTTTGATGGCGCACTTGATATCGGAAAGAAAATTCTTCGAACACCGCTTGATCCGGATATTACATTTTCCGAAGATCCGCTTCGTATGATGCGTGCTGCACGATTTGCGTCCCAGCTCGGTTTTGCCATTGAAGATCATACGTATGATGCGATTGCACGAAATCGTACTCGATTGAAAATCGTCTCAAAAGAGCGGATTTGCGAAGAATTTTTTAAACTCCTTGCGACCCCAGTTCCTTCGGTCGGATTATATATTCTGTACCAAACAGGCCTTATTAATGAATTTCTTCCTGAAGTAAGCGAACTTAATGGTGTTGAGGAATTGTACGGGCATCAGCATAAAAATAATCTAGTGCATACTTTTAAAGTAGTCGATAATATCGCTGAGCGCACTGACAATGTGCTTCTTAGGTTTGCAGCGCTTATGCATGATATTGGTAAGCCTGGTACCAAGTCATTTGTTCCTGGACGTGGCTGGACATTTGATATGCATGAACATCTGGGAAAGAAAATCGTCCGAGATGTTGGACGCAGACTTCGTATGAGTCGCGATGATATAGAGTATGTGGCACTCTTGGTACGCTGGCACCAGCAGCCAATTTCCTTGATGGATGAGGGGGTTACCGATAGTCCTGTCCGTCGACTTATCGTAAACTTGAACGACCATCTACAGGATTTGCTTACCTTGTGTAGAAGTGACATTACCACCGGGAATCCGTATAAATTGAAGAAACGCTTGAAAAATTATGATTATCTTGAAAAACGTATCGCTGAGGTGATTGAAAAGGATAAGCTCCGTGCGTTTCAGTCACCTGTCCGTGGAGAAGAAATTATGGAACTGGCAGGGCTCAAAGCTGGTCCTACTGTCGGGAAAATCAAAAAACATCTTGAAGACGCGATTCTTGATGGTGTTATTCCGAATGACTATGATGTGGCAAAGGAATATTTTTGGAAGATCAAAGATGAATACGTGAATCAAGCTGAAGAGTGGGAAAAAGTGTAGAACTTTTTAAGTTACCTAATGACTAAACAATCGGCAAGACTAGAATTAATTATTTCTATGAGCAAACTTATTGAAGTGAAAAATTTGAAAAAACAGTATCAAAATGATGATGTGGTTACCAAAATTTTGCATGGTATTACCTTTGATATCGAAAAAGGGGAGTTTGTGTCTATCATGGGACCGTCTGGTTCAGGGAAGTCAACGCTGATGCATATTTTAGGTTTTCTTGATACCTTATCAGAAGGTTCGTTTTTCTTTGAAGGTAATGACGTGGGTACCTTATCTGGTGATCAGTTAGCATACATGCGTGGTAGGAAAATTGGCTTTGTTTTCCAGGCATTTAACTTACTTAATCGTTCGACTACGCTTGAAAACGTCATGCTTCCATTACTCTATACCGATGTCCCCAAGAAAGAGCGTGTTCAGCGTGCAACTGAACTATTGGAACAAGTTGGGTTGGGACATCGACTCAACTATACCCCAGGCAAGCTTTCTGGTGGAGAAAAACAGCGTGTTGCGATTGCGCGTGCACTGGTCAATAATCCTGAAGTTATATTTGCTGATGAGCCTACCGGGAACCTTGATTCAAAATCTGGTCAGCAGGTTATGAAGATTTTGCAAGAGTTGAATGATGCGGGGCATAGTATTATTCTCGTCACCCATGAGAAATATACAGCTGAACACGCAAAGCGTATTATTCGGTTGAAGGATGGATTGATCGAATCTGATCGTGTTGTGGCACAGCGACAGCGTGCTGCAGAGAGTAATGATCTCATGAAATAGAGATATGAATGTTATCGAAAGTACGGTTAGTGCTTGGAATATTATCGCTCGAAATAAGGCCCGATCTTTTTTGACTATGCTTGGCATCGTGATCGGTGTCATGGCAGTGATCATCGTGATGTCTGTTGGTGCCGGTGCACAAAGTCTCATTATTAATCAAGTTAAAGGTCTTGGTTCTAATCTGGTGGTGGTATTGCCAGGTGCGTCAGAAGATGATGGTCCTCCTGCTTCTGCGCTTGGTATTGTGGTTACCACTTTGACCTATGAGGATGGACAGGCATTGTTGCGAGATGCGTGCTCGTGTATTGAAGATTTGGCTGTGTATACCACGGGTAATGATACTATCGTTGCTGGTAATACGACGATTCGGGGGAATTATACAGGTACGAGTGCTGCATATATCGATGTTGAGGATACAGAAGTATTTGAAGGACGTTTTTTTTCAGAAGATGAAGAAAGGACTTATGCAACAGTAGCGGTACTTGGTTCAGCTATGCGTGATGAATTATTTGGTGATGAAGATCCGGTGGGTAAGCGTATTAGAATTGGTAAGGTTAATTTTACTGTTATTGGAACCATGAAAGAGCGTGGTGTGAGCGGGTTTCAAAATCAAGATAATCAATTATTTGTTCCTATTAGTACGGCACAAAAATTGTTATTGGGAATTAATCATGTGAATTATATTCGCATGAAGATTGATATTCCTGAAAATGTGGACGGAGCTATGGAAGATGTGCGACAAGTGCTTCGTGTTCGGCATGATATCAAGCCTGATGAGTCGGCTGATTTTTCCGTGCGATCTATGTCGCAGGGGCTCGATGCGCTTACAAGTATTACCGACGCTCTAAAATTTTTTTTAGTTGCAATTGCGAGTATTGCCTTGGTGGTGGGTGGATTTGGTATTATGAATATTATGCTTGCTACGGTGCAAGAACGTACTCGTGAAATTGGACTTCGAAAGGCAGTGGGTGCTACCTCCCGACAAATTACCTTTCAGTTTCTCATTGAGTCAGTGGTGATTACCTTTGTGGGAGGAACAATTGGTATTGTACTCGGCGTGTTGATTTCAGTGATAGTCGCGGTGGTTGCCCAACGTATGGGCTATTCCTGGGATTTAGTTATCACTGCGGGTTCTATTGCGCTTGGATGGGGAGTGTCTGTGGGTATTGGATTAGTGTTTGGTATTTTGCCTGCTCGTCGTGCGAGCACATTGAATGCAATTGAGGCGTTGCGTTACGAATAATCATATGGTATTTAAAGATTTGCTTACCATGGCGTCAGGCGCACTCTTGAGACAAAAAATGAGAACGATACTCACGGTTATTGCGTTAGGTATCGGTATCGCCTCGGTAGTCATTATCGTCTCTGCTGGCAAAGGACTTGAGGCAATGGTACTGGGTGAACTGGATATCTACAGCCCTAATACGCTCAATATTGAAGTGCGTGTTCCTGGTAAGGGGGGTGGGGGAAGTGCTACAAGTATGGCGAGTGGGGTCACGATTACCACACTTAATAATGCTGACATGGAGGCCATCATGAAACACCCGAATATTTCTGTTGCTTATAATTATGTAACCAGCCAGCAAGTTATCAAATATCGAGAGCAAAATAAGATTGTTACGGTTTTTGGCTATGGAGCGTATGCAGCCGAGGTGGACAACCTTAAGATTGCTGAAGGACAATTTTATACTCCTGAAGAAGAGGCGGCATTGGCACAGGTGGTATTTATTGGTTCGAAGATAAAGGAAGATTTTTTTGGTGATGATACGGCTGTAGGGAAAAGCATTTTTATCAAAGGAAAGTCATTTCGTGTTGTAGGTGTCCAGGAGCCTATGGGTGCAAGTTTTGGTTTTGATATGGATTCAGTTATCTATATCCCAACTCAAACACTGCAAAAAAGATTCTTAGGTACTGATTATGCGATGGGCATTAATGCACATGTGATCGACATGAATCAGGTTGAGATGACTAAAGAAGATGTTGAAATACTTCTTCGTGAGCGTCATGATATCACAGACCCGGATAAGGATGATTTTGAAGTTTCAACCATGGTTGAGATTCGAAATACGCTCGAGACAGTGATCGGTGGTATCACCCTCCTTTTAATTGCACTTGTGTGTATTTCTCTTATTGTGGGGGGAGTCGGTATTACCAATATTATGTATGTGACCGTTGCTGAACGTACGTTTGAGATCGGGCTTCGAAAATCATTGGGTGCACGATCTCGGGATATCTTGCTTCAATTTTTGACTGAGGCGGTACTTCTTACCACTCTCGGTGGTATTGTCGGCGTCTGTCTTGGTGTCGTGGTTTCATATCTGGTATATCTGGTAGCTACGAGTATCGGATTGAATTGGGTTTTTGCGGTACCACTCTATGCAGTTATACTCGCACTTGGCTTTTCTACCGTAGTCGGACTGTTTTTCGGACTTTATCCTGCACGAAAAGCGGCGCAACTGAATCCTATTGATGCGTTGCGGAAGGAGTAATTTTCCTTCCCGAGGCTTTGACTTTCGGTTGGGTTTTGGCTATACTAGCCTTACTATGTTGTCCTATATTTGGAATGATTTACTTTACCAGCCATTGTTCAATGTCCTGATTTGGTTCTATAATAATGTCACTGATCACAATCTCGGCTGGGCGGTGATTCTTCTTACGGTCGCATTGCGGATTGTCTTGTTGCCCCTTTCTGTGATTTCCGAATATAATAATGTCAAAAATCAGGAGTTACATACTGAAATAGAGAAAATGAGCGCTGATTTTAAATTTGATCCCGTATTACGTAAAGAACAGATACGAAAATTGATTAGAGCCCGACGGGTTCGCCCATGGTCAAAGACCCTTGGACTTGCGCTTCAGTTGCTTGTTTTGCTACTTTTGTACCAAGTATTCTGGCGGGGGATTACTGGGGAAAAATTGATTACCTATCTTTATGATTGGGTTGACTTTCCAGGCACTATCAATGTCATGTTTTATGGCTTTAATTTGGGTGCATATCATGATATAGTGTGGTCGGGAATTGTTGCGGTTCTCATCTTGGTTGAAATCTATTTAGAGGTTCGTCGTAGCAAGAAAGTTCCTACGAAATCAGATCTACTGTATTTTATCTTGTTTCCGCTTGCAACATTCTACATACTATGGCTCCTTCCGATGGTAAAATCACTCTTTGTTTTGACTTCAATCATATTTTCCGCTATTGTCAATCGACTATTACACGCAGCATTGAAGCCAAAACCGGCTCCGTCTGCCGATAGTCATCATCATTAATATTTACCTATGGCTGAAGCGTCCCTCGATAAACTCATGTATTCGTTTGTCATGGAGGATGTCCTCAAAGGACTGTTTATTTATGTTCCGCCAGGATATGTCGCGTGCGTCTATGATCTCGGTCGCGGAGTGCTAAAAAAAGTATTGACCCCCGGTCTTCATTTTAAAATTCCATTTTGGCAAAAAGCAAAGCTTTTCAATACCCAGACACTTGAATATGGCATCTCCCGCCAGTTCAATAGCAGCAATCAGAAAGCGATGGGGGACATACCGATTGCTGCAGTGACTCATGATAATCGACGCATTGCGGTCGAGGGTACGATTTTGCTTCGTCTCGATATACACCAGATTCCGATGATTTGGCAGACTATTGGCGAGGATTTTGTCGAAAAAATTATTCGTCCGACGATCCGTAGTCGCATGCGCATGGTCGCAACCCGATTTAGTTATGAAGATTTGGTGGGGGCTAGACGTGATGCGGTCGAAACTGAAGTAAAAAATGAACTTGAACGAATTTTTTATCCCCGCGGAATCTACGTAGAAAATGTTCTTCTCAGTGAAATTTCACAAGTAGCTTCCGGAAGTAACAGCGAAGCGAAGAAAGATGATCATGGTGGGCACCATTAGTAGTGTTTAGTTCTTATGAGAGAATTCGGACCTGAATTTCGTTTCAGTACCCATACACCTGAGATGTCGCCGTAGGCCACGTTCGCGATGGACGCGGCCGTGGCGATGATGGTCTGGAACAGATCGATGTCGAAATTGGAATGCACGCCCTGGACCACGGCCGCGATGCGCTCGAGGCCCATGCCG
>CAZNAO010000018.1:0-17860 GCA_964571295.1 uncultured Gammaproteobacteria bacterium | reverse complement strand
AGGAAGCACTTGAGGAAATCACCAGTATGTCGAATTGGGAAGAAAATACTTATGGTGGATATCGCGATACTTCAGCTGCGGATACGCTTGCACGGCTACTTGAAGAATTTTACGGATATCACCATGCGCGAGTCGTGTATGATATTACGCTTGCCGACGTGAAACGGGAACTTGCAGCAGGAAATATTCTGATTATTCCGTTTAATGGGCAAATTCTCGCTAATCCGAATTTCAAACCACCAGGACCAGAACGCCACATGCTGGTGGTAATCGGATATGATGACATAGCGAAGACTATTATTACCAATGATCCGGGTACTCGATTGGGAGAAAAATTCACCTATTCATACCAAAACTTTGAAAAATCGTTCAGGGACTACGAAACCGGGAATCATGTGCCGATTACCGAGGAGCGAACTGCAATGATTGTAATCAGTAAGCAGCCATAACCTTTCCACTTTCTCAACTTGACGCTTTAACCCTTTTGCCGTACAATGTGGCTCATTCTATTCGTTAGTGATTTTTGAATTTATGAGACGTCATACTAGTGATATTCGGTCGAAGGTTAAGTGGGGGATTGTAGGAATTTTCGCATTACTTATTGTCTCGGGTATTTTTGTCTATCCGAAGCCGGTAAATTCGCTTATTGGATGGTTGAACGATAAAGCAGCCCTTGCTTTTCCTCAGGTTCCTGACAGACCATTTCAACTTGGGCTTGACCTCAAGGGTGGAGCTCATCTGACGTATGAAGCTGATATGAGCGCAATCGCCGAGAGCGAGCGCGCAAGCGCACTCGAAGGTGTGCGTGATGTTATCGAACGACGCGTGGGCGGAATCGGAGTATCCGAACCACAAGTGCAGACCAGCAAAGTCGGAGACTCATACCGACTTACCGTAGACTTGCCAGGTATTCAGGATATCCAACAGGCAGTTGACCTTATTGGGCAGACCCCAATTTTGGAATTCAAGGAAATGAACATGGAACCACCGCGTGAATTGACCGCGGAAGAACAAAAACAGCTTGAAGACTACAATGCTGACGCGAAAAAGCGCGCAAATGATATTTTGAGACGTCTTAATCGAAAAGAATCATTTGAAGAACTGGCAAAAACACTTTCTGAAGATGATGCGAGTAAAGTAAATGGTGGGTATCTTTCATATGTCAGTGCCACTTCGACTGATCCTGTAATCTATGCATGGGCTGCAAGTTCGACCGAAGGAACCATTTCTAAAACATTGGTCGATACTACTGAGGGACACAATATTCTCAAACGAGGCAAGGAGCAAGAAAGTGGTCCTGAAGTATTAGCAAGTCATATTTTGATTTGTTATTTGGGTGCGGTTGGATGTGACGCTCCACAGTTCAATAAAGACGAGGCTCGAGCAAAAGCCCAGGAGCTCTATGACGCTGCAAATGGTGATAATTTTGCAACTCTTGCGGAAGAGAATTCTACTGAACCTAATGTATCTTTGACCAAAGGAAGTTTGGGATGGGTACCTCGTGGACTTACGATTCCTGAATTTGAAAATGCTTTGTTTTCTGCTGAAAAAGGACAGATTATTGGACCGGTTGAAACCCCATATGGCTTTCATATTATTTATAAAAAAGATGAACGCATTGGAAAAAAGTATGAAATTTCTCGTATCCTGATCAAGACACAGAGTAAGAATGACATCGTTCCACCGCAAGAAGAATGGAAAGATACCGGACTGTCAGGAAAACAACTTTCCCGTGCGCAGGTAGTGTCTGATCCTACTACCGGGGCAGTACAAGTGTCCCTCAATTTCAATGATGAGGGAACTAAATTGTTTGCTGAAATCACTGAACGAAACTTGGGTAAACAGGTTGCAATCTTCCTTGATGGTCAGCCGATCAGTGCGCCTACGGTACAAAATGTTATCCGTGATGGGCAAGCAGTAATTACCGGTAGCACCAATGTTCAGGAAGCTCGCATGTTGGCACAGAGACTTAACACTGGAGCGCTTCCAGTTCCTGTAGAATTGGCGAGCCAGGAAACCGTAGGGGCCACTCTTGGTGCCCAATCAGTTGCCATGAGTGTCACTGCAGGTATTATCGGGGTCGTTATTGTCATGCTTTTCATGACCCTCTATTATCGTCTCCCCGGATTCTTATCGGTCATCTCATTGTCGCTATATATCGTGGTGACACTTGCATTATTCAAATTGATCGGAGTCACTCTGACCCTTGCCGGAATCGCCGGATTTATTCTTTCGATCGGTATGGCAGTTGATGCTAACATTCTTATCTTTGAACGCATGAAAGAGGAATTACAGCAAGGAAAGAGCCTCAAGGTTGCTGTCGAAGAAGGGTTCAAGCGCGCATGGACATCGATCCGTGATGGGAATGTGTCGACTCTGATTACCTGTGCATTGCTCATCTGGCTTGGTACCAACTTTGTCAAAGGCTTTGCGGTCGCTCTTATTATCGGTATTTTGGTTAGTCTGTTCAGTGCGATTACCGCTACTCGGGTCATGTTGCGATTTGTCGTGCCGTGGTTTACCAAGCGAGACGGCGGACCATTATTCCTCGGTTCAGGTCATCACTCAAAAGAACAATCGTAAACTCTATGAATATTCCATTTGTCAAAAAACAAAAATACTTCTTCCTGTTTTCGCTCGTGTGTGTCGTGGTGAGTATTGTTAGTCTGATCGTGCATGGATTGAAACCAAGCATTGATTTTACCGGAGGAACCCTGATTGAATTCAAATTTACCGGCGAACGCCCTGAATTGCACGACATGCAATCTGTTGTCCCTAACGAAACTTATGGTGAGATTGTGGTACAGTCAGTAGGTGAGAATGGGTACCTCCTTCGTCTCCGCTATATTACCGAAGACGAGCATCAGGATATCTTGAATCGAGTCCGTGAGAAGTTTGAGACCGAGGCAATCGACGGGGTTGCGGAAAATAAAGTGCTTGAAGAAAGTGTCGAAACGATCGGTCCCGCAATCAGCCAGTCGCTCAAAGAACGATCAGTCCAGGCGGTGATCGCTGTACTTCTTGCAATCGGTGCGTATATCGCGTTTACCTTCAGAAAGGTATCCCGACCGGTGGCGTCTTGGAAGTACGGCCTTGCTGCAATTATCGCACTGTTCCACAATGTCATTATTACGATCGGTGTATTCTCCCTTCTCGGGCATTATCTCGGAGTTGAAGTTGGTATTTCATTCGTATTGGCGCTTCTCACCATTCTCGGATTCTCGGTACATGATACCATTGTCGTATTTGACCGCATTCGTGAGAATCTGAATAAATACGGAGCTTCCGATTTCGAAACCACTGTCAATCGGGCACTCAATGAAACATTCCTCCGTTCGGTAAACACATCATTGACCGTATTGATCGTGCTTGTTGCACTCTTTTTCTTTGGTGGGGAGTCGGTCAAGTATTTCGTCCTTGCATTGATTGTGGGAATTTTCTTCGGCACCTATTCTTCCATCTTCATCGCATCTCCGCTTCTGGTGGTATCTCATCGTTTGAAGAAAAAGTAATCATAGGCAGTGGACAGGTTTAATACAAGAACGGAACGACATCCGTTCTTTTGTTTTTTGATTGATCGCATTGTTACTTGTCATTTTTTATGCTATAGTTACTTTATAATTTTTTCTCCTATGTCCGATACCTCTACACGTCATGTCATTGCGTTTATGGGAACAGCCGCATTTTTACTTGTATTTTTGGCGGGCTATATTGCAGGAACGCTTGGTTGGTGGATTCTCGCGATCGTGGTATTGGTAATATACCCAATCATTTATAAAATGGTAACCGCAGAAGATTCCCACGGACACCATTAATTGCTTATGGATTTCGGTTTATTCACCTTTGATTTCACCCGAATTGTCGAATTTATCAATCAGTCGCCCTTTGCAATCATCATGCAATTGTATGCGGTTTTTTTGTGGGTTCCTTTGGTGAATTTTTTGCTTGGACAGATTCTTCATGAATACCATCATATGCGGGTCCATGCGCATACGCACCATTGGAAATTCGTGACACTCGCGATCGATATCCCGCAGCTCAACGTGCAGACACCAAAAGCAGTCGAACAGCTTTTTAGTCATCTTGCAGGCGTATTCTCGAAACCTGATTTGAAAGGGAAGTTTGTTGAGGGTTACAAACAAAAATGGTTTAGTTTTGAAGTTATTTCAATCGAAGGATATATCCAGTTTTTGGTATGGACCGAAGAGCAGTATCGGGATTTGATGGAGACTGCGATCTATGCGCAGTACCCTGAGGCAGAAATTACTGAAGTTGAGGATTACACTGCAAACGCACCGTCTCATTTTCCGAATCCCGACTATGATATGTGGGCAGGGGATTTTGCGCTTGCGGAAAACGCCGCTTTTCCTATTCGTTCATATGAAGAATTCGAACACTCCATTTCAAAAGATACGGTTTTGAAAGATCCGATGGGGACCATGCTCGAAAGTTTTGCACGTATCGGACATGGGGAACAGATGTGGCTTCAGATTCTCGTGCGCCCGACCGATAATTCGTGGAAAGAAGGGGTTATCGCAAAGATCAAGGAATTTATCGGGGAAGAAGATGGTCATGGACACGGCCATGGCGGAGGCCCCTTGAGTGTTCTTACTGACAATTTTGTCACCAAAGAAAGCGCAGGTCTTGCTGCAGAAGCGGGTCGTCAGCTTTTCGGGACACTATTCGGTCTCGGAGGAGAGCATCATGAAGAACATGCCGAGGAATCAAAAGATAAGAATCAGCTCAAATACATGACCCCGGGTCAGATCAAATTGGTCGAAGCCATGGAACGCAAGATTATGAAGATAGGCTTTGAAACCAATATCCGTGCAGTGTATCTTGCGCGCAAAGAGGTATTCAATCCTTCGCGCGGCGTTACCGCTTTGATCGGCTCAATCAATCAGTTCAATATCCCGACCGCAAATTCGATCATCGTCGGCGCTACTGCAAGCGGTGATAAAAAGAAACATGCCTATATGGAAGCATATAAGACACGCTCTATGGATCTTGATGTCCATGCGTATGTCCTTAATATCGAAGAATTGGCGACGATCTGGCATTTTCCGATGTCTCATGTCAAAACGCCGCTCCTCCAGAAAGCGGCAAATAAATCTGCCGAACCTCCGGCAGGACTTCCGGTGGAATTCCTTCCGTCCCCGATTGCTCCCTCTCAAGGCACTCCCCCTGCTTCGAAAAAGCGTGTGGTTACGGATTCGGGTGAAGAGCTTATTATCGATAACGAAGAATACGGTTAAGCAAAAACATCCCTGTTTGGGGTGTTTTTGTGTATGCACTATTGCAGTGTTACCTTTTGCTTATTTTCACGTATAGTAAAGGAAGTATTAATTTTTTTTGTATGTCTCAGGGGATTTTTGAGGAGAAGTTGGTTATGGCTCAGAAGGGGGATCGACACGCGTTTGGCGAAGTGTACGACGAATTTGCAAAAAAACTTTATGATTACGCCTTTTTTCGAGTAAAAGACCGACACTGTGCCGAAGATATTGTTTCTGATACCTTTATGAAGGCACTGCTCCATCTCGATTCTTTTAATCCTGAAAAAGGTTCGGCTACCGCATGGCTCTATCGTATTGCACGAAACACTCTAGTAGACACTTACCGCGCAGGTAAAAAATTGACTCATATTTCGGAAGACTTCGATGTGGTAGATGCTCGTGACTTGAAGACCCATATTGAGAATAAAGATATGCTGAGAATTGTGGAAAACGCACTTGAGAAATTGGGAGAAAAAGAGCGGGAAATTATTATGCTTCGTGTCTGGGATGAGCTTTCCTATAAGGAAATTTCTGAAGTTTTGGGAAAAAGCGAGGCGAGTCTCAAAATGGCAGCATCACGAGCGTTGAAATCACTTCGAAGTCAATTACCGTTGGGTGCATACATTGCGCTACTTATTTCGTTTGGTGGTAAGATATAAATGTTACGTTGTGCGTAACATACCTCGGTTGATTTTTTATAACGTATTTGTTACCACTTGTGACTTGTCTGCGTAGTACAGATGTAAGGATATCCAATCACATATTAATTTATTAACTGACCTATGGAAAAAAATATTCAATCCATACTTGATGAGCTTTACAGAATAGACCCTGAATTGAAGGATCATCAGGTTGAGATCGCGCAGATTGTCACTGATATGATGAAACATAAACCCAATACACAATTCGATGAAACATTTGCGAGAGAGCTAAAATCTCGTGTGCTTGAAAAATTTTCCGAACGAGAGATAAAAGAAAAAAAGCCGTTTTCATTTTTCAAATCCCGGTTTATATATACGCTTGGCGGGGCAGTGGCAACGCTTGCGCTCGCAGTGCCGGTGGTATATATGAGTTCAAATCTTCCGGCTCGGATGATGGAAAACAGTTTTACCCGAGGGGTACAAGTGGTAAAAGCTTCGGCTAATGCTTTTGGTCCATTGCAACCGATTTCACTCAATGCGAATGCAACCAATGCCCCCGTTCCGGAAAATGCGCAAAATTTTGCGACAATTGATCCTGCGGGTGCAACTAGTGATGCTCGTGTTGCAAATAATGCTATGGGTATGGGAGGAGATTCCAAAATAGCGGCTACCTCGCTCATCTATAATCCCGTCTACATTAATTATAACTTTGCGTTCACTGGTGAACTTCCCGAATTGACTGATACGGTCGAAGTTCTCAAACGTGAATCAGGGCTTGATGCTGCGAGACAATATGCAAGCATGTTTCAGAAATTGCAATTGGGAATATTTAACTTGAATAAACTCAAAAATACCTATGTACAAAGCTTCAGTCTTGCTGAAGATCGTGACCAGGGCTACATGGTAAACGTGGATGTGGTGGCAGGTACGGTGTCGATTTTGGAAAATTATACCAAATGGCACCCATTGCCCATTGAAATTGACTGCCGTCGTGGTGATTGTGGAGTTGACCCATATCGAGTAACCATTGACCAGGTTCCGTCTGATACTGAACTTATCGGTATTGCGGATTCATTTTTGGCAGAATATGGAATTGCTATGGGCGACTATGCAGCGGGAACCGTAGAAAATAACTGGAGAATCGGATATGCTGCAGCAGAAAATAAGAGTGATTTCTATATTTCTAATATCCATACGGTCGTATACCAATTTATGATTAATGGAAAGCCGGTGTATGAAGAATATGGAGGACCCATGGGAATCCGAGTAAATATCAATGTGCATGAAATGAAAGTCACGAGTGTAGACGGTATCATGACGAAATCATTCAGTGGTTCAGACTATGCGGGAGTTACTGATGAAGCCCGTCTGAAAGCGGTGATTGAAAAAGGTCGCATGGCAGTATACGCAGAGCCTACTAAAACGGTTGATGTTGAACTCGAAAATGCTCGGGTGGGGTATATGCGCAAATGGCAATACAATGAGACTAATGGAAATTCAAGTGAACTCTTTGTTCCAGCGCTTATTTTCGATGTGAAAAACTTTGAAAAGGTGCAAGGTGACGGGTTGTGGCAGAATATGGTCATTATTCCGCTTGCCGATGAAATGCTTTCTGAGCTTGAAAAGCAGAACGAAGAGCCGATCAAGATTCTTCCTTATGACCCTCTTATACTTCAGGACGCAGTAATCAATCCCGTAAGTGAACCTGCGGTCGCTCCTCGAGGATAATATCCATAAAAATACACGATTGAAATTCGTGTATTTTTATGCTAGTATCAAGAACATATGCACCCTCATTTCTGGAAATACTTCGCAATCGTGAGCATCGTGCTTTGTATTATTGCCGGAGCCTCCTTGTGGGCATACATTGCTTCAAAAGGTGGTTCTGAGCCAGTTGTCACGAATACCTTAGTATCGCCAAAATCAACTGACGACGACAAGGAAACAACAAAGCAAGATCAGGACCCGATAGATACTACGAAGAAACTCAGTATCTTCGCAGCAGGGGACATCATGCTCGATCGGACGATGCTCCTGCTTGCTCAGAAAAATAATGACTTTGGATATGCATTTCGCATGATTTCTTCGACCCTGAAAAATGCTGACATACGTATTGCAAATCTTGAAGGACCGATTACGACGAATAAGTCAACCGCAAATATTGTGAACGGTGGACGAGGGTTGAATTTCACATTTTCTCCACAAGTTACGACAACCCTCAAAGAGAATTTTGATATTCTGAGTCTCGCGAATAATCATACCACTAACTTCGGGTTTGAAGGACTTGAACAAACCAAATATTTTCTTGATGGTGCTGAAATTGCATGGTTTGGTGATCCGAATAATCGCGAAGGACAAAAACTTTCAGAGATTATAGAAAAAAATGGAATTACTGTCGGGTTTGTGGGATATCATCAGTTGGTGGAACAAGGTTTCGAACATGTGATTGCAGAAATCAGGCGCATACGTCCTGAAGTGGATCTTCTTGTTGCGTATCCGCATTGGGGGTTTGAATATGTGACTTCCACCCCATCTCCACTCCAAAAAAAAGAAGCGCATGAAATGATTGATGCCGGGGTAGATATTATCATTGGTACACATCCACACGTCATTCAGCCGATTGAAATGTATACTGGGAAAATTATTTTTTACAGCCTGGGAAATTTCGTATTTGATCAGTATTTTTCACTGGAAACCATGCAGGGTTTGCTCCTGAAACTCGAAATCGAGAAAAATAGTGAGGCAGTAAGCGGCAACATTCACCTCATGCCAGTCCATATCAATACGCAGAGTCAGCCGTTTGTGGCTGATTTTGAAGAACGTGAGAAAGTGCTTAATGGACTCGCAGACGTGTCCCTGGTGGATGATCCTGTCCGGGAAGGTATCCGAGCAGGCTCGCTTGAATTTCAGTTTCCGTTGACGACTGTGAAATAAAACGGGTACAATAGGAGTATTATACTTAAGTACCATATCTATATGGATTTCAGGGATTTTATCGGCGGCTGGGGGCCGAGTATTGCCGGAGGTTTTATCGGGTTCGTGGTACTCTCCGTAATCTGGACCGTTGCCTGGAAAGGACTTGCATTATGGTATGCTGCCAGACGAGGTGAGAAGGGGTGGTTTATTGCGATGATGCTGATAAACACGATCGGTATCCTCGAGATTATTTATCTCTTTGGTGTTGCAAAGGTTCATAAGAATGAAGGTGTTTCAAAGTCGGCAACTTACAATCCACCGCAACCTCGTGTATAATTGTAACTACTATTAATTAATCTATTTTTCATATTTATGAAGAAAAGTTTACTTTTTGTTTTCGCATTACTTGCTCTTGGTGCCGGTTGCTCTGCAGCTACCCCTACTCCCGTGACGGAAACGATGACGCAGTCAGATACTACTGAACAGACTTCGGAAGATGTAACTCGTGATGAAATGGAAGGGAATGGAGATATGGTGACCGGATCAAATACGAGTACCGAAGTGAATGTTGGTGTTGGGGCCACGATTGACCTTACTGATTCCTCAGAAAATGTAGTCGAAGTTACGGTTACCGGACGCAACATGTCATTTGATCCAAAAGAGATCAAAGTGAAGAAGGGTGATACGGTCCGGGTAACTTTCAAGAATGCACAAGGATTTCATGATTTTGTGATCGATGAGTTCAAAGTCAAAACTGAGCAAATCAGTGCAGGACAGGAAGAAGTGGTAGAATTTGTTGCTGACAAGACCGGTTCGTTTGAATATTATTGCTCAGTAGGTTCACATCGCAAGATGGGAATGTGGGGGACACTCATTGTTGAGTAATAGTGAGTTATTATCGAAGAAAAGCGCTGGGAAATCGGCGCTTTTCTTTTGAAAAATCAGGTGGTACACTGTAGATATTATTTTTTTAACTGGAGTACTATGGGCTTTGTAAAAGAATTCAAGGAATTCGCTGTGCGTGGCAACATGATCGACATGGCAGTCGGTATTATCATTGGTGGCGCATTCGGCAAGATCGTGTCCTCCTTGGTAAACGATCTTATCATGCCCCCTCTTGGTCTTCTTCTTGGTGGTATTGATTTCAAGAATCTGAAAGTGATTTTCAAACCGGAGGTGCTGGGAGAAACGGGGGAAGTCGTAGTGCCGGCGCTTTCATTCAACTATGGCATGTTTATCCAGAATGTGGTCGATTTTCTTATCATTGCACTTGCAGTCTTCTTCATGATCAAGATGATGAATACATTCGCAAAGAAAAAAGAAGCTGTGCCTGCGGCACCTTCAAAACAAGAAGTGTTACTGGAAGAAATCAGGGATTTGTTAAAAAAATAAACAATTAATAATGAACAACTAAGAAATTTAAATTCTTGTCTATTATTAATTGTTCTTTAATGTATGAAAGCTTCGGACCTGCTCGTACAATCGCTTGAACGTGAGGGGGTGGAATATATCTTCGGAATCCCGGGTGAAGAGAATTTGGATTTTCTTGATTCGCTCAGACTCTCGTCGATCAAACTCATTGTAACCCGGCATGAACAAAGTGCCGGATTTATGGCTGCAACCTATGGAAGATTGACTGGAAAGGTTGGGGTCTGCCTTTCAACACTTGGTCCGGGAGCTACCAATTTTGTTACCTCGGCTGCGTTCGCACAACTTGGTGGCATGCCGATACTCATGATTACGGGTCAGAAACCGATTAAGAAAAGCAAGCAGGGAGCATTCCAAATTATCGACACGGTCCAGATGATGCGTCCGCTTACCAAATTTACGAAGCAGATCGTACACGCACAAACCATTCCAGCACTGGTACGAGAAGCTTTCAGAATTGCGACTGATGAACGCCCGGGCGCGGTACATCTCGAATTGCCGGAAGACATTGCGGCAGAAACCATTGAAAATCCGGTATTTTTCGAGAATATTCCAGTACGCCGTCCTGCAGCAGAGGACAAAGCCATTGCGCGGGCAGTGGAAATGATTGAAAAAGCAAAACATCCGCTTATTCTCGTTGGTGCAGGGGCAAATAGAAAATTAGTCAGTAAGTCGTTGTTGCGCTTTGTCGAGAAAACCAGGATTCCGTTTTTTACAACACAAATGGGAAAAGGAGTCATCGATGAATCACATCCGTTGTATATCGGATGCGCGGCACTCTCAGCAAATGACTACCTACACTGTGCTGTCGACCGTGCTGATCTGATTATCAATGTCGGGCATGATGTGATTGAAAAGCCACCCTTTTTTATGACCGACACTCAGCAGGTAATTCATGTTAATTTTTGCCCTGCGCACATTGATACCGTCTATTTCCCTCAATGGGAGGTGATCGGGGACATTGGTAACGCACTCTGGCAAATCACTGAGAAGATTACACCCTTGAATTGGGATAATTCGTACGCGCTTAAAATCAAATCCTTTATTGAAGAAAAATTAGACGAATCAGTATCAGGTTCTTTTCCTGTGAAGCCTCAGCAGGTCGTGCGGGACATTCGTCAGGCTCTCCCACGGGATGGCATTGTCTCTCTTGATAATGGAATGTACAAACTCTGGTTCGCACGCTATTTCAAGGCTTATGAGCGGAACACCATACTTCTCGATAATGCGCTTGCAACCATGGGAGCAGGTTTACCCGGTGGGATAGCTGCACAATTGATTGATCCTGATAAAAAAGTGGTGGTGGTCGCAGGGGACGGAGGTTTTATGATGAATTCCCAGGAACTTGAAACCGCGATTCGCTTGAAGCTTGATCTTATCATTGTTATATTGAATGATAATGGATATGGTATGATCAAATGGAAACAGGAAAGCCAGAACATGCCTGATTTCGGTTTGAGCTTCAGTAATCCAGATTTTGTGAAATATGCAGAGAGCTATGGGGCGCGGGGGTATCGTGTGAGCGAGACTGAAACGTTTCAGACATTGCTTCGAAGGGTTTTTCGTGAGAAGGGTGTACACGTCATTGAAGTTCCAGTTGATTATTCTGAAAATTATCGGGTATTTACGAAAGAATTACAGGATAAATCATGTCCTGTTTGAATTTTATCTTATTTCGAACGTATTCAGTATGCCGATCATCTCCCACAATCCAGCGACTGGTCAGAATATACAAACATTCGAGGAATTGACCGACGAACAAATACAAGAAAAGATTGCGACCGCGCAGGCTGCTTTTGCAGTATATAAAACGAAGTCAATTGAAAAACGATCGGAAATGCTTCGTGTTGTTGCGATACGTTTACGAGAAAACAAGGAAACATATGGAAAATTAATCACCGAGGAAATTGGTCGACCACTTGCCGCATCAATCGCTGAAATTGAAAAAAGTGCATGGGTATGCGAGTATTACGCTGATCATGCAGTTGAAATGCTGAAGCCAGAATTAGTCGCTTCTGATGCGCGCGAAAGTTATGTCACACTTGAGCCACTTGGAATCGTGTTTGCAGTCATGCCATGGAATTTTCCTTTCTGGCAAGTGCTTCGTTTTGCAGCCCCAGCACTCATTGCTGGGAATGTGGGGTTACTGAAGCATGCGTCAAATGTGCCGCGCTCTGCGCAAGCGCTGGAGGATATTTTTCTTGAATGCGGGTATGAGAAAGGAATATTTCAAAATTTATTTGTGAGCGGACGTCGCACTGAACAAATTATTCGTGATAGCAGGGTAAAAGCAGTGACTCTTACCGGGAGCGAGAGTGCTGGGAGAACGGTCGCGAGTATTGCGGGAGATGAGATAAAGCCGTCTGTATTGGAACTTGGAGGGAGCGATGCATTCATTGTGCTCGCAAGCGCGGATATAGAAAAAGCTGCAACAGTTGGAGCACATGCGCGATTGCAAAATTGCGGGCAGAGCTGTATTGCGGCAAAGCGATTTATCGTCGAGGAATCGGTGTATGATCGGTTCTTGGAAAAATTCGTGGCTGAGTTCAAAACGTATGTCCCCGGGGATCCTGCAAAAGAAGATACAAAAATTGGTCCAGTTGCCTCAAAATCAAGTCTGGAAGATATTGAAAAGCAGGTTCTGGATTCGATTGAAAAAGGAGCAAATGCAGTTGTGGGAGGTGCTCGTATCGCACGTGAGGGATATTTTTATGCTCCAACTATTCTTACCAATGTAGCGCCAGGAATGCCCGCGTATGATGAGGAAATTTTTGGACCTGTCGCGTCAGTTATCAAAGTTGCGGACGAAGCTGAAGCGGTCCGTGTTGCCAATGATACGGTGTTCGGTCTCGGTTCCTCCTTGTGGTCGGGTGATACTGAACAAATCACGCGCATCGTACCTCAGATCGAAGCGGGGGCCGTGTTTGTAAACGGAATGGTAAAATCAGATCCACGACTTCCGTTCGGTGGTGTCAAGCGATCGGGATATGGGCGTGAACTTTCATATTTCGGGCTTCGGGAATTTGTAAATGTAAAAACAGTTTGGATTCAATAATTTTTTTGCTATAATAGCATACGGATTGTACAAACTCCGTATTTTATTTTGAATTATGCAGGTCGACAATAAACAACTTGCTCAAATTTTTGCCCAAGCGTGCAGAGCAACCATTCTTGAAATGACGGCAAGTGCCGGATCAGGACACCCTGGCGGGTCGCTTTCGTCAATTGACTATCTCTCAACACTCTATACTTCGGTGATTGCAAAAACCGGAGAACCGGTTTTTATTTCAAACGGACATATTTCTCCAGCTATATATTCAGTATTAGCTGAAATGGGGTGGGTATCAAAAGAAGAGGCTATTCAGGGATTTAGAAAGTTTGGTTCCAAATTTGAGGGTCATGTGACACGTCAGGTACCTGGTGTATGGTATGGTACCGGTCCGCTTGGAATTGGACTATCTGTCGCGTGTGGTACGGCACTCGGGTACAAGCTCAAGAAGGATAAGCGGACCGTGTATGCGCTTATCGGTGACGGAGAAGGGAACGAGGGGCAGATTTACGAAGCAATGAATTTTGCATATAAATTCGGACTCGACAATCTCGTTGTTGCGATGGACTATAATCAGGTGCAATTGTCTGACGGGACTGCGACGATTATGCCGTATCGTCCTCATGAAATTTTCAAAGCAGGAGGCTGGAATGTGCTTGAAATTGATGGCCATAATTATGACGATATTTTTGAAGCGCTTGAACTTGCGAAAAAAAAGAACGGATATCCTACGTTTATTTGTGCCGAGACTATTATGGGCAAAGGAGTTGATTTTATGGAGGCGGAAGGTCGTCAATATAAGGCTACTTGGCATGGGAAAGCACCGACACACGAGCAAGTTTCCGGTGCATTGGAACAGTTGCGGTTGAGTGCGGACGACGAAAAGATTTTGAAAGATTTTAGAAAGAAAGTCAACATTATACCTCCGGTTTTTAAACCGGCGCATGTCGGGAGTAAGACTGCGATCAGAGCAGGGAAGCCGAGAGTATACAGCGGAGGCATTCTGACTGATTGCAGGAGCGCATATGGCACTGCACTGGTTGATTTGGCGACCCTCAACAAACAGGTGATTGCACTTACCGCTGACTTGGCAGGGTCGGTAAAAACTGACGGAATCCAAAAAAAGTTCCCTTCACGCCATATCGAGTGCGGCGTTGCGGAGCAGTGCATGGTTTCGGTCGCGGCAGGGCTTGAAATTGCAGGATTTTTACCGTTTTGTTCGACTTTTGGGGCATTCATGACGAGCCGTGCCAAAGATCAGGCCCGGGTGAACGATATCAACGAGACCAATGTCAAAATGGTCGCGACCCATTGTGGATTGTCTGTCGGGGAAGATGGACCTACGCACCAGGCCATTGATGATTCGGCTTCGATTGTCGGATTTTTCAATACGATGCAGCTTGAACCGGCTGATCCGAATCATTGTGACCGGCTGATCCGATTTGTCGCATCTCGTGCAGGAAATGTTTATCTTCGTATGGGGAGGCATAAACTACCGGTTTTGGTACATGATAACGGCAAACCATTTTTTGACGCGAAATACGCGTATTATTACGGACGTACCGACGTACTTCGTGTCGGAACGCAGGTGACGATTGTTGCCTCGGGCGGGTGCGTCATTGAAGCGTTTCGTGCATGGGAAGCGCTCAAGACCTCGGGAATTTCGGCAGAGATCGTAATTGTAAGCTCGATCAAGGTGTTTGATGATACATTATTCGATTCAGTGAAGAAAACAAAAAAAGTGCTTACAGTTGAAGATCATAACCCGTATTCCGGTCTTGGGGGCATGCTTGCGCGAGAACTCACTATGCGGAAAATTCAGGTTGAAACCTATGAAATGCTTGGTGTCACTGAGTATCAGCTGTCAGGAACCGCGGAAGAATTATATCGGGCTGCAGGGATTGATGCGGCTAGTATTGCTGCAAAAGTAACTTCCATGCTATAATGTTCTCTGGTACATATAACATTGTGTTCTATACCTGCTATCAGTATTACACTACCGGGAGTACATGAATGGAAAGAGGTTCGAACTCTACGGCTTCACGCCCTCAAAAATGAGCCTCAAGCTTTTAAGAATTCATTTGAAGAAGAATTACTCTTCACTGAGAGTTATTGGAAAGAAAAAATCATTAATTCATCCCGATACAATCCGGATGAATTTTTTTATATTGCAAAGCATGTACACGAATTGATCGGAATGGCGGGTGTAAAAAAAGAAGGAGGTGTGTGGAAGATACATTCGGTGTATGTGTCTTCCGGATATCGCGGGAAGGGGGTAGGTACTGCACTCATGATGCAGATACTCAGCCGTCTCGAAGAACGGGGTGCAACAGAGATCGAGCTTACCGTAAACAGTATGCAGAAATCCGCGCTACATATGTATCAGAAATTAGGCTTCACCATAACCTACATTCAACAGAAACAAATTTCAGGTGATGGAAAATACTATACCAAATGTATCATGCGTCGGAGTTTTGTTCCCTTGCGAAAAATGAGAGAACATTTATTTATCCACAGTTCTTTTATAAACATTATTTGACCGGAAATTAGTGCGTGCTATATTGAATTCAAGGACATTGGAAAATGTTTCACCCAATCGGCAATGATACATCTTGTGCGTCATAGCCGGTGTGGTGAAGCTTGGAGCGAGCTTTTCCTGACCTTCCGGTCCTAACTTGCTCCTTGCTTCCTTCACCAAACACACCATCACTGACTTCGCTTCTCGCTTATCTGGGCTTCTCTCACGAGCGGCCCAAAAAACTTCCGGTGATGATACCGGACAGTTATAGAGACCACCTGGTCTCGCACGAAGCAGTCAATTTGATGGACTCTCGAGTTCGTCACCAGTTCTTTTGTCCCATAGGGGCGACCAACCGTGCTTTGCACGTGTACGTCGCCCCTCCGTACATTCTCATCTCCTGATATATATCGGAAGGAGATGAAAACATACCAAAAAAACCGACTAAACATCGGTTTTTTTGTTTTAGCTAATAATCCAGCTTTAGTGCACGTGGATATGTTTTTTCCCCTCAACTTTAGGCTTTTTACGATAGTAATATTCTGCGGCAATAAATGTTGTAATCGGTACTGCGATAATGAGGGTAATGCTTCCGATCAGAGTGCGGATTACTTCTTCCATGATGATCTCGCTATTGAGGGTTACCCATGCCGGGCGTTCATAGATTTTGAAAATGAGAATGAGTGGAAGTGAGGCTCCGGTGTAGGCCAGTACCAGCGTGTTTACCAGGGACAATATGTGTTCGCGTCCGACGATTGAGGCTCTCTGATACAGTTCTTTTGCGGTCAACTTCGGGTTTGCGTGATAGATTTGTTCTACAACTGCCGTTTGTGCGGTCGTGATATCATCAAGGATACCCATGACCCCGATAATAATTCCGCCAAGCAGTAATCCCCGGAGATTGATCGCGGCTCCCGGGGCAAATTGAAGATAGAAGGCTTCTTCTGATCCTAAACCAAAGAGACGTGTTGCAGTGACAAAGACGTAGGAGAGAATGACTGCAATCGAAATTGAAATCATGGTGCCTACAAGGGCAACCGAGGTCCGTGCATGAAAGCCGTGTGCAATGTAGAGGGATGTTGCTGCAATGATTGCAGTCCCGATCATGCTAATCATGATTGGATTATGTCCGTCGATAATTTGAGGTACGATAAACCATGTAATGACGAGGAAACTTGCAATTAACCCCGCAAATGCCCGAATTCCTTGAAAACGGGTAAAAATGAGGGTGATTACTATAAAAATGATACTTACCAGCCACAAGGCATTTAGACGGTACACATCGCTCACATAATATTGTATCCCGTCTCCCACTTCTGTCTTTCCTACGACTACGTTATCTCCTGCTTTAAATGCTCTTGCCTCTTTTTCGGCTAAAGGAATTTCATTGATTACTTCGATACTATTATTTTTTTCAGATCCTTCGGTGATGGTAACCTCTAATTCTTGAATCAATACTTCGCTTTCTGATCCATAAGGTGCCTCTTCATGTTCACTTTTGACTCCTGTTACTTTTCCTCGAAAAAATTCATCGGCAGCAGGGACTGGTTCCTCGGGAGACGAATTTTGTTCGGGGAAAGAGAATGATTCATCAGTCGCAATTGCATCTCCGACTGAGCCAGGGAGTGGTTGCGCGAAAATTTGAACAGGGAACAGAGAACAAAACATTGCGACAATCAAGATTTTTTTCATAGATATCGAGGTTTACATGCTATATGTATAACACAGTATAACTGAGTCCTGTTTTTTTTTCGAGAGAAGCCTTTTGCAGTTGTCCGATGTTTTTTGCTATAGTATGTATGTTAATTTATTTATAGATATCTATGCTTAAGAAAATTCTTATCGGGATCGGACTATTGCTCGCAGGGTTTATCGGATTTATCTGGTGGGGAAGTACATTACCTCCACAAGAAGGTGAACGTACTGAAACCGGGGACCAATCTATCGTACCGGGTAATGCACAGAATTTTACTGCAGATCACGGACATTTTTCGATTTACTTTGCAGGAACACCTCTCTATAAGGAGAATCAAAT
>CAZNAO010000017.1:10465-18548 GCA_964571295.1 uncultured Gammaproteobacteria bacterium | reverse complement strand
CGCGAATCAGGTCTTCTCAAGGATTTGAATAGTGTTTTATCCCGATTTAAAAAGAAGGCATTGACTACACTTGCCACTGCTGCGGTTGTGTGGTCTGCCGGTGCGTGCAGGACCGAACATCGTGAGGATCGTGAATCCACACCTCCTTCCGCAACAGAAATTGATCGAGAATTACATCATATCGCCATGCCTGAAGTCGAAGTGCGTTCCTATCCCGAATTACGTGTTGATGTGGGGGATAACGTTGTCGATGGTATCGTCAGGATGGGTGAAATCATTAAAGAGAAAAAAATAGAATTTTCGCGGGAAGTTTCAGGTGTTGAAGTGAGTGGTTTTGAACATTCTGTTTTGGGTTCCAATGAGTATATTCATGAAGCGTATGATATATTGCCACGGTCACTGCAATTGCATGTCCATACTGTTTCGTACGAGGATAACGTAGGTGTTGTCCCTGAGGCATACGGACTTGTTGACAGAGCTGTGGTGATCGCAGCTAATGATCGCTCAACAGGGAGTATCACTTTCTTCAAGGACTGTAATCACAAGACTCCTGATGAATTATTGGCAGGAACCTTTATTCATGAGGCGGCTCACGGTGCAGACTGGCTTACGAATAAGTTTCTCACCACTGAAGAGCGACTTCAATTTTTGCAGGCGGTGGTCAATCGGGTAAAGTCCAGCGATCGATTCAAGTCAGGCTACGTTGAATCTATTAATAACGAGAATAAACAAGTCGAGCTTTTTAGAAAAGTCGCTGAATATTGGGCGGAAATCGTAGAAGAGTACCATAAGTATGAACATGGCACTTTGGGGCGTACGGATATCGATCTGGTCACCCAATGGCTCAAAAAGACTGATCCTGAGTCAAACCCAGAGGCAGAGAGCGCACGGGTGGAAGAAAAGATGTTTGAGTTAACCCAGAAGGTAGAAGCTTCGATAGAAAAAAGAAAACAGAGTGTGGACACAGAAAAAGCCGGTGATGATATAGAAGAGGCGCGCGTTGACCAAAGAATTACCGATTAATTATTTGCTTACCCTATGCCCTCAATTGCGCTGCTTAATAAAGAATATACATTAATTGCTTTTGTTGACCATGAGGTACATGGTTTTCGTACGGAAGTTTTTGACCATGATCATGAGAAAGAGATCGTTTCTCTTATCTCGACTTTTGATCATACACAACTTTTTGTTTCCCGTGAACTTTTTGATGAGAGCGGTAATACATATTTGGTAGACAAGCCGGTCGGTTCCGGAGATCCTGAGTATCTCGAGGCAGTTTCGAATGAGTTGAAACGCCATTATTTTATCGCTGCGGTAATTGATCACTCATTGAAAGAATATTTTCTTTTAACTCGAGATGTTTTTCTTGATCCTGCTGTTCGGCGAGATTTGGTGGTTATGCTTGTACACATTTCTCCCGAAGATAAGGCGCAGCTTGAGGATGCGCTTACCACAGTTAAACCGATACTTGATGCTGTTCGAAAGAATCGAGATGAGTGGAAAAAAACACTCGATCAAAAAACTGGGGAAATTTTGAAGAATGAATAATCCACAGATTATTTCTTTTGAAAAGAGGCTCTTGACAGCTTCTTTTTTATAATGCTATATTATCACTCAGAGAATAAGAGTGATAATATGCTTACCCCTCGCAAAGAAGAAATTCTTGCCTATATCGTGGAGACCTATATACGTGACGCTGAACCTATCGGCTCTAAGTTGATGTCCGAAGATAGTAACCTTGGTGTATCAGGTGCTACGCTTCGCAATGAAATGCGTGAGCTTGAAGAGGCGGGTCTTCTAACCCATCCCCATACTTCATCGGGGAGAATCCCGACTGAGGCTGGGTATCGATATTATGTGGAGCATCTTATGAGACCGGAGGTAATCGGTAAGCGTGTGTTTGATAAGATTGATACGATTCTCAAACAACACAGTGAACGTGAACGAAAGCTAAAGATGTTTGCCCGGGTTACTTCTGAAATGTGTGGTACCGCAGTAATTGTGTTATCAAAGAAAGATTCTTTGTACTATACGGGTATTTCACAGTTTTTTTCTCAGCCTGAATTCAAAGATTATTCGTTTACGGTGTCCATGTCTGGAATATTCGACGCTTGTGAAGAAGTAATTCCGACTTTGTATAAAGAATACACAAGCACTAAACCGAAGATCATGATTGGATCTGAAAATCCCTTTGGTTCTATGTGCAGTATGGTGGGAAAAAAAATGGACAGTGGGGCGTTTATAGCGATCTTGGGACCGCTCCGTATGAGATATAATCGAGCGTTTACCTTGCTTGAGTATACTAATCAATTATTTTAATTTTTGTACGTATGAGTGATGAGCCACAAGGAACAATTAATCATGAAGAATCTCTGAATACTCAGTCACAGTCTGAGCTTGAAAAATTGATTCAGGAGTGTCAGGAATACAAATCAGGTTGGCAGCGAGCGGTGGCAGATTATCATAACCTCAAGAAGGAAACAGAGGCTCGGAAAATGGAGTTATTTCAGTGGAGCGAAGAGCAGATTGTGAATGAATTTATCCCAGTGTACGATAATTTCAAGAAAGCGTTTGAACATCAACCTGAATTGGATATTTCTGATGAGTTTCATAAGAAGGTTAAGGGTTGGGTCGATGGGATTGGATTTATTAAAAAACAATTTGAAGATGTGCTGAAGAATCACGGAGTAGAAGAAATCAAGACTGATGGAGTGTTTGACACACACTATCATGAAGTGGTTGCTGAAGAAGAGCATGAATCTGAATCAGGGTCGATTATTCGTGTAGTGGATTCCGGATATTTGATGCGAGGAAAAGTGGTCAAAGTTGCAAAGGTTGTGGTTTCAAAACAAAAAAGTTAAACATCTTTAATGTCATTCCTGCGGAAATAGGTATTCAGAAATTTCATCTGGATTCCCGTTTTCGCGGGAATGACGCGAATACTATTAATTTTCAATGCATATCGAACGGTATGTATTGAATACAGGAGAACAGCATATGTCTCTCACACGCTGGATCCCCATGGATCCATTTGCCGAGATGGACGAGCTCATGCGCTCTCTTCCATCGCTTCCCGGCTCATCACTTGCATCACAGCGCGCATTTATTCCACCGGTCGATGTCTATGAGACCAAGGATATGGTCGTCGTAGAAACTCAGCTTCCAGGTATCAATCCTAACGAAGTCGAGGTGAGTGTGGAAAATGGTATGCTCCATATCAAGGGGGAACACAAACGAGAGCACGAGGTCGAGGAGAAAAATTATTATCGAAAAGAGGTGCGTAGCGGATCATTTTATCGCCAAGTTCCTCTCCCGACAGAGGTACAGGAGGCAAAGGTTGCTGCTGAATTCGCAAATGGGATATTGAAGATTACGTGTCCCAAAGCGGAGACGGTAGAGAAAAAGAAAGTGAGTGTAAAAATACAAACCAAGGATAAAAATTGATAGAGACTAATAGGGAGAAGACACAGCTTTCTATTGGTACTTGAGCCACTTATCTCAACCGTAATCGTGGTACTCTGTACAAGTGCCACGTGGTTGAGCTGAGGGCTGAAGCGTATTATATGATATTTTGTATATGGATTTATCAAAAGTAATAATTGAAACTAAGCGACTAAGGTTAGTACCGATTACTTCTGAGTATCGTGAAGAAATTTTTCAAGAGTTTACTCCGGAGATTGCACGATTTATGTTCCCCAAGTCACCGGATAAGATTGAAGAGACTGATGATTTTATTAGAAGTTCGGAACAAGAGCTAAAGGATGGTAAAACGCTACAGATTGTAGTTTTGAAAAAAGAAGATGGTGAGTTTCTTGGTTGCGGTGGAATAAACAATGTGGATACAAAAACTCCTGAACCTGGTATATGGATTAAGAAAAGTACGCACGGCAGTGGATATGGTAAAGAAACAGTAGTTGGGTTAAAGGAATGGGCTGATAAGAATTTGGAATATGAATATCTGAGATATCCAGTCGATAGAAGAAATATTGGAAGTCGAAGAATAGCTGAATCATTAGGTGGAGTCATTGAAAAAGAATATCAGAGTACTGGTATGGGAGGGCAAGAGCTTGATGAAGTGGAATATCACATTTATAAATAATCTAATCACCAATCACTAATTAACTAAACTTATGCCAAAAATATTAGGAATCGACTTGGGTACTACGAATAGCTGTGTCTCGATTATCGAAGGTGGACAGCCAAAGGTACTCGAGAATAAGGAGGGAAATAGAACGACTCCATCTGTGGTTGCAAAGACCAAGAGCGGAGAAATTCTCGTAGGTCAGCTTGCAAAGCGACAGGCTGTAACTAACCCAACCAATACGATCTTTTCGGTAAAACGATTGATTGGACGTCGTCCGAATGACAACGAGGTCGAAGTGACCAAGAAGCATGTACCCTATGTGATTGTTCCTGATGGAGAAAAAGTAAAGGTGAAAATGGGTGAGGAAAATCATACCCCACAAGAAGTTTCTGCGATGATCCTTCGTAAATTGAAGACTGATGCAGAAGAAAAATTGGGAGAGAAAATTGAAGAAGCGGTTATCACGGTGCCTGCGTATTTTGACGATTCTCAGAGACAGGCTACCAAAGATGCGGGAGAAATCGCAGGACTCAAAGTTCGTCGTATTATCAACGAGCCTACTGCTGCAGCATTCGCATACGGATTCGATAAATCAAAAGATCAGAAAATCGCTGTATACGACCTTGGTGGAGGAACATTTGATATTTCAATCCTTGAAATTTCTCATGATCATGAAGATGGGAATTCCACGGTAGAAGTGAAGTCAACCAATGGAGATACACATCTTGGTGGAGACGATTTTGATCAGCGTATTATTCAGTGGATTTTGGAAGAGTTCAAGAAGACCGAAGGGATCGATCTTTCGAAAGATCCACTTGCATTGCAGCGTATCAAGGATGCTGCTGAAAAAGCAAAGAAAGAACTTTCGAGCACTGCTGAGACTGAAATTAATGAACCATTTATCACTGCAGGAGCAGAAGGACCAAAACATTTGAATTTGAAACTTTCTCGAGCGAAACTTGAGGAATTGGTGATGGATTTGGTGGAAAAAACCATGATTCCAGTGCAAAAAGCAATTGATGATTCTGGCATCAAAAAAGAAGATATTCAGGAAGTGATTCTTGTTGGTGGTATGACTCGTATGCCATTAGTTATCAAAAAAGTGGAAGAATTTTTTGGTAAGAAACCAAATGCGAGTGTGAACCCTGATGAGGTCGTAGCAGTGGGTGCTGCGATCCAGGCAGGGCAGCTACAAGGAGATCTTGGTAAAGATATCTTACTTCTCGATGTTACTCCGCTTTCGCTTGGACTTGAGACGATGGGAAGTGTGATGACAAAATTGATTGAGCGAAATACAACGATTCCTACGAGTAAATCGCAAGTATTTTCAACTGCCGCTGATAATCAACCAAGTGTAGAAATCAATGTGTTGCAAGGTGAACGTGAGATGGCGGTAGATAATAAATCTCTCGGACGTTTTATTCTCGATGGAATTCCACCTGCCCCCCGTGGAGTCCCACAGGTCGAAGTTACCTTTGATATCGATGCGAATGGTATTCTCAGTGTCAAAGCAAAGGATAAGGCAACAGGCAAAGAACAGTCAATCAGAATCGAAGCATCGTCTGGTCTCTCAAAAGAAGAGATTGAAAAGATGAAGAAAGATGCTGAAATGCACGCGGCTGATGACAAGAAAAAGCGTGAACTTATCGATGTACGTAATACTGCAGATACGATGGTCTATACCACTGAAAAAATGATGAAAGAAGTGGATGAAAAGAAGGTGTCGATCACTGATGAAGAGAGACAAAAAGTTACTGACACGTTGGCAAAAGTAAAAGAAGTCAAAGACACTGATGATGTGGAAGCGATCAAGAAAGCTGCTGACGAATTGTCTACTGCTGCACAGGTGGTAGGTGCGAAGATGTATCAGGCAGAACAAGCCAAAGCGGGTGAGCAAAAAAGTGCTGATAATAAGTCAGAAGATACAAAAGATGAAGGTCCGATTGAGGGAGAAGTGGTGGATGATACAAAATAATGATAGACTGTACTAGCTAGGGACAAACCCTGGCTAGTTGTTTCTCTACATATGTCATCAAAAGATTATTATAAAATTCTCGGTGTAGAAAAAAGTGCGTCAGCAGAAGAGATTAAAAAAGCATTTCGCAAGCTTGCACATAAATATCATCCAGACAAACAAGGTGGGGATGAGGCAAAGTTCAAAGAAGTGAACGAAGCTTTTCAGGTACTCGGAGATGAAGGTAAACGAAAACAGTATGATCAATTTGGTACTGATTTCAATCAGCAAGGTGGATTTGGCGGTGGAATGAGTTGGGAAGACTTCATGCGTGCTACTCGTGGGCAGGGAGCGGGAAATGGTGGATTCAGTGGTAACTTCGGCGGATTTGATTTCGGAGATATTTTTGGTGACATATTTGGAATGGGTGGGAATAGAGGTTCGCAGCGTCAACGTCGAGGAAGTGATATTCAGGTTGATATTGAGCTTGAATTCAAAGAAGCTGCGTTTGGTATTGAGCGTGAAATAAAACTTACCAAAAATAATGCATGTGACGTATGTGATGGATCAGGTGCTGAACCTGGGACGCGATTGAGTGAATGTGGTGAGTGTAAGGGTGCTGGACAGGTGCGACGAGTACAACAAACCATTCTAGGTGCAATGCAGACTGTGGTAACGTGCCCGAAATGTGGCGGTGCTGGGAAATTTCCTGAAAAAAAATGTAACCATTGTGGGGGGGACGGAATCGTGCGTTCTGAATCGAAATATACAGTAAAAATTCCAGCTGGAATTTCTTCTGGTGAGGCAGTGCGATTGAGTGGAAAAGGGGAGAGTGGTGGTGCTGGAGTACAGCCAGGAGATCTCTATGTGCGGGTACATGTACGTGATCACCATGGCTGGGAACGAGATCAATATGATGTACATAGCGAGATCACGGTTACGTTCCCACAGGCAGTGCTGGGTGATACGGTGGCAATAGAAACACTCGATGGAGAGAAAAAGATTGCGGTTCCCGAGGGTGTGCAGCCAGGACAAGTTATCCGTCTTAAAGGTCTTGGTATCACGAGACTTCATGGATCAGGAAGAGGGGATCATTATGTACATGTGAAGCTTGATGTACCGAAGAAAGTTTCCAAATCTGCTAAGAGATTGATTGAAGATCTGCGAAGAGAGTTGTAAGTTTTAAGTTGCAACAAAAATCCTCCCGATAAAGGGAGGATTTTTGTTATCGCTGATTGATTGCATTGATGACAGGGTCGATATTCAGCATTCCGTAGCTAAATATATGTTGTTCGCCAGTGTCGAGTGTGAGAATTGCTTTTTTTGAAAAGAAACTTTTCTTTGCTTCGACTGATTTGATTTTTTCTTTCGGAATAACGACATAGGCTTCTGAACCTGATTTTACGTACAGCACTTCGTCTACAATACCCTGAGCAGATACATCGAATCGTGCATCGTAGATGAGTCGCGTATTGGTCACGGTCAATTTACCATTGTATACGCCACCACTTGGAGGGGTGTATACGAGTGTCCATGAGTTGATGACTGATTCTCCTTGTCCTAGTTCCAATTTCATAGATGCCTATTAACTAATAAATTAACGTTTGTATGTTATCTTAATTTGTATGTTACTGTCAATTTAGTATGCCTCTGCATCTAAAACTCTATTTACCTCAGCATCAGCTTCTTTATTTTTTGCTCGAAGAACGTGTGAAATACGGATTCGTCTGAATTTTTGCATTTCATTCCACGCTTCCATAAAGAGTTTTTGGAGCGTCGGTTCTTTTACTTTCCATCGTCTATTGAGTTGTTCTACGACGAGCTTACTATCTGCAACACAGTCGACCTCATCAGCACCAAGCTCTAGCGCCTTTTTTAATCCAGAAATAATTGCCATGTATTCGGCATAATTGTTGGTTTGTTTTCCAAGATAATCACCAAATGCACTAACGGTCTTTCCGTACCCATCTTTGATGACGATACCGGTTGCAGCCGGTCCCGGATTACCTCGTGCGCCACCGTCGGTGTAGATAGTTAGTTTCATA
>CAZNAO010000017.1:0-10365 GCA_964571295.1 uncultured Gammaproteobacteria bacterium | reverse complement strand
CCATTCCATTCGTTGACATCGATTTCAAATACGATATCAATTTTATCTCCCGGACGCAACACTTCGCACCAATTCGTAGATCCGTTATCGCTGCACAGACTCCAGCCAATAGTTTTGCGTATTTTATGCGTACGGTGTTTTACCATGAGGCGCAGGTGTTTACCTTCTTTTCCGACCGGCTGCATCTGGTGGATGGTAACCCCACGTGCCATATATTTGGGTTTTTCGTTCGCGATTCCAAACGGCTTGAATTTATCGAGGATGTCGAATAATTCCCAACTTACGTCTTCGAGATCAATTTCCGCATCGATTTGGATTGCCGGTGCCATGTCAATGTTGGCTGTTTTTTTTCTGAATGCCTCATTCAGTGCCGTTTTGAATTCAGAAAGTTTTTCTTTTGCAATCAGTGTGAATCCACATGCCATCGGATGTCCTCCGAATTTGAGGAAGAAGTGCGGCATTTCCTGTAATGTCTCAATCATGTTGAATCCGGGTACGCTTCTGCCTGATGCTACCACGACCCCTTCATTTTCAGCGCATACGATCGTGGGTTTGTGATATTTTTCTTTGAGCCTGCTTGCTATCAGTCCGACCAATCCAGGGGACCATCCCTGTCCGCATACGACAATCACCGGGCTCTCCGGATCTTCTTCCGCTTTCTTGATACTTTCTTTTGCCAGTTCATCCGTCAGTTTTTGACGGTCTTTATTATTCGTATTCAATTCAAACGCGAGATCGATTGCATCGGTTCCTTTGTCTGCAATCATGAGATGGAATGCGGTTGACGCATGATTCATCCGGCCTGCCGCATTGATACGGGGCGCAATTTGGAAGCCAATCGTATCGGTTGTGATTTCCCGTTTTTTGCCCTCGCCTTCCTCCAGAAATCGAGCCTCGAGCAGGAGTTTTTGGAGCCCCAGGCGTTTCGTATGGTTGAGGACAATCAGTCCGTATTTGGTCAGGGTACGTGATTCTCCGATGAGCGGGACCATGTCCGCCACACTTGCGATTGCGACCATGTCGAGCAGCCATTTTTCATGGGATTCATGGGATTTTCCGTTCGGGAGCAGCTGGTTTTTTTCTTTGTGTTTGCGCATGAGGCCCTGTACCAATTTGAATGCGACACCTCCGCCGGCAAGATTTTTGTCCGGGTATTGTTCGCCCGGTACGCGCGGATGGATGATCGCGTATGCTTTCGGTGGGATTTCAGGTACTGCGTGATGGTCAGTAACGATCACATCAATTCCCGCATCTTGCAGACGCTGAATTTCCGGGACATTGCTCACGCCGCAGTCGCAGGTAATGAGTAAATTCACCTTATTTTTGATCAGGGTTTCCACCGTATTCATGTTGAGTCCGTATCCATCGATTTCCCGGTGGGGGATAAAAACATCGGTTTTGGTTGATCCCAATGCACGGAGAGTTGAAACCAAAATCACTGATGCAGACACACCATCCGCGTCATAATCGCCGTGTACGATCACTGACTCCTGGTTTTCGACTGCTCGGAAGATTCGCTCGATCGCGTGATCCATATCGCGAAACAGAAACGGATCATAAATATCACGTTCGTAGTCAGGGTTGAGAAATTCATCGATTTGTTGCTGGGTTCGGATGTTTCGATGGTACAACAAACGTGCGACGATCGGTAAAAGTTCGGGATGTTCATCCATGAATTGTTGCGGAGGGTCAGGCAAAATGACCCATTTTTTGGGCATACGACAAGCTTGATGCTTTTTACTCGACTTATTAGTAGTAGAATGCCGGCATGATCGTGAAGAAGAGCATTGCGAATACTGCAATAACACTGATCACGGTCCAGAGGACTTTCATTTTTTTGCTTCCGTACATAATGTAAGGCTTAAAAGGCCTGCAAAAGCTCCAAATGCTTAAAAGGCCCTTTTAATTTTTAAATGATTCAATTAGTTCTTTATCTGGAGATTCAGCTTTTTCCCAACGCTCTTTCATGTTATGTGACCAAAGTGGCATAGAGAGCTCATCACCTTCCCATTCATATCTAGGAATAATCCACATGTGTAATTTTTTAAATTCATTACCGAGTTTATCCCAGTTGAGCCTTATAAAATTTTTGTCTTGCGAAAGTTTTTCTTTCATGTATATTAAGGCTTGTCGGAAATCTTTTGTAAAAGCTGTATATTCTTCTTCGGTTAAATCTGTTATATCTTCAACTTCTACTTTAGATCTAAAAATAGTCATGCCAGGGACAATTTGCTTATCTGCTAATAACAAAAAGCCAGAAGGGTATTCTTGAATTACATATTGCCTTCTTTCTTCCTCGATTTCCTGTAAGGTATTTCTCGAATTTTCTATTGTCGGTTCTTTGTAATCTTTTTTCTCCATATTATCTATTAACGTTTGAGTACCGCAAGGTATGCTTCGGTCGGAATATTTACTCTCCCTTTACTCATGGAGAGCATTTTCTTTTTTCCTTTCTTTTGTCGGTCAAGAAGCTTGTTTTTTCGTGTTACGTCTCCGCCATACAGTTTTGCGGTCACATCTTTTCGAAGAGCTGAAATTCTCTCACTCGCAACAATTTTTCCTCCGATTGCTGCCTGGATTTTGATGACGAATTGTTCTCGATCAAGCGTGTCTTTGAGCACCTCTACAATTTTTTTTCCTGCTCGATGCGCATCATCTTCCCAGACGAGTGTTGCGAGTTCTTCCACAGCTTCTTCCGCAACCATGATATCAAGTTTTACTACATTGGCTTTTCGGTATTCTTTGTAATCATAATTGAGTGAAGCATAGCCACTTGAAACAGATTTCAGTTTATCATAAAAATCAGTGATGAGCGAGGCAAGCGGCATGTCGTAGTGGAGCATTGCCCGCTGTCCGGCACCCGTGCTCAAATATTCGGTATTTTTGTATACACCTTTTCTCTCGGCAATAAGCCCCATGATGTTTCCAATATATTCTTGAGGAGTAATAATATCGACGGTCATCCAGGGTTCTTCGATATGTTCAATTTTTTGAACCTCAGGCAAGTCTTGCGGGCTTTTGATAATAACATCTTCTCCATTGGTTTTGAATACGTGATAGGCAACACTTGGGACGGTTGCAATAATGGACAATCCAAATTCACGCCGCAGTCGTTCCTGGAAAATTTCAAGATGGAGCATGCCCAATAATCCGCAACGGAACCCAAATCCCAATGCCTGTGAATGTTCTGGTTCATAATAAAGCGCTGAATCGCTCAGTTTGAGCTTATCTACTGCTTCACGAAGGGCATTATAATCATCCCCTTCGCGCGGAAAAATACCCGCAAATACCATCGGTTTTACTTCTTTATACCCAGGTAACTGTTCGGCTGCACCATTTTTTGCGCGTGTAATAGTATCACCCACTCGAACTTCGCCGAGCTCCTTTACTCCGCTTGTGATATATCCGATTTGTCCATTTTCCAAAATTCCATCTGATGTCATTTGTGGCGCATAGTGTCCAATATCCAATACTTCACCGATAGCGCCTGTACCCATGAACATGACCGAATCTCCTTTTTTCAACTCACCATCCTTCATTCTGATTGCAGCAACAATTCCCCGGTAATCATCGTACATGGAATCGAAAATAAGTGCTCGGGCAGGTTTGTTCGTTGTTTCTTGGGGCGGGGGAATGCGAGCAATCACTTCATCCAATAATTCAGGAACACCTGTTCCCGTTTTTCCCGAACAGGTAAGAATTTCCTCGCGCGTGCAGCCAATAAGATGAATAATTTCAGCCGCCACTTTTTCCGGGTCGGCATTCGGTAAATCAATTTTATTCATGACCGGAATAATCGTAAGATTCTGGTCAATTGCAAGATATAAATTTGCAATGGTCTGTGCCTGTACACCCTGGCTGGCATCTACCAAGAGAATTGCACCCTCGACTGCGGCAAGTGATCGGGAGACTTCGT
This sequence comes from uncultured Gammaproteobacteria bacterium, assembly GCA_964571295.1. Classification (GTDB taxonomy): domain Bacteria; phylum Patescibacteriota; class Patescibacteriia; order Magasanikbacterales; family UBA922; genus UBA922. The sequence continues at coordinate 6,449 of CAZNAO010000017.1, read as the reverse complement.
AGGTAAAGTCTACGTGTCCAGGTGTATCAATGAGGTTGAGCGTATAGCCTTTGTATTGCATCCGTACGGGTTGAAGCTTGATTGTGATGCCACGTTCCTGTTCCAATTCCATCTGATCCAGCAGTTGTGCTCGCATTTTTCGTTTATCTACGGTGCCGGTAATCTCAAGAAACCGATCCGCAAGGGTCGATTTGCCGTGGTCGATATGGGCGATAATGCAGAAATTACGGGTGTTCATAATTCAGGCTTGAAAGGCCAAAAGGCTTACAAGGCTTAGGATGCTTATGAGACTTATTTATTTTAGCTTAATAGAGCTAAATTTTTGTTAATTTTTCTAGACTTATTTTAGCTGAACTTAGAAGAAAATGCAAGGATTGACAAAATGACTAAAATTTGGTATATTATTTAGTTCCAGATCGTCCTTTTTGTATCTTTCTTAGCTTTCTTTTTGCCTTATTTAATCTAAAATAGTGTAGTAAGAATGCTGGGAATGGTTTGTCTCTGGATCTGTGCACGGTGCGCAGTCAGAAGATAGATCAACCAGATACAGAGAGGATCGAAAGATGGGTAAGAAGACGAGTGAGATGGCTGCCTTGTTGATCCAGTACGTGGAGGCAGGAGACGCCTCTGGGTGGAACAACATGAGGTATAGTAGGACGCGTCGTCAGATGTTCATCGGACCGGTCAACCTCGCGGGCAAGAAGCTCGTAGGGTTCAATCTGTCCTGGTGCGATCTCCGAGGAGCCAACTTCTCGGGCGCCGACATCACTGGTTCAGCGTTCCAGCACTCGAGTCTCGAGGGTGCGAACTTCGCGGGTGTCAAGGCGGTCGAGGCTTACTTCGATTACGCCGACGTCGACGACGCGGACATGTCGGGAGCTGACTTCACGGGTGCCTCCCTTGCGGGAGTCAGGTTCCACGGCGTGGACCTGAGTCACGCCAACTTCACTCGAGCCACGCTCGAGGAGCCGAAGTACGGTAACCTCGAGAAGGCGAAGAACGTCTCGGACGCGAACTTCACGGACGTGAAGTACGATCGCATCTGAGTCGAGACAAAGATGGGCGCGTGATTCTACTCCGCGCCCGTCTCCAAACTATCCCACATCAGTATTGGTGTGGGGTTTTTGTTTGGCATGCAATTACTCTCTATTTTTCCACACTACCGATCTCCATGTCAGCAGACCTGACACGGAACCATTTGCGTTTGAAGCTCTCGACGAAGATCTGCATTTCTTCCACACGGAGCAGGTAACAGATGAGACCATACATGATAATTCCTATGGTGCCGGATACGAGACCTTGGGTGAAAATGCCGATGAATGTATCTATATTGAGCAGGGTTCCTAAGATATATTTGAATCCCTGTATTACGATTCCCATTCCAAGCACTGCAACTGAGAGTTTGGTAAGAAGACTGACTACTGTCGACTCATTGAGTGACCCGACTTTTCGGTGCAGGAGCATCCAGAGTACTGCAGCCTGTATGACCATACTGAATGAATATCCGGCAACGAGTCCAACGATGCCATAGCGCGGGGTAGCCCATATCCCTGCTCCCAGATTGATCAGGGTCGAGATAATACTCACGATAAACGGCGTCCAGGTGTTTTGCAGCGCGTAGAATGAGCGTGCGAGCATGGGCGTCAAAGATTGCGCGAAGATTGAAATCGAGAAGAATGCGAGACATTGCGCGGTCAGGATCGTGTCTTTCCAGTCGAATTGTCCGGTACCGAGAACGACCCGTACGATCTGAGCACGAAGAAGTAAAATTGTGATTGCTAGGGGAACGATAAGCCAGATTATTTGCCGGGCGGTCCGTGCAATCTGAGTCCGGAGCTCAGTGATTTGCGATTTGCCTGCGAGTTCAGAGAGTGTCGGGAAGATTGCGACTGCGAATGCGATACCGACCATACTCACGGGGACCGACTGGAGATTGTCGGCAAATGAAAATACCGATAGGGCACCAGTGCCGATGGTGGACGCCAACACCGTAATCACGATGATGTCGATCTGCCGTGTCGCCATCCCAAGCATGCGCGGGATCATGAGCTTACCGATTTTTCTAACTGATTTATTTTTCAGTTGCAGTGTCGGACGGTATCGATATCCATAACTACATACCAACGGAATCTGGATTGCGAGGTGGAGGAGGGCACCAAGTACGACCCCATAGGCAAGTCCGATTGTGCCAAACAAGGGAACCAGGATCAGAATGCCTGCAATGATTCCGAGGTTATACATGATCGGCGTCATGGAGTAGACCGCGAATGCTTTGTATGACTGTAAGACGCTTCCGAATACGCTCGAGAGTCCGAGTATCAGGGGTGAGACGAACATGACGCGTGAAAGCTGTATGGTGAGCGCCAGTTTTTCGGTATCGAAACCCGGCACCAGCCATCGAATAAGGAGCGGGGTTTGCCAGATCGCAACAATTGAAAAGATGATCAGGAGTAGTCCGGTCGTATTGATAACGCCGTTCACGATCTTCCATGATTCTTTTTTGTCTTTTTGCATCGCCTCGATAAAAATCGGAATAAACCCTGCAGACAAGGCTCCGATAATGAGAAGATTATATACGAAATCCGGAATTTTGAACGCGGCGTAGTAGGAATCCATCACCGCACCTGCTCCATAGTGGTGCGCAAATAATCGGTCACGAATGAGGCCGATTATTTTACTCATGAGTGACATGACACCGACCAGAATTGCCGCTCCGGTAATACTGTGGATTTTTGATGCAAAAATGTGCTTAATCACACATGAACCTTTTAGAGGTAGCGCTTCTTTTTGAAGAGATAGATTATAAATACGATTCCGAGTACGAGTGCGATCAAAATACCATGGACAATATTTGGGTGGTCTGCGAGCGGTAGCCCGGCGATATTCATACCGTAAAATCCGGTGACCACCACGAGCGGCGTGAATGCCACTGACACGATTGTGAGTGCGCTGATGATTTTGGTGGTGCGATGATTGATAAGCGATTCTATGGTCCAGTGTAGACTGTCCGAACTTTCATTGTATGACTCGACAATGACCCAGAGCCGGTCGAGCAAGTCCCGGATGTCGTCAAAATAAATCGAAAGAGATTCGTCGAGGAAAGGGCGTCGGGTGTGTGAGAGGGTGGATACGATAAATCGTTGTGGATCGAGAATGCGCCGAACTGCGAAAATATTACGACGATGTTGCGCCAACTCTTTAATTTCAGTAACTGTCTGTAACTCATCTTTGTATACCTCGTTTTCAATTTCATTCAATTCAACCCCGATTTCTTTGAGTGTTTTTTGGATTTGAGCGAATAATTCTTCAAGAATATGATAGAGGAGCAAACCTGATGTGCTTTCGAACCATTCCGTTCTCATTTTACGATTATTGACACAGCGATAGAATAAGTTTTTTATCTCGCGGTTTTTTGATTCCTGGATGGTGATCAGAAATCCGTCTCCTGCAAAAATGAAAATCTCATGCGCTATCATTTTTCTGGTCGATTTGATATAAGGAATTTGTGTGATAAGGAACAGGTAATTTTTGTACACATCCAATTTGGGGCTGTGGTGAGCCGTATTGATATCTTCCAAATCAAGTGCGTGGAATTTGAAATTTTTTCTCAAATATCCGATCGCCTCATCGTTGATTTTGCTGATGTGGACCCAGGTAAGGGAACCATGTTTTATTTCTTTGACAGACATAGTACAAAGTAAAAAGGCAAAAGGCAAAAGTAAAAAATTTTTACTTTTTTCGTCTCACTTTTTATTCCGTTGGTATGACAACAGTCAGTGACACATAGTCTGTACCATTGGCAATATTTTCGTCGACAATCCGTATCGTACCCTCAATTTTGGTTGTTTGTTCTCCTTTGCTAAAGAAGAATTGTGTGTGTGTCTTATCTTTCGTATCAGTATTGAGTAAGAACCCAAGTTTTTCCAATCCTTTACGATAGTATTCTTCGATAAAATCAGCTTCAGCAGACAATTTTTGCCATTCAAGCAGATAAACGTCACGATGATCGGTGATCGGTTCTTTGACGAATGTAAAGAATTTTTCCCAGAAACCGGCGGTTGCACGATGTTCTTCTGGTAGTGGAATATATTTGTATTCTTTATCAAAATAAATGATAAATGGTGCAATGATAAGCTTCGGTACGTAGCCCGCGGTTTCGATAATTCGACCGCGCTCACGTCCGGGAGTATAGGTTATTTTCTCTACTCCGTCAAAATCGTAAATCGTAACCGCTGCTTTGAATTCGCTCGGAATATCCTTTAATTCTTTGGTCTGAGGTCCGACCGTAAAACGGAGAATCACGAGTGATGCGATAAACGCCAACACGAAACATCCACATCCGGTTACCACAAATCTACCCAAGCAAGAGCGTTTTTTGCTGAGCTCTTCAATCGGGGGTTCTTTTATTTCTATTTTATCAATATCAACGCGCATAACAGATAAGGTTGAGTGTAACAGAAATTGAGGTAAAAGTATAGTGGTTTTCAGCGTGGTACTGTGGTATGATAGTTTTACATTCAAAACGTAAAACTCAAAGGTCAAAATTAGAATTTAAATCTAAAAACTTTTATCTTGTGTTAGTTTTGAATTTTTTAACTTTAGTTTTGAGATTTAAGTTTTGAACTTCAACTATGCATTTGCAATTTTGCGGCGCCAATCGAGAGGTTACTGGGTCATGTCATTTGCTTGAGACAAAGCATGTGCGGTTATTGGTGGATTGTGGGATTTTTCAAGGATCTGATTTTAATGAAGGGAAGAATTTTGACGATTTTCCGTTTGATCCGAAAAGTATTGATGCACTTCTCGTGACCCATGCACATCATGACCATGTCGGGCGCATTCCCAAACTGGTTCGAGATGGTTTTGAGGGGCCGATTTATATGACCAAGGCAACAACCGAACTTGCCCCTCTAATCTGGGAAGATGCATTGTCGATCATGTCTTATGACCGGGCAAAGTTTGATTACCCTATGCTCTATGAAGCGGAAGATGTGGCCAGAGCACGTGCGCTATGCCGCGGGGTTGATTATGGAGAGATGCTTCACCTTTCGGATGGAGTCACTGCAACGTGGCGAGATGCAGGACATATTTTCGGATCAGCCTTTATCGAAGTCGTTGCCGATGGAAAACGAATTGGTTTTTCGGGAGATATTGGGAACGACGGGGTACCTATCTTGCGCGAGACTGAAATGCTTGATCCGGTCGATATCCTGCTTTGTGAGTCGACCTATGGAGACCGGTTGCATGAGCCGATCGAGTCGCGCCGAAAAGTGATTTTGGACGCACTCAAGCGGGGATTCGAGCGGGGAGGCACTATTATGGTTCCCGCTTTTTCCTTGGAGCGTACTCAGGAATTACTCTATGAATTGAATACCTTGTCGGAATACGATCATACATTGCCTAATATTCCGGTATTTGTCGACAGTCCTTTGGCTATTGATGCGACTGAAGTGTTTGAAAAATATCATGAATATTATGATCATGAGGCCGAGAAGAGATTCCGTGCGGGTGATAATTTTTTTGAATTCCCTAATCTGCATCTTACCTACACCAAAACCGAGTCACAGCAATTGAATACCTTGAAAGGTCCGAAGATCGTAATTGCGGGGGCGGGGATGATGAACGGAGGTCGCATCCAGCATCACGCGATCCGCTATTTGCCGGATCCTCATTCGACGGTCTTGTTTATTGGGTACCAGGCAGCACATACTCCGGGCAGACGCATTCTCGACGGGGAGAAACAGGTTACTTTACTTCGTCAGAATATTCAGGTAGAGTGTGCAGTCGAGTATGTCTCCGCATTGTCAGGGCACGGGGATCAGGAGAAACTTGCACGCTGGGTCAAAAGTGCAGGAACCTCGCTTGGTCGCGTGTTCTGTGTACATGGAGAAGAGCAGGCGTCGCTTGCATTCAAAGACGTCATTGAGAAGAATATCGGTACTCCCGCATATGTCCCCACGTACGAAGAAATTATTGAGATTTAGCGGTTACAGCGCTGTCGCAGTGGCATGTGCACTTTTTGTATTGTTTTATTCACCGATCATCCTTCATTCAGAACAGACTACTGATCCGGACGGGGATGGCCTTACCGACGAAGAAGAAGCCCGGTATTATACGGATCCACTCAATGCTGATACGGACGGGGACAGTTTTTTCGACGGGGATGAGGTACATAATGGGTATTCTCCCTTGGTGGGGAATAAGGTCACCTTGCGTGAACATGATTATGACCGTGACGGACTGAATGATGAACTTGAAGGAGTATTCGGAACCGATATCGGCAAGATCGATACGGACGGGGACGGATATTCTGATTTTGAAGAGATCGCACACGGATATAGTCCGCTTGAGACGGCAACGACGACACGTTTTACCCGTGAAATCAAGGTTGATTTATCACAACAACGTTTGTATTTCGTGGTAAATTCGGCAATCATTTTTGATTTTCC
>CAZNAO010000016.1:0-19101 GCA_964571295.1 uncultured Gammaproteobacteria bacterium | reverse complement strand
CTAATTTCCTGCGTGCATTTCTCGCTACTCCCACACTGCCCCGCCCTGATCATTCACGACTTCAATCCAGATTGTTCCCGGAGTAAAAGGAATTTCATTCCCTTCGCTATCATAAAACCTGGTCTTTTCCTCGCGTGAACGCTTGATCCACGTTCCTTCTACCTTGGTACCTTTGGTAAATACGGTCGCTTCGCCCTCGCCAATCGTGTCCATCTCGATTCGAAGTTCACTATCAAGTACCCGGGTCGCGACTCGCTGAATCACAATCGTATCAGCGCTGATTTGCGTACCATCCTGATCGACATGCGGCTTGCCTAATTGATATCGTGAATATACTTCGGTTGAGGTGGAGTAGGTCCACACCGCTTCATAGACGGGAGGTAAAAAAGATACCGTGATCCCCATAATACACTCAGTGGTGCATGGAGAAACTTCCGCGTACTTCCAGGTTACATCTGACATGGTCGATGATGCATCCCCATATTCCTCCCATCCTTGTTTCAAAAATTCGCTTGAGGTATAGACATTGTGCGGAGCATAGCGATCCATACTTCTCCAGAAATATTTCCCTCGATAAAATTCATTAAAATCAAAATAATCGCTTGATCTAAGTTTAGTGAGTGCATCAGGAGAGCCACCCACATGTACATACATCGGTTTTCCGTATTCCCTCGCCCAGTCGAGGAAGTACGGTCTAGCGCTGCGTACCGGACCGATCTTTGGAATATCTTCTCCCTCGGGAAACAGTGCCATAAACCGCGAATAATTCGCCTCGACCGGGGCTTCATAGACGACTGAGGCGCGGGCAAGCCCTGACTGAGGCCGAGCATCCAGATGATTTTCAATCATGACCGCATATATGCGTGGATTCTCTTTTTCTGATGGCACACACACTCCGTCGAGGATGCGTGGCGTACATAGAATTCTCGCTTCGTCTGGTACCATTTCCTGATCAGTCACTCGAGATGCATCACGGTCTGCTGCCTGTACCAAAAACCAGACAAGCAATACAACTCCCAAAAATGCAATAATGCCGGAAGCAATATAAAACAATTTTATTTCCCTATTACCAATAGTGACCGTATCTTTATCCATAGTAGTAAGAGTATACAGTACCCAGGTGATAAAGTCGAAAACCGTTGATCAACTTCGATTCAAAAACCGCCAGAGTGTTCCAGCGGTTTTGTATATATGATTCGTTATTTCTTTTCAGAAGTAGCTTCTCCTTCAGCTCCGTCTTCCTCTTTCTTACCTTTCTTCTCAACTTCAATGTCTTCAATCGTAGATGCCGGGGTTTCTTCCATTGCTTTCAATTCTTCTTCAGACAATGGAGCCGAGACTTTCGCAATAAGCATATCAGGATCTCCGACTGCGGTAATACCGGAAGGAAGGGCGATATCTTTGACATGGATTGCATCATCGTAAGTCTGCAAAGCTGAAAGATCAACCGTTACCTCACTTACCAAATCCTTCGGGAGACACTTGATTTCGAGCGTATCATGAGCCTTCATGAGGGTACCACCTTCTTTAACGAGAGGAGACTCACCGACAAACACGAGGTCAATCGCAGCGTGCATTTCTTCGTTCATATTGATCTGACGAAGGTCAAAGTGAATGATCGTATTCTTCACAGGATCGTACTGTACATCTTGGACCAATACCTTAACTGCCCCTGCCTGACCTTCAACAGTAACATCAATAAGACTTGATTCCCCGGCCTCATTATATAATTTTGCAAATTCATTAGAAGCGACGCTGACTGGTGTAGGTTCTCGATCAGGACCATAAATAACACCAGGAATCTGTCCGGCATGTCTGAGTTCAGTCAATTTTTCATGACCACGTGTTTTGAGTATAAGTGAATATGGCATAGATATTCTATGTAAAACAAGTTAATTCATTATCATAGTAAATGATCGGGAAAATAGAGGATGTGTCAGCGCCTGATAGCACTCGATGATGGTATCCTCACTGATCGCTTCTTTGGTTCGGAAACGGATAATGTCCCCATACGTGAGGTCGCTCATCATTCCGATAAGCCCCAATCCGAGTTGGGTGCTCCCGATAAAAAAAATCAGGGAATTCTGACATGAAAGACAGGTCGTATGCAGCACCTGAGAGCTTTCGGTAGATTCAACGGTTTTGATGTGTTCACTTTCAAAAACCGTAGCGCATACCGGGCATTCCCGCATGACTTTGAATTGAGACCGAAGCGAATCCAGAGAAAATTGTGGTTGTGGTCTACCCATACAAAGCTGAAGCACTATAGCAAAAGAATGTCAGTTCGTCAAGAGAGAACGTGGACTCGATCGAGTAGCACTCTCCGCAATCCCAATCAAAAGAAAATTGGCAATCAAAGACGACCCTCCGTAACTGACTAATGGTAATGTAACACCAGTGACCGGTAAAAGTCCAATCGCGGCGCCGACATTGATAACCACCTGCAAAAGAAAAATAAGCGCGATACCAAGGGTGATATAGGAAGAAAACTCCCCTCGCGCCCGATACGCAATGAGACTGAGACGAAAAAGAAGAAGCCCGTATAGGGCAAGCACCAAAAATGTCCCTACAAATCCGAGTTCTTCCCCAATGACTGAAAAGATGAAATCTGTCTGGGCTTCCGGGAGAAAATGAAGCTGGGACTGGGAACCAAATCCGAGGCCGCGTCCGAAGATGCCACCAGCCCCGATCGCGATAATAGACTGGGTAACATTATATCCTGCCCCCAAGGGATCACGATCAGGATCAAGAAAGGTCAAAATACGATCCTTCTGATAGGGCTGGAGAAAAAACATCCATGCAGATACCGACACCAAGATACCGAGAGCCATGAGACCGAATGTGTAACGTTTGGGAATACCGGCGAGAAGCATCATGCCGAACCATACACCAACCAGAACCATTGCAGATCCGAGATCCGGCTGCAACATGATGAGCCCTGCCAAAAGCCCAGCAAGAACGGTCATGACGAGCAAGAATTGCCAGCGCTGGAATTGTCTGGCCTGTCGATCGATGCGCCATGCAAGAAAAATAATCAACGCGATCTTTGCAAATTCGGCAGGCTGGAATGAAAAACCTAATATCCGAAACCAGCCCGTGGTTCCGCGAACAGTGACTCCGAAAAATAAGACGGCAATCAAAAGTAGGAGTGCCGTGAGATAAAAAAATTTGGCGTGGGCTTCGTAAAACGTGATGTGGACCCGTGAAAATATCACCAGTCCGACAAAACCGATACCAAGCGCCAATGCTTGTCTCGAAAAAAAAGTAAGCCCCTCACCACGTGAAAGGTCGACACTATAAATCGCTGCAAGACCGACACACGAAAGAATAAGCACGGTAAAGAGCAAAATTGCATCATAACCCCTGAATGTTCGTGTTAAAAATCCAAGCATACCGTATTACCAATATCACCATAGGGGTCACTATAGCAAGATGTACAAAAAATTCAAAACAACCCCGCCAGCGGGTATCAGGGTAAAAAATTAGCGATTCATAAATACGCTCGGATCAAACACATTCACCAAAGGCTCGACTGTGACCGAGTCGATGAGCGCGTCTTCGGAAAATACGCCGACCGAGAGGACACGTACTTCCCCGCCGACAAACTGAGAAAGTGATAAGGGAGCGAGACCAACCAATTGTCCGGCACGTTCAAATTTGATAAGTGCGGGAAATTCCCAAAAATCAAATACCGAATTATTCGTAAGAGAAAATCTCACAATCGGAGCAGCGATATTTTCCGATCGATTTGCAGGAGTATACGAAAAATCACTAACACTCACACTTATCCGTTGATCCCGGTACAAAACCGGATCAGAAATTTCATGAGGATCGATCCGTTTCCAGCCGAGCGAAACAATTTCCAAAGCAGGTCCGCTCGGATATTCGGTGGATTCATATCCCAAAAGAACCAACGACTGGCGCGTATCAGGTAGTATGGTCGCTTCACGCGACTCGGTCGCTCCGAGAGCACTGGTAAATCGATAGGTTACGACCGCAATCCATTCACGATTAGGATTGGTGACTTCGGCAAAAAAATCATACCGATTTTCGATACCTGAAAATAGTTCAGCAGTGGTAAATTGGAGAGCAGTCGGAGTAAAACGTTGTCCCGCATGGGAAGGGAGATACGAATACGACAAATTCTGCAAATTCACCCGATCAGTCTGATAGTCAAAGATAAAATATTTCCCAAGAAGAACGAGACTGGTACCAAGCGTTGCGACACTCCACATCATCAATACAGAAACAATTACTTTACGAAGTGTTGTATGATGTTTGGCATACCACGTCGCTGCACGCAGTGTTTGATTGGGAAACGTACCGGTAGGATCTTCGTACCGATCCAATAATGACGGTTTTTTGTTGAACATAGTAAAGATAGTATACCACAATTGAGCATTAAAGTCGTACCATCCCCTGCTTGCTTTCGCCCCTCCGCTATGGTAAACTGCCTACCGATTAGTGAACGTAATCTATTCGTGATCTATGGCAAAAACAGCAAAAGTAAACTCATCGTACAGCGCAAAAAATATTCAGGTACTTGAAGGGTTGGCTGCAGTCCGGAAACGTCCAGGAATGTATATCGGCTCGACCGGGGCTCCAGGTCTCCATCACCTCATCTGGGAAGTCGTCGACAACTCGATCGATGAAGCCATGGCTGGACACTGCGATGTTATTACGATCAAACTCTTACCAGATCACTGGATCGAGGTTACCGATAACGGACGCGGTATTCCGGTAGACATCCATCCGCAAAAAAAAGTAAGTGCACTCGAACTGGTACTCGGTACCCTCCACGCCGGAGGTAAATTCGGTGAAGAAGATGGAGGGTACAAGGTATCCGGAGGTCTTCATGGAGTCGGTGTGTCGGTCGTAAATGCACTATCCACCGAGCTCATTGCAACCGTACATCGCGACGGTAAAATTTGGGAACAAAAATATAAAATCGGCAATGCGCAAAACAAGGTAAAGGCAATTGGTACAACCAAAACCACTGGAACGACGATCGCATTCCGCGCGGACGATACGATTTTTGAAACGATTGATTACGAATGGAAATACATCATTGACCATATCCGTCAGCAGACCTATCTCAACAAAGGGGTCAAAATTGTCATCACTGACGAACGAACCGAGGAAGAACGAACGAAAGATAAAACCGCACTTCCCTTCAAGAAAAATACCCATCAATTCTTTTTTGAAGGTGGAATCGAGAGTTACATCCGCCATATCAACAAGAACAAAGAACCGAAACACGAAAACATTTTCTATACTGAAAAAACAGTCGACAACACGATCGTCGAAATCGCACTGCAATACACAGGTGACTTCACTGAGTCGCTTCATGCATTTACAAACAATATCACCAATCCGGATGGCGGTACGCATGTATCGGGATTCAGAACTGCACTCACGAGAACCTTGAACACCTACGCGAGAAACAAAGGAATGCTCAAAGAAAAAGACGGTAATCTTACCGGAGAAGATGTACGCGAAGGATTGAGCACGATCATCTCGATAAAAACTCCGAATCCGCAATTCGAAGGACAGACCAAGGCGAAATTGGGAAATCCGGAAGTGAAGCCGGCGGTAGAATCAGTATTTGGAGATCAATTCATGATCTTCCTCGAGGAACATCCGAAAGATGCTGAGGCAATCATCGGTCAGTGTATGATTGCGGCCAAAGCTCGGGCTGCAGCAAAGATGGCACGTGATACCGTACTCCGCAAAAGTGCCTTAGAAGGATTCACTTTACCTGGAAAACTTGCAGACTGCTCCAGCAGAAAACCGGAACGCTGCGAACTCTACATCGTGGAAGGAGACTCGGCAGGTGGTAGTGCAAAACAGGGCCGCGACCGAAATACCCAGGCAATCCTACCGCTTCGCGGTAAAGTCTTGAACGTAGAACGTGCACGTCTCGACAAGATTCTCACGAACAATGAATTGAAATCACTCATCATCGCGATGGGAACAAATATCGGTGAAATGTTTGATATTGCTCGACTTCGCTATCACAAAATCATCATCATGACCGATGCGGACGTCGACGGATCACATATCCGCACCCTTCTTCTTACCCTTTTCTTCCGCTATTTCCCAGATTTGATATACCAAGGACACATCTACGTCGCACAACCACCGCTCTTCAGTATCAAAAAAGGTAAGGAAGTAAACTGGATTTACAATGAAACTGCACTCAATGATTACAAAAAGAAATTCGGAATCACCGATGAGGACATGCAGGTAATTGAAGAAGAGAATGATGAGGGTGAAACCACAGCAGTAGAAGTAAAAGGAACCAAGTCAAAACTCAATATCCAGCGATATAAAGGTTTGGGAGAAATGAATCCTGAGCAGCTCTGGGAGACGACCATGAATCCGGAAAATCGCGTGCTCAAACGCGTCGGAATCGAAGATGCGGAAAAAGCAAGCGAAACCTTCGATATCCTTATGGGAAGCGAAGTCGCTCCTCGCAAAAAGTTCATCCAGACTCATGCAAAGAATGTAAAAAATCTCGATATCTAAAAACAAAAAAACAGCTGCACAGTCAGCTGTTTTTCAAAATATAAAATATGACAGAAGAAACACTAAATTTTCTAGAAAAATGGCAAGAACTGATTGGAAGTGCTCTCGGTCCTTTTCTTGCGATAATATTCTCTGTAATAGGTTTCTGGATAAAATCACGATGGACAGATAAAAAAGAATATAAAGAATCTTTAAGACGCATAGAAATTGGAATTACCAGAAGTTTGGACGATGCGTATAAAACAAAAAAGAAACTAGAAAGATTTATAGATAAAATCCAAGATCTGGCAAAAAGAGTGAGGCACGCAAGTAACAACAATGCCGCTAGTCTCGATACAATAAATTTTCCAGCAATGCGCGAAGTCTTTAGGGATATTAACTTTCCTGATTTTAAAATCAAAAGTTATTATTTGCATAATAAAATTTTGTGGGTGGACAGTGGTATCAAAGAATTAAATGAAACTCTCAAGGAGATGAAAAATAATTTCTCTGAAATGACCAAACTAAATGAATTTCGTATTAATTTAGAGGTACAAAATAAAACTCTCAACCCTTCACAACAAAGAGAAGATTACGCAGCTAATTTAGAGAGGTTTGCAGAAGCAGTACAAGAATTTATTGATCAGTTTATATCCAAAGGCATAGAGATAATGATTCAAATAAAAATATACAACGAAGAGTTACGCAAAAGGTACTGGAAGGGCGCCCTATTTCTCTGGAAAAACGAGGGTACGAAATTCAAATATTTTCCCAATAAAGAAAAACAGAAGCAATTTGCAAGAAATCTAGACTCAATGGAACGAATTGATAAAATAATTCAAGAAAGAGTTGAGTCTATGAAAGAAGAATTGAAAAAGAGATGAAGGACGTGCAAACAAGTCAATAAACTTGACATTCTCCCCTATTCCTGGTATAGTTCTCCTATCAATCGGCCCAAGGCCGTTTTTAAAATAGCGAACGTTTTTATATGAATCTCATCACCTACGTCAAAGATTCAATTAGCGAACTCAGAAAAGTCACCTGGCCAACCAAAAAACAAGCGATCAACTACACCATTATCGTGGTAGTGCTCGCAATTGGCATGGCGATCTTCTTCGCGGTCTTGGACCAGCTCTTCAACCTCGGTCTCGAACACCTTATTTAATCGTATCTTTCAGGCCTTTAGCGCCTTTTAAGCATTTCAAGCCTCTATACTATGGCTAAGCAACAAAGCAATCTCGGTAAACGCTGGTACGTGATCCACACCTACAGCGGATACGAAGAAAACGTGAAGCACAATCTGGAACAGCGTATCGAATCATTCGACATGCAGGATAAGATCTATCAAGTACTCGTTCCAAAAGAGAAAAAGATCAAAATCAAAAACGGAAAACGCAACGTGGTCGAAGAAAAAATCTTCCCGGGATACGTGCTCGTCGAAATGATCGTGACCGATGACTCATGGTATGTGGTCCGAAATACCCCAAACGTGACTGGATTTATCGGTACTGGCACTACGCCGACCCCGATTGATGCCAAGGAAATGCTATCACTCACGAAACGCATGGACGTAGAAGATCCGAGCCACAAGATCGATGTAGAAGTGAATACGCCGGTTCGTATCGTAGACGGTCCTTTCAAAAACTTCGAAGGAAAAGTTGCCGAAGTCGACAGCTCACGAGGAAAAATCAAGGTATTGGTCAATATGTTCGGTCGCGAGACTCCGGTCGAACTCGATGCATTGCAGGTGAAAAAAATCTAAACAAATTCAGGCTTATAATGCTTAAAAGGCTTATAATGCTTAAAAGGCTTGAGAGAATAATATTCTCCGCTTCTAAACCTTTTACGCATTTCTGCCTTATAAGCATCTCTAAGCCTTATAGGCCTTATAAGCTAATACTATGGCAAAAAAAATTACAACCCAAATCAAACTTCAGATCGTGGGTGGCGCTGCAAATCCAGCACCTCCCGTAGGTCCGGCACTCGGACAGCACGGTCTCAATATCCAGGACTTCTGCACCAAATTCAATGCAGCAACCCAGGACAAGAAAGGTGAAGTCGTGCCGGTAATCATCAACGTATACGAGGACCGCACCTTCGACTTCATCATGAAAGTGGCTCCAGCAAGTGAACTCATCAAAAAAGCGGCAAAAATCAGCAAAGGCGCTGGTAACCCGCTCAAGGAAAAAGTAGGTAAAATCACCAAGGCGCAGCTCCGCGAAATCGCTGAGAAAAAAATGCCTGACCTCAATGCCAACGACATTGACGCGGCGATGAAAACGATCGAAGGAACCGCTCGTCAGATGGGAGTACAAATCGAGGGATAATAGACGATATAAAAAACCACCTGATACCTAATCACGGTGGTTTTTTATTACAAAATAAAAATGAAAAAAACAAGTTCAAAGTTCAAATAAAATTTTCAACCACTTCCCTAACCCGTCATTCCCGCGAAAAGCGAGAATCCAAAATTTAAACTTTGCTTTTTTGATTTTAAAATTATGCAGAATAATTTAAAATCCTTCTATAACTTTTTACCCTAAATATGCTATACTCACCACGATATTCATTAGCTCTCCTTCTATGAAAAAATTATTCCCAACGCTTACAATTGCAGCACTGTCGCTCACAACACATATTCCATCTACAAATGCTGCAACTACCAACTGTTCTCTCCGTACCAAATCTGCGTACCAGTCTTCACTCAGTACCGATATTTATTACATTACTGAAGACTGCACCAAACAACTCTTCAGAAATGAGACAGATTTTTTGACATACTTCGATTCCACGAGCAAAATCAATCGGATTGACGACCTGACGCTCCGTGCAGTGCCGAATGACGTGGAAAAATACGTACCGCTCAAGTCTGGGACAGGAAACAACAACTCAACCGGAGGAAATACAAATACCGGAAGCAATAGCTCATCCAATTCTTCAGGATCCCAGATAAACGGCAGATCAGAAACCTTGATCCTACGCGATGGATCGATCGTGAAATCACGAAACAAAAACGAAGTGTATCTTATCATCAATAATACCAAATACCATATCACAAATGGAGAAACGTTTACCGAATTGGGATTGCGTCCTCAATGGATTGAAGTTGTATCAGATACAACCTTGAATGCGATCCCAACCGGTTCTTCACTGAATATGTTTCCGAACAGCAATCTCATGAGCGAAGCGGCTCCCAATTACATGATATTCAAAGACAAAAACAGCGCGAACATCTATCGGGTCGAACCAAGCGCGCAGGATCCCAAATACCAAACGCTTCGAAAAATCTCGAATGAAACCGCGTTCCGACGATTGAATTATCGAACAGATCGATTACCACAAGTGACGATCTACCCTTTTGAAGAAATATCCATGATCGGAGTCAACGCAAAGACCATATTCCGTGAAGGATCTGATTTTACCGCATCGACACAACTCACGTATAAAGGAACATTCGCAGACATCATGAAAGAGCGACAATCGGGAACAAATACCAGCGTATTTGTACGAAAAGAAGTAAAGGAAAAAATCTACTTTGAATACCCCCCTGCATACAAAGTGGTCAGGGGATTCTCCTACACACGAGCATTCGGAAATGAATACCTAGTCGGATTCATGAAATCAAGCGCTCCTGATGATGCGCTATACCTATCAGTGATGCCACTACCACAAAAAAAGTCATATAGTGCTTCAGACATCCGAGATCAGGTGGACATTGCACATGGAAACACCGTAGGATTCGAACAGTCCGACCTAATTCGAAAAAATTGGAAAACAGAAACCAAGACTCACACCACGCTCGGCTATATCAAAATGACCACAACAGAATTCACCAATGGAAAATTCGAAACCCGAATCACCGCGATACACAAAAATAACATTTTCTCAGGTCTAATCAAAACAACACATACGATCAAGCCCGAATTTGAAGACCTCTTTTACTTTGTTGCACACACATTCCACAGGACAAATTAAAAACATACAGGACAAATAGCATACCTGTATGCTATACTTAGTACATAGTAATGCCTGTTATGCATCATGTTATTAGACTTACGAGTATTGACCCTGAATTCCAGTCAGGAATTGTTCGCGCACTTGAATCACACGATGTTGCCCTCTCCTCGACAACGATTGAGAATACACATACTGATCCACACACCACCATTCTTGGTGTATTTGTTGATTCTACCATTAACAAGCGAGTGATTGATTCCATGCCCCACCTCATGCATATCGCTACATTTTCTACGGGCTTTGATCATATCGACCTCGCATATGCGGCAAAGAAAAAAATTACAGTCTCAAACGTACCCACCTAT
This sequence comes from uncultured Gammaproteobacteria bacterium, assembly GCA_964571295.1. Taxonomy (GTDB): domain Bacteria; phylum Patescibacteriota; class Patescibacteriia; order Magasanikbacterales; family UBA922; genus UBA922. Next base: position 8,272 of record CAZNAO010000016.1, on the reverse strand, counting down.
GGAGAAAATACCGTCGCTGAACACGCGCTCGCCCTTCTCCTTGATCTATCACGAAAAATATATCCGTCGATCAAGCGGGTAAAAGAAGGCAGGTACGATTATCACAACCTTCGAGGCTTTGACATCAAAGGAAAGACTATCGGTGTCGTAGGTACGGGACATATTGGCATTCATTTCATCAAACTACTTTCAGGATTCGAAGCTCATATCCTCGCATATGATGCATTTCCAAAACCTGCATTGGAAAAAGAATACGGATTCTCATATGTGCCACTTGAACACCTGTTCAAAGAATCAAACATTATTTCACTCCATGTCCCACTCTTGCCTTCGACGACACATCTCATCAATACCACTGCAGTCAAAAAGATGAAACATGGGGTATACATCATCAACACTGCTCGTGGCGCCTTGATTCAACCAGAAGCATTACTCAGTGGGTTGCAGGACGGTACGATTGCAGGGGCCGGGCTTGATGTACTCGAAGAAGAATTAATTTTCAAAACACCTGAAAGTATCATACGCCTCAAAAATCCTAAAGAAATACGACAGGCACTCATTGAAAATGCAATCGTCGATCACCCAAATACCATCATCACACCACACAACGCATTCAATAGTACTGAAGCACTCAATCGAATAATTGACACTGCAACTGAAAATATCAAAAATTTCATCGCGGGATTCCCGACCAACCTGGTACGCAGATAGGTATGCCCGCACAAACACCCGGACAGTCATCGCTCGCGCATATTTATATCCTTGTCCTCGCAAGCTCACTTGCGATCGGACTCTTTCTTCCCACGCAGGGATCACTGCTCTACCCTTTTGTTACCTATTTTCTTGGTGCAATTTTCTTTTTCTCTGCACTCAAACTCCATCTGCAAGATGTGGTTGAAACCGCTCATGAGTGGAAAACAATCACACTCGTAACGGTAATAAAACTAATTCTCATCCCCATCATCGTATATGGACTCGCCTCCCTACTGATTCCGCATGTCGCATTTGCTTTTTTACTTCTCTCAGTAATGCCGACAGCCATGACCGCACCTTTGTTCACTACCATGGCTCACGGAAAACAGAGCTTGTCGCTTGTACTCTCGATCATCACCTCACTCATAGTACCGATCAGTGCACCGCTCATGATCCGTTTCCTGGTACCCGCGAGTGTATCAATCGATATCGCCAACATGGGCATACGGATGGCACTGGTAATCATAATCCCTATTCTCGCGGCTGAATTTATCAAACACGCCACACCACACGTCGCAACCGCAATAACCAAATTATCGCGAGGGGGATCATTAATAGCTCTCGGACTTTTGCTCATTGGGGTAATATCTATCCACGCGTCGACCATTATCGACACACTTATACGACATCCTTTTACATATCTACTTCCCTTGTGTGCATTATTTATCATCATACACGCAATCGGTTATTTCCTCTTCTCCTGGCTCTCGTACAAAAAACGTATCGCTGCAACCGTATCGATTGCCTATATGAACTTTACGCTTGCGATCTATATCGCGACCACGTTCTTCCCTAGCCCCGAGGTCGTACTCCCGATCATCATTTCAGCAATTCCCTGGAGTATCGCCATCATCCCCTTTGCTGAACTTGCAGCGCATCATGAAAAGGCTTGAAATGCCAAAAGGTTAGGGAAAAACTCTTTCAAACCCTCTCTCCATACACCCTCTTGACTTTTCAGCTAAAATAGCCTATTCTTGATGCATTATTCACGTGGGACCTTGTCCTCGTATCAGAGACAAGGGTTTGTACCACTAACAAAGACTAGTATGTCAAAACGCATGAAAGACCTTGCGAGCAAGGTCGACGCAAATAAGGTATATGCTCTTACCGAAGCACTTGAGCTCGTAAAGGCAACCAGTACCGTAAAATTCGACGCTTCAGTCGAAGTACATGCACGCCTTGGTATCGACACCAAAAAGAGTGATCAGCAGATCCGCTCGACCGTTGCCCTTCCGCATGGAACCGGCAAAACCAAGAGCGTAGCGGCATTCGTCGGACCAAACGATGAAAAAGCGGCGAAAGAGGCAGGGGCTGATTTCATCTACGGAGAAAACGAAATCAAGGGAATTCAGTCGGGAACCGTAAAAATCACCTTCGATATCGCGGTTGCAACCCCTGAAATGATGCCTAAGCTTGCAGTTGCCGCTAAAGTATTGGGGCCAAAAGGATTGATGCCTAACCCAAAGACCGGAACGGTCGATAAGGACGTCAAAAAGATGGTAACTGATCTCAAAAAAGGTAAAGTCGCCTTCAAAAACGACGACACCGGAAATGTACACGCATCAATCGGTAAAGTAAGCTTTGATACGGCAAAACTCAAAGAAAACTTCGAAAGTTTCGTTGACGCCCTGAAAAAGGTGAAACCAAATTCTGCAAAAGGTACGTACCTCAAAGCGGTCTACCTCACGAGCAGTATGGGACCAAGTGTCAAAGTGGAAATTGCTCAATAAAAAAACAAAAAATCACCCAAAAACGGGTGATTTTTTAATACAAAAATGCACTTGTATGCTCCATATCCATCTGATACACTAGGATTATTATCATAATAAGTATGCCAACCGAAGCAAGAGAAAATTATATCTCGTGGGATGAATGTTTTATGCGCATGGCTCACGTCATTGCAGAGCGGTCAAAAGATCCCTCAACCCAGGCAGGTGCAGTAATAGCGGATTCAAAAAATATCGTGGTAGGACTTGGGTACAATGGCTTTCCTCGAAGTATTGATAACGATGCGTTTCCCTGGGATCGTGAAGGCTCATTTCTCGAAACCAAATATGCCTACGTATGCCATGCGGAAGAAAATGCAATATACAATGCAAACAAAGCAACTCACGGATGTAAAATTTACTGTACGCTGTTCCCATGCAATGAATGTACCAAAACAATAGTCCAAAATGGAATCACTGAAATCATTTATGAAAGTGACAAATATCACGATCTTGATATTTACCAGGCATCAAGACGCATTCTTGATGCCGCGGGAGTGACGTATCGACAATATCGCTCTGAATGGGCAAAAGAATAAGTATGAAAAAAATAATCCTTGGATTTACGGGAAGTATCGCGAGCGGTAAAGGAACAGCGGCGGAATATTTGAGTAAAAAATATGGAGCAAATATCTACCGATTCTCAACCATGCTTCGGGATATTTTGGAACGAATCTACATACCACAAAGCAGAGAAAATTTACAATCTCTCTCTACATTTCTTCGTGAGACATACGGGCAAGATGTTATGAGCAAAGTAATCGCGGAAGACGTCGCACGCGATACAAATAATCTCGTCATCGTAGAAGGAATTAGACGTCCCACCGATATAGAATATCTAAAGAGATTGGACGGATTCCATTTGGTGTATATCACCGGGGATGAAAAAACCCGATGGGAGCGTGTGGTGCAAAGAAAACAAAATCCAGGAGATGAAAATAAGACATTTGAAGAATTCTTAAAAGAAGAGCATGCCGAAACCGAGAGCCTCATTAAAAAACTCGGAGATACCGCGGAGGAAAAGATAGACAATGCAGGAAGTCTTGAAGAATTTTACGAAGCGCTCGAAAATATTATGAAAAAATATGGAAATTAATATCAAACGAATTGATACTTCCCTCCCTCTTCCTGAATACCAGACCAAGGGAGCGGTGGCATTCGACCTCTACGCGAGAACCGATGAAATAATTCCGGCTCGAAGCATCGCATTGATACCTACGAATTTTATCATCAAAACACCCGAAGGATATATGCTCATGCTGACCGCACGGTCGAGTCTTGCAAAAAAAAAGGGGCTTATGATGGGAAATGGGGTCGGGACTATCGATCAGGATTATTGCGGAGATGAGGATGAGCTCAAACTCAACCTCTATAATTTTACCGACAACGAGGTCAAAGTGGAAAAAGGTGAACGTCTCGCACAAGGAATTTTTGTCAAAATAGACCGGGCGGAATGGAATGAGGTTGAAAGCATGAATGCCGAAAGTAGAGGAGGCTTTGGAACAACCGGACAATTCTAAATTCAAAACCACTATGCAATCTTACCTTGATCTCGTACAAAAAATCCTCAATACCGGCGTCCTCAAATCAAATCGTACCGGAACTGATGCATACGCAATTGCCGGCGCCATGTTTGAGCACGACATGTCGGCAGGCTTTCCCCTGCTTACCACCAAAAAAGTCCCGTTTCGTCTTATCGCAAGCGAGTTGGAATTCTTCATCAACGGAATTACCGATAAAGAATGGATGAAAGAAAGAAATAACCATATCTGGGATGAATGGGCGCGTCCAAGTAAAGCTCCATATGGACACGACGACGTGAGTAAGCAGCGCATGCTCGAAGAACGCGATCTCGGTCCGATTTATGGATTCCAATGGAGACACTTCAATGCACCTTACCAATCATACGATACTGATTACACGGGAAAAGGAGTCGATCAGTTGAAGCAGGTGGTTGAAAAACTCAAAAGTAATCCCAATGACCGCCGCATGATTGTAATGGCTTGGAACCCAAGCCAGCTCCATGACATGGGATTACCTCCATGTCATTACGGATTTCAGGTTACGGTTATTAACGGAAAATTGAATTTACTCTGGAATCAGCGGTCAGTTGACGTCATGCTCGGACTTCCCTTCAATATTGCAAGCTATGCACTTCTGCTTCATCTTCTCGCAAAAGAAACAGGATTAGAGGAAGGAAAGCTGGTCGGATTCTTGGCAGATGTACATATCTACGAAAATCATGTAGAGGGAGCAAAAGAACAACTCACTCGTGACCCCAATAAATACCCTCTCCCAAAAATCGAAACTCCTGAATTTAATTCTATTTTTAATTGGAAATATACTGATTCATCTATCGTGGGTTACGAAAGCTACCCAACGATTAAATTCCCAATCGCGGTATGATCGCTCTTATCGCAGCAATCTCAGAAAACAATTGTATTGGAAAATCAGGAACACTGCCATGGTACATTCCTGAGGATTTGAAACGGTTCAAAGAAATAACCACCGGGCATACGGTACTCATGGGTAGAAAAACCTGGGAATCGATCCCTGAAAAATTTCGTCCCTTACCAAACCGAAAAAATATTGTGATAACCAGAAATACTGCATACCCTGTTCCTGAAGGAGTGGTACTCCACCATTCAGTAGAAGAAGCACTAAAACACGAACAGGGTGACATTATGGTTATTGGGGGCGCTGAAATATACGCACAGTCGATCGATCGGGCGGATACACTCTATATCACCCACATCCGCACATTTATCGAGGATGGCACTGCATTTTTCCCGACAATCGACCGGACGATCTGGAAAGAAACCGAACGAGAAGATCATGAACATTTCTCATTTGTTACCTATAAAAAACTTAGTTAATCGGTATGTTTATTGTCCTCTACGGTATCAACAATCTCGGCAAAAGTACTCAAGCACGCATGCTGGTTGAAAGAATGAACAAGGAAGGATATATGGCCGAATATCTCAAATATCCCATCTATACACAGGCACCCGCAGGACCGATTATCAATAATTACCTTCGAGAAGGAAATACTTACGAGCTTAATGCACGTGAAGCGCAATTGCTCTATGTCCTAGACCGTACGCAGTACGAACCAATACTTAAAGAAAAATTACAAAAAGGGGTACACATCATTGCCGAAGATTATGTAGGGACCGGAATTAGCTGGGGAATTGGCGCTGGAGTTAGTGAACAATTTCTGAAAGATATAAACAAGCACCTTCTCAAAGAGGACATAAGTTTTTTATTTGAAGGTGAACGATTTGTAGAAGCCACAGAAACCGGACACAAACATGAGACAAACAACGAGCTTATCGAGACCGTGCGAAAGGCGCATGATACACTAGGAAAAGAATGCGGGTGGATACGAATCAATGCAAATGAATCTATACCTACGATTCATAAAAAACTATGGGACATAGTAACAGCGAGAATCAAAGAATAATCAACTTTGTGCTATACTCTATAAAGATATAACGTTTTAATCATTTTCTATGCTTCCCTCAGTGTCAAATCTTTTCAAGAGAGCATTTGCTCCCTACCGCACCCACCCGAAGGTGATACTCAAATTTACCCTCCTCTTTTTCCTACCGATCTTTGTAGTGGAACTCGCTGGATTTTCAGTAGACTTGATTAGTATCGTATACGGAATCGTACCTACGGGAGCACTACTCTTTATAGTTGGAGCAATCTGCATGTCGCTTCTGTCGTTATGGTTTACGATCTCATATATCCAGGCATTAGCTGATATGGACGAAGGACGACCTCTCCAAGCGACCAAAGAATACCTCAAAAAAACAGCGCGTCTGATTTTACCGGTATTCGGACTTTCGTTCCTGGTCGGTTTGATCGTGGTCGGCGGATTTATACTCGTGATTATCCCGGGCATCATTTTCAGTATCTGGTTCACCTTCGTCGCACAAGCACGGGTGCTTGATAAGAAAAAAGGGGTGAGTGCGCTCGGATTCAGCCGCACCCTCGTGAAAGGTAACTGGTGGGGAGTATTCGGAAGAATCGTAGTAGGTATATTGGCCGTGCTCGCGATCATGGCAGTCTACCAGAGTATCGTCAACATGTTCTCCCATTTTGACGTGGACACGCTGACATTCCAAAAATTAACAGTCTTTTCATTCATATTAACGATAATAACATCGGCAGTGCAGGCGATCGTGACCCCATTCGCCTCAGGCATCCCAACTATCCTCTACCTTGATCTGAAAAAATCAAAACCAGCATCAGAGAACCCAGGGACAGAGGTCGAGGAATAACAAAAAAGGCACCAAAAGACCCCGCTCTCCTCAGAGTACGGGGTCTTTTCTTTTGGAAAAAAGAATGGTACGCTAAGCGGTATAGTATCAAAAAAAATGTATGCCAAAACTCATCCCGATCATTGGAATGGAAGTGCACGTCGAATTGAAGACCAATTCAAAAATGTTCTGCAGCTGCCCCAATAATCCTGACGAACCGAAGCCCAATACGAATATTTGCGAAATCTGCACGGCACAGCCGGGTACGCTCCCGGTTCCGAATAAAGAAGCGATCGTCTCAACCGTAAAAATAGCCAAGGCACTCGGTGCCACCGTCCGGAAACTCTCAAAATTCGACCGTAAACACTATTTCTACCCTGATCTGCCGAAGGGGTATCAAATCTCACAATACGACGAACCGATCGGGGAACATGGATCCCTTACGCTTGAACTCACCCCAGGAGAAAACCCGAGAGATGAAGCAGTGATCGGCATACGGCGCATTCATCTCGAAGAAGACACTGCGAAATTATTCCATGGCGGAAACGGTACCCTGGTCGATTTCAATCGTGCAGGCACCCCGCTGGTTGAAATTGTCACCGACCCTGATTTTATCTCGGCCCTCGAAGCAAAGACCTATTGCCAGGAACTCAGGACATTGCTCCGAGCACTCGACGTAAGCGATGCAGACATGGAAAAAGGTCACATGCGCTGTGAAGCGAATATCTCACTACAGGAAGCAGGGACATTTGAAATTGTGGGAGGCGAAGTGAATCCACTCAACGGAATTACACTCAACCCAAAAGTCGAATTGAAAAACCTGAATTCATTCAAGGCAGTGGAAAAAGGCATCCTATTTGAAATCGAACGCCAGACACGCATGATTGAGACAGGAGAAACGTGGGTGCAACAGACACGCGGATGGAATGAAGACGAAGAAGTGACCGTATTGCAACGCACCAAAGAAAACGCGGCAGATTATCGTTATTTCCCTGATCCGGATATTCCTCCCTTCGAACCGCTCGAAATTGCGGGAATAGTTTCACTCCCCGAACTTCCCCAGGCAAAACGAAAACGGTTCATCGAAGAATACAATTTGTCACGTGCTGACGCAGCTCTCCTGTCAGAAGACAAGGGGTGGGCGAATTTCACCGAAGCCGTCATGAGTGAAGTGGGAGAATTGATTCAGGATGATGTAGAAGTGCGGTCAAAAGTTGCACGTCTGGTTGGCGGATGGATTACAAGCAAATTGATGGGCGGACTGGCTGAACGGAATATGAAAATTACCGATATCAAATTCACGCCGGAAAATTTCGCTGAGCTCGTTTCACTCATCTATACTGAAAAAATCAACTCCACCAATGCGCAAAAAATTCTCGGAATTATGCTTGATCACGACCGGGATATCGATCCTTCCCATATTATGGAAGAACAGGGTCTGGGACAAGTCAGGGACACGGATGCGCTCGGTCTAGTCGTTGACGAAGT
>CAZNAO010000015.1:10860-21037 GCA_964571295.1 uncultured Gammaproteobacteria bacterium | reverse complement strand
TATTTTGATGAAGAGGCAGGAGAGTTTCGGTGGAATGATGAGTTATTGAAAAAATAAAAGCGTATATATGGCAGACAATCCTATATCACAACCTACGATACTTGTGAAGAAAGCCGATGGTACGAGCGAGCGTATTACGCTTGAGGAATTCAAGAAACGGAAACAGGGGAAAAGCATTTCATCGAATGTTGACTTAGAATCCGCATCTCCCAATTCTAGCCCTGCTCCTGCCAATGCTAATCTTCCTACTTCGGCAAGTTCCGAACAAGTACAAAAAAAAGAAGAAATACGCGATGAGGGTAAGACTAAAGAAGATCTTGTTTCTCGGGAGAAAAAGCATGTGAAGCCTCTTGTTGTGAGCAAGAAAGGGCAGGTACGTCGCCCGATTCCGCTTATTCCGACTACGCCTGCGGCAACCACTACAAAACCTATCCGTCGTGCAATCCCGCTCATACCGAGCACTTCACAACCTGTGACAGCTGCAGCTGCTGAAACCGTGATTTTCCCATCTGGCACTTCACTTCCGCAGGTTATTACCGAACAACATCTTTCCACGACTACTCCGGTGGTCGAAGTGTTTGAGCATCCCGCACCATCTGTCTCCCACGTATCATCTCTTCCGAAAAAACAAGATCGTCGCTCGCTTCTTGATGAGGACATGTCCGAAATCAATTTGCTTAAAGAGAAGCATGGCACAGGGCACGCACCGACTACTCAGGTTGATTTTTCGAGTTCAGTACAGATCCCCAAAGATCTTGAAGCCCGCGCGTCTGCTTTGATCCTGTCTTGGAAAAAAGGTATTCGTGATGAACATCAATTTTGTGAATATGTGATGAAGTCTCCTTCCGAGGGAGGTCTCGGCTTGTCCGAGGGCGACGCTCAGAAATTGTTCTATGAGATATCCGGCAATGCCACCCTGATCCAGCCTAAAGTTAATTCTGCACCCAAACCCATGCCGCCGTCGCGTCCAATGACACCGAAGGCAGTGCCAAAGACAGTGCCCACCCCACCCTCGGTCATCCAGGAAGTTCGGGCAGTGCGTCCGACTACGTCGGTCATGGGACCGAAAGAAGAGATTGCAAGTTTCACGATCGACGATTTCAGACGACTTTCACGTGATCCGAAAACTGCGGCGAGTATGGTATTGTCGAAGTTCAGTGGTTGGAAAGAGGAGTCATACTTGCTATACTTACAGGTACGTGACAGCTGGAGACAGAGTCCATTATTCCGAATGTATATTGATAAGACGGTTGAAGCTCTCAGCCAACGCGAAACCATTGCAGCAGTATTGCAGGGGAGTGATATGACCCATGATGAGTACCAGGCGCTTACGGAAATGACTCGAAAATTTGAAATGATGGATTAAGCTTAGTTGAAAGTCTGTAAAGTCTAACGTCCATAAAGTCCGTTTTTACTTTCGACGTTATAGACTTTATGACTTATAACTACCATGTATGCAGCAGTTTGTCGTTCCACAATTTATTGATATCGAGGATAAGATTTTGGGGCCGATCACGACCCGACAGTTTTTGATTTTGCTCGTGATCGGTATGGTGGTTTTTTTATCCTTCCGCTATGGGGATTTGGCATTATTTATTTTTTGTCTTATTTTTTTTGGAGGAGGAGGGCTTGTTCTCGCATTTGTCAAGGTCAACGGACAGTCGTTCCATTATTTTTTATTGAATATCATTCAGACGCTTCGTCGTCCATCACAGCGGGTCTGGCACAAGACATTGGGCAAGAAGGAATTGGATGTACTTCGAAAATATGTTCCGGAAGAACCCGAACTCAAACCTGAAATAAAACCTGTTCGGCGAGAACGGATACAGGATTTGTCGCTTTTGGTGAATACCGGAGGGTATTATCGGGAGGACAATGAATCATAACGTATGGAAGCTCATATATGAAAGATAAGAAAGCCGTACAAAAGAGAATTTCACAGCCGAGCAGTCAGGCTCATTTACCTATTGCTGAAATCAAAGACGGCGTTGTGGTATTGAAAGATGGCACTATGCGTCGGGTATTACTTACATCGAGCATCAATTTTGCCCTCAAATCCGAAGATGAGCAGAACGCAATTATTTCCGCATACGTAGGTTTCCTCAATTCTCTTGATTTTCCGATCCAGATCGTTGTACAGTCGCGTCGGCTTCAAATCAAGCCGTATCTTGATACGTTATCTAAGATTGAGCGTGAACAGCCGAATGAATTGCTTCGCGTGCAGATTGCTGATTACCGATTGTTTATCGAAGAACTTGTTGATATCGGCAAGATTATGACCAAGCGATATTTTGTCGTCGTGCCGTATTCACCTCTTGATGATCAGAAGAAAGGTTTTTGGTCTCGTTTTAAAGAAGTGCTTACACCTGCGTTTACACTCAAACTGAAAGACGAACAATTTAAGCGACGTCGCGAAGACTTGGATTTGCGGGTGCGTCAGATTGAAGGCGGGCTCACGAGTATGGGTCTTGAAGTTGCGGCTCTTGATACTCAGGCTCTGATTGAACTCTATTACAGTACGTATAATCCTGATATTTCCTATGCGGAGCAGCTGGGGGATGTGACTCAGCAGCGGATCGAAGAAAATATGCCGATGTAGTCAGAAAGTCCATACTGTTGAAAGTAAATACATATAAATTTCTTTCGACTTTAAGACTTTCGACTTTAAGACTTTTTTATGCCATTCCAACCTGTTTCTTACGACTCACGAAACAAAAAATTCAAAGGACGCGAGGTGCCTCAAACCGACGAGACTTTGGTTACGCTTGAAGAAGAGCGCGTATACCGTGAAGGAACGGTGGCATTGCGTGATTTGATCGCACCTTCAGCGTTTAATGTCGAATCGAATTTTCTTCAATTGGGCAGTATTTTTTTGCGTACTATTTTCGTGGTCTCATATCCGCGATATATTTCGATCGGCTGGTCAAGTCCGATACTCAATTTGAACCTTACCATGGATGTTTCCATGTTTTTCTATCCGGTTGACGCGTCGATTATTTTGAAGCAACTAAAAAAGAAGGTGGGGGCGCTCCAGGCACAGATCAGTGCGGATACTGAGAAGGGTGCTCCGCGTGATCCGATCCGGGAAACTGCACTTCGTGACATTGAGGGACTGCGTGATGACTTGACCCAGGGTATTGAGCACTTTTTTCAATTCGCCTTTTATGTCACCCTCTATGCTTCGACCAAGGACGAGCTCGAACGTGTTACCGAAGATATCCATAATATCTTTGGCTCAAAATTGATTCATAGCAAGCATGTTTTGTACCAGTCGGAGCAGGGATTCAATTCGACGGTACCTCTCGGCATGGATGAGCTGGTGATTTCATTCAATATGAATTCAAGCCCGATTGCGGCTTCGTTTCCATTTATTTCAACTGAGCTTACGAGTGACAATGGTATTTTGTATGGTATCAACAAGCATAACAACAGTTTGATTTTGTTTGACCGTTTTTCACTCCAGAATGCGAATATGGTCGTGTTTGCGACGTCCGGTGCTGGGAAATCATATGCCGTCAAGCTCGAGATTCTCCGCAGTCTCATGATGGGTACTGAAATTATTGTCATTGACCCTGAAATGGAATACATGCATTTGTCGGAAGCGGTAGGTGGTACCTATATCAATATTTCGCTTGCATCAGAAAGTAAAGTTAACCCGTTTGATTTACCCCGACCAGTGGGGCAGCAGATATCGACTGAGGATATTATTCGAAGCGCGGTCATCACACTCAAGGGACTTCTTCGTATTATGTTCGGCACAGTTACTGCGCAGGAAGATTCGATTCTGGACCGTGCGGTTTTGGAAGCGTATGCGAAGAAAGATATCACTCCGTTATCAGATTTATCGAGTATTGAGGCCCCTATCATGCAGGATTTATTGGATGTACTTGAGGGTATGGATGGAGCAGAAACTCTCGCACTTAAACTCCGTAAATATACGGATGGTACATTCTCTGGATTGTTTAACGCACCCACCAATGTTAACATGAATAATCAGTTGGTAATTTTCAGTGTGCGCGATCTCGAAGATGAGCTCCGTCCTATGGCAATCTATACGTTGATTAACTATATCTGGAATATTGTTCGTTCGGAGAAGAAAAAGCGACTGTTGATTATCGACGAAGCGTGGTGGCTCATGCTCCACGAAGATAGTGCTAAATTTATGTATGCGCTTGTGAAACGGTGCCGAAAATATTATCTTGGAGTGACTACTATTACTCAGGACGTCAATGACTTTCTGCGCTCACCTTATGGGCAGGCTATTGTAAATAACTCTGCGATGCAATTATTACTGAGACAGTCTCCATCCGCGGTCGATATGATTCAGAAGACATTCATGTTGACCGAGGGGGAAAAATATCTTTTGCTTGATAGTGGGGTAGGGCAGGGAATTTTCTTTGCGGGAAACCGTCACGCTGCAATCCAGGTGGTTGCGTCATATACTGAAGACCAGTTGGTAACGAGTAATCCTCAGCAATTGCTTGAGATTGAACGTGCGAAAAAAGAATTCAAATCGACGCAGTTGGGAAGTAAGTCGTGAGGTCTATAAAGTCCATAAAGATGAAAGTTCCTTTAGTACGTCATTCCCGCGAAAGCGGGAATCTGAGAGCTTGCCATCGATGCTTGGATTCCCGCTTTCGCGGGAATGACGAGAAAAAGCTACAGATTTTTTCCTTTTAACTATAAACACATATGCTCACTCTACGAAAACGTATATTACTCATTATTGGTGGAATTGTGGTAGTTGCAGTTGGAATTCTACTTTTTGTAGTGTTTCGGGATAAGGAAGTGACGGAAACGGTTCCTGTGGACACTGTCACTACTGAAGTCGAGTTACCGCCGCTTGATACGGTGGAATTCAGACGCCCTAATACAGTGCCTTCGGAAGAAGTGACCATTCCAGGAAATCCTGACGAAGTATATGCAAAACAGACCGCACGTATTTTTGTGGAGCGTTTCTGGAGTTATTCCAATCAAAATGACAACCAGCATATTGATGACGCACTCGCACTTTCTGCTTCTGGTATGCACAGCTGGATTCTGTCTCAGTCACAAGAACAAGATAGTACCTATCAGGGGGTTACAACTGAAGTTTTGAGTACTCATATTCTCTCGTACAGTCCTGAGAAGGCAAGTGTCGAAGTCGGTGCTAGACAAACTACCCGTGGGATTGAAAATTCGAATACTGAGACAAAAACTATTACTGCAAAAGTCGATTTGGTAAAATCAGACACACAATGGCTCGTCGAAGGGATCTGGACGGAATAGTCCGCAAAGTCGAAAGTCTGTAAAGTCTATAAAAAGGGGGGTATGCGTATCGAAAAATTCGAGGATATTATTGCGTGGCAAAAGGCAAAGCAGTTGACACTTGCTCTTTATTCGAATTTTAAGAGTTGCCGTGATTTTGGTTTTAAGGATCAGATACAACGCGCCACGATTTCAATCATGAATAATATTGCTGAGGGATTTGAGCGAAAGGGTGATAAGGAATTCACCCATTTTTTATTTATCGCAAAAGGTTCTTGCGGAGAAGTACGTTCAATGTTGTATATTGCACATGGTCTTGGGTATCTCACCAGAGAACAGACACGGCTACATTATGATGTGTCAATCGAAATTTCAAAACTTTTGTCGGGTTTCATTAAATCTCTTAGGTGATTTTTGTTTTTCCCCTTTATGGACTTTAAGACTTTATGGACTTTCGTACTTGACGCTATTTTTCCTTCTTTTTGCGTTAGTTGTGAGGTGGAAGGAAATATTTTTTGTGACGCATGCCTTCATACGCTCGAACTTCCGGGTGTATTTTGTTGTCCGGTATGTCACGAGCCTTCCGAAGACGGTACATGTTGCCTCGGCTGTCGTGCACTGTCTCCTATAGAACGTCATGTCGCCATGATGCCTTTGGCCGAGGGCGCACTCATTCATCGGTTGGTACATTTGTATAAGTACCAGTATCTTGAATCACTTGAGCCGTTATTCGCCTCGCTCGTCACCCGGTTTTTTTCAGAGCACCAGATGTTTCACGCTGATTATATTATTCCGGTGCCGTTGCATCGGAAACGTTTTGTTGAACGAGGGTTCAATCAGAGCGAGCGTGTTGCGTCTATGGTAAGTCGTGCAACCAATATTCCTTTTCTTAATCCTTTGATGCGTGTGAAGCATACCACGCAACAGGCGACGCTCGACCGGCAGGGAAGACTTAATAATGTGGTAGGAGCGTTTTCGGTAACACAAAAATTTCTTCCCCTGATGTGTGGGAAGAAATTCGTGATTGTTGACGATGTGTTTACGACCGGGAGCACGATATTCGAGTGTGCACGAGCATTGATGCGCGCGCGAGCAGGTGAGATTTCTGGTTTTAGTATTGCAAGAGGATGACCGCGGTAGTCGTAAACATACTAGGAGATCAAGGATTACTTACTATTTGCATCTTCAATTTCCCCTCCATTCTTTTTTTTCGAAGACGACCTGTGGGACGATTCTTTTACGATTGATTTCCATTGTTTCTTGATTTCTGTCACTGCGTGTTCAAGATCCTCGGGGCGTATGTGTTTTATTTTTTTGTATTTTTTAGCCACCTGCATTACGATTTTTTCAAATACCGGCTGTGTGATTTCTTTTACCTCTTCAAGTTTCTCCACGATTTCTCCTTTCATTTTGATGACCCATCCCTGGAGTTTTTTTCTATTCTTTTTTCCGTCCGGTCCTACCAAGAAATATGCGACTGCAGCTGCTGTCAGTGCGGCGAACCCGGCACCGATAGCCATTTTTTTCTTGTGTGCCATATGAATATCTATTAAGAATTAACTATATTTCCAGTATACACCGCTCGAAAAATAGCGCAAGAAATTTATTATCCATTATTAACATAAAAATGCCCGGAGAGGGCATTTTATTATGTTGTCATTTTTTGCGTCGTCACAATAATGCACACTCGAGTGCTGCAACTGCGGCATCGCTTCCTAAGGTTTTTCGGGCAATCGCCTGCTCAAGAGTGTTTACTGTGATGATGCCGAAACCAACCGGCAGGCCCTCATCGAGAGAAACACGCAGGATGCCTTCCTGAACCATCTTGCATACGTAGTCGAAGTGCGGGGTTTCTCCACGAATAATACATCCGAGCGCAATCAAACAATCGTATCTTTTGGTCCGGGCAAGCTTCTGGAGCGCAATCGGAATTTCCGCAGCTCCCGCGACTCGGACACTTCGGATATTTTTTTCTTCCACCTTGCATTCATACAGTTTGCTCATCGCACTCGCAAGAAGCGAATCCGTAATTTCTTCGTTGAAACGCGCGGTCACGATTCCCACATTGAGCGTGTGTCCGTCCACGGTCATTGAGGGCTTATGTTCTAGCTGCATAGCGGGTCAATTGGTTAAGATATTTCGCAAGTACGTCTACTTCGATATTTACCGTATCACCCTTTTTCTTGGTTGACAAGTTGGTATGTTCCCAGGTGTAGGGGATGATTTTGAAGGCGAACGAACTCCTGGTCACTGCGGTTACAGTAAGACTGATACCATCAATTGCAATTGATCCTTTTTCCGCGATCAAACCAAGATATTTTTTTTCTTTCGGTTGAATCGTGAATATATACGAATTTCCTTCAGACTTGAGTGATGCGATTGTCCCCATCGTATCGACATGTCCCTGGACAATATGTCCATCGAGCCGATCGCTTGCTTTGAGTGATTGTTCGAGATTCACCACTCCGCCTACTTCGAGAGAGCCGATGTTTGCTCGTTCAAGACTCTCGGGCATGTATTCAAAAGTCAGTCCACCGGTAGTTTTCTTGAGTGTCGAACACACGCCGTTTACCGTAATACTCGCGCCTATGGAAACTTTCCAGTTTTTCGGTTTGGTTATCGTCAAAATCATTCCGTTATTATTCAGATTTTTTTTAATAACTTTTGAGGTAGCTGAAATAATGCCTGTAAACATAGGGTGTACAGTTAAAAGTCTGAAGTCACAAGGTCGAAAGTTTTTTTACTTTATAGACGCTGTGTCTAAAATATATTTACATTCTTCTCAACATATTCCCATACGTATCGTGCCACATTATTCGGTTTTCCTTCGATAGGGTAATGGTGTAGGTTGATGAAAGGCACTCCATTACATTCAATAATACCCCATTTTTGCTCATGAGGGGAGCGCGATGGATCTTCGATGATAAAATCAAATCCGATCATCGGATCCTGCACTACTGCCGCCGCTGTCTCGAGAATCGGCCCCAATTCCGGGTGTGTGATGTCGGTCACCTCGGCACTGTATCCGCCGTATGAAATTCCGATTTTTTCCAAGAGATCAATTGTCTTGCCGGCAGGAAGTGTGTCAGTTATCTTTCTTCCGGTGCGTGCCAGAAATTCTTTGTGCACCTCGGTCAACTTCACCTCGCTGATCTGAGGATTTTTGTTTTGATTTTTTATTGCAACCAATTCTTCAATCGTATGGATTCCGTCTCCTGTCACTCGGGGCGGATCGCCGCGGAGATTGCCTCTGAATTTTCCATCGATCATGGTGCCGCGGTAGACGCTGCCGATCAGATGTTCCTCCATGACGACCCAGTGACATAGTTGCTTCGCGCGGTCAAACGCGGCCCTCAGTTCGTTTTCATTGGTAATATGCGTAGTCGTGTGCCGTCCACGCGATCCAATGCGTGGTTTTATGATGACTGGACAATCGAGCGTGTCGAACATTTTTTTGAGCGGTGCGTAGTGCGTGAAGGCACCGCCGCGTGCGACCGGCACGCCTGCTTTTTGTAGCTTTTGCTTCAGTATAAATTTATCATCGAGCCACCAGTCGGATCCCGCAGCATTGTGAGGAGGTCTTGGGAGTCCGCTGAATTTTATTTTTTTGTCTTTGATCTCAGCTTCAAAGATATCGACCGGATTTCCCATTACCACGAAACTTTTGAACGGAATTCCCATGCGTTCAGCTTCGTCCCATAGCGCTTTGCCCCGGAAGCTCACCACCGTGCTTTTATCCGTATTGACCTTGACCGCTCCGAATCGGTCAAACAGCCAAAATGTTGCCGTAAAGAACCATTGTGTCAGTCTTGAGAGACCTCGCCCGACAGGACCGCGGGCGACTGCGGCGCCAATCGGGTTCATTATAATAACTAGGGATTGCGACATCCAGGATAGTATATGATTAGTCGGGTTATTGCCGCAGTAGAGGCATTTTCTAGACATAGATACAGGGTGTTAGTGCAGCGTCTCCCGGCGGAACGAGGTCGGTTTCTTTGCCATAGAGGATTTTATAGTATTCCGGCATCATTTCATCCACTGCACTAGCCAGTGTACAGATTTTGGCTAATTCATGCAATTGGTTTCCTGTTTCTTCACCCCCATACATAATAAGGTCGGTGCTCGATGCGTGTGCGGTTCGTTTCTTATTGCTCATGGTTGCAAACACGAATTCTCCGCAGAAAAAATCTGTCTTTATGGATGTTACTTGAGGCAGCTCTTCAGGGTGCCCCATCTCCTCAAGAAGCTTGAGGTATGCGTCTTTCATGCGGGTCAAATAATTTACCTGTGAGAATCCGCCTCCACAGGTAAGGCCGTAGTAAAAACTGAGTATGATAAAGGTGAGTGCCATACTCGGCATCAATTCTTTTTTCTCGAGCGCGTGCGCGATCGTTTTTTTGGTCAAGGAAATTTCATACGTTCCGTCTTCAGATCGTAGTGTTGTCCCGGTCCGTGTGAGTTTTTTTCTTTCGTGATCGCGGATTGCCCAGAACAGGACGGTGCCGCGGTTTTCTTCGGAAGAAAATGCTCCCCTGATCCCGTCAAAATATTTTTCGAATGCGTTGAGATAACGCTCATCGGTCAGTAATTTCGTAAGGAGCGTGTCGTCATTCATGTGGTAATTCAACAGCAATGCATTCGCAATACTCTCTTGTTCGAGATATACCAGATTAGTATCTTTTTGCCCGGGTATTTTTTTCCAGAGTGCATAGTTCGTACGCGTAACCTGATCCCCATACCATTCATACTCAAATACCCGAGGATCCATATATATTTCCTGTACGAGCGGGTCAAGTTTTGCCTCTACTTCGTTTGAAATGTGTGCGTATTCTTGGATTAATCGATTACTTAATTCCTGTCTTTTGTACCCAGGAAATGCATAAATTGGATGATGCTTGTGTTTCAGGCTTGTAAAACGCAGGCGTTTTTT
>CAZNAO010000015.1:0-10760 GCA_964571295.1 uncultured Gammaproteobacteria bacterium | reverse complement strand
TTTTGTTATTTGATATATTGCGCCGATACCCATTCGGTATCTCCGATTCTTGCCCAGCCTGATTTTTCTTCATATACTTTGACCGCGGTTCCGATTTTTAATTTTCTCATCGCGGCAAAGCCGGTTCCTGCACCTGACCGCACGTTCAATTGATCAATCGCGGTAATCGCATCATAGGGATAGGTTACCGGTTTTTTTACATACTGCGCCGATACCCATTCACTGCCGGTTTTGCTGATACGATACCATCCGTTCGTCTCTTCATATATAGTTACTTCGGTACCGATCGGTAATTGTCGAAGCGCCTTGTTGCCGGTTCCTGCACCTGCACGGACATTGAGTTTATCGATAGTGACATTTCCTTTCGGGAGTTTCGCAATCACACCCATGATATGCGGAAGTGAACGATTCGGCTCGACGAAATATTGCCCGGGCAGATTGTAGGCACAGGTGGCGCTTCCACCTCCGTCGACCTGCATCTGATTTTCGAGAGCGACACCGGCGTTACTCAGTGCCGCGCTTGCTTCATCGAGTGACGCGCTTCGGCTGCAGAATACCACCAGTTCGGTACCGTTATTGCGCACTCCCAGGAATACGCGTGCAGCTTGTTCTGATTTCGCGCTCGGGCTGCCGTTCGGTGAAAATCCTTCAACTGCTTGATCACCTTTTTTTACAAAAACATCTTCGTTGAAATCGGCGATCGATGCCGTACCTGCTGCATTATCGATAATGAGCATCCGGCGAGGTTGTTCCATGTCGAATGCGGGGCGCGCTCCGCTCGTAATGTATGCGCCGTTTGCATCGGTTGATTTGAGTCCGAGACTGAGTTCGGTTACCGGCATGTTCATGTTGAAGAAGGGTGCATTCCAGAGAAATGTAATTTGCGGGTTTGCCGCTTTGAATGTTTCGACCATCGTTTTTGCGAATGCCCAGTTTTCCGCAGTTGTCGAAGCAGATGCGAACGGCTCAACCGCAGCTCCCTTGAGAACTTTTGGAGTGGAGGACGCGATCAATTGTATCTGCGTCTGGGGTAGATAGACAATCGTGAGGTAATTAATATATCCTGAATTGACCGGAGCTTTCATAAAACTTTTTACCCCGGTAGAACCCACCCATTCGAGCGGGGTGTACCCGGGAGGCGTAGTCGGGGTCCAGGTTGCCGCATGTGCGGACGCAGATATCGTGAATGACACGGCGAGCGCCAAGAAAAAAAGTCTTTTTTTCATATATTTTTTTAAAAATAAAGAGAACGAGAACTTCTACTATACTAAAAAAAAGACAGTATGCCAAATTGCGTATACTGTCTTTTTTAGTCTCCGTGCGGAGAGGGTGGGATTCGAACCCACGGTCCCCCGAAAGGGACGGCAGTTTAGTAAACTGCTGTTTTCAACCACTCAACCACCTCTCCATTGTATATTGTCGTGACGTATTTTTCTCCGTGCGGAGAGGGAGGGATTCGAACCCTCGGTCCGATATTACTCGGACACAGCTTTAGCAAAGCTGCACGATAGACCACTCTGACACCTCTCCATTTTGCCAATAGCTATTCAAAATAACCAATTTTATAATTCTCTTGCGGAGAGGGTGGGATTCGAACCCACGGTAGACTAAAAGCCTACAACAGTTTTCAAGACTGCCGCCTTCAACCACTCAGCCACCTCTCCTCAGTTCCACATTGTGAAGACTGGAGTAGTGTAGCTTAAAATTTTATAAAAGTCAACCTCGTAGAACCTATTGTAAATTAGGCATATCCTTTGTATACTTTCCCTATATGCAGAGAAAACAACCACACCCCTCATATGCCATGATTGTTGAACGTGTCTCAGCAGGGTCTTCCGATGTTCCAGCTTCTTTTGTCCCTACATCTGTGCCAGCTGATTGGCATGAAAATTTGGAAGAGGGTAAACTCTCGGTAGATGTTGCGCATGATGAGAAAAACGTATATATTGTCTCAACCGTGGCAGGTGCTCTTCCTGACCGTATCGAAGTCTATATTCACAACGACCTTTTAACCCTTCGGGGGGAGCGGATCAATCCGGTCGCTGGTAAGTCTTCGATTGAGTTTTATCACACTGAATGTTTTTGGGGTCATTTTTCACGGACTATCGTATTGCCGGTCGAGGTCAATGGAGATGCAGCAAAAGCCCAATATAAGAATGGAATTTTGGAAATCACGGTTCCCAAGCGTACGCAGGATCGCAAAATTTCAATTGAAATTGTAGAGGAGTAGTTTTTGTATTATGACGGATACGACTGCACAACCAAATATGCTTTCTCCCGAGAAAAAACAGAAGCGTACCAAAACTGTTATTATTTTTTCTATTATCTTCGGGTGTGTTGTTGCGATTTGTGGTGCTGGAATCGCATATGGACAGTCTTTTTCCGGACGAGTATTTCCTGGTGTGCATATTGGTGAATACGCAATCGGAGGTATGGATGAAGCAGAGCTTACCGGGTTTATCGAGCACATGGAGGCAAAATTACTTACACAGGGGATCCCGGTTACCTTTGATGCCACAACTTCTACTGGCGAGTTTATCTTGTATCCGCAATCAATCGGAGAAGACACTGTGACCGATCTTATTGAAATCGACACTCCTGCTCTTGCACGCGATCTTATTTCACGAAATAAAACGGGCAACCGCGTCCTCGATTCATTCGCAGCGGTAACCTCACTCATTGCTCGTCCGTCGGTCGAAATCGGAGTGACTGCAATACATAAGGATCAGTTGTACGCGGAGGTTGATCGGAATATCACTCCCTACATCACTCCTATGGTAAATGCAGGTGTTGTAGTATTTTCTGTGTCACCGTTAGAGTATAAGATAACGTCTTCATCACGTGGTAGTGCTTTTGATTACGATAATATTGTCGGGCAGATTGTTGATCGATGGGCACATCTCGAATTACCGCAGGTTCATATTACCACTACTGAAACCGATCCTGCCATTACTGAAGATGATGTGCGGCAAATTGTTGACACTTTACCCAAAGCTTTTGAAGGAGGGGCGATAGTACTTGATTATTTCAATTCGTCAACCAAGCGTACGTATACGTGGACATTGAATACGACGGCGCTCTCCCGCATGCTTGATGTAGTTCCTAATGATGAGGGTTTTCCAGTATTCGTTTTGTCTCCCTCATCTACATATGCATTTTTGCGTGAGACCGTAGCTCCTGACGTTGATGTTGCTCCTCAAAATGCCACCTTTACTATTGGGGAAGATAATAAAGTTGCAGAATTTCATGGTTCTCATCCTGGGCTTACGGTAGATGTTGAAGTAACTTATCAATTACTTCAGGATGCTTTTGCTCAACGTTTTGACGAAGAACATGCTACTAGTACCGAATCTATTACCATACGCGTCAAAGAGGTAGAACCTGATATCAAGACTGCGGACGTCAATGATCTTGGTATTACTGAGGTGCTGGGAGTAGGGCAGTCGGTCTTCAAGGGTAGCCCGGGGAATCGGTATAAGAATATCCGTCATGCGGCATTCGACAAATTGAATGGTCTTATCATTAAGCCCGGAGAAAATTTTTCCTTACTTGATGCCCTAAAACCTTTTACATTGGCAGGCGGGTATTTGCCTGAGCTTGCGATCAAAGGGGATCGATTGGTTCCCGAAATCGGCGGAGGATTGTGCCAGATCGGAACTACTATGTTCCGTGCGGCAATGAATGCAGGGCTTGAGATCACGGAACGGCGAAATCATTCGCTTATGATTTCATATTATAATGATCTTACCAATGGGCTTCCGGGAACTGATGCGACGATTTATGATCCGGGTACCGATTTTCGATTCCTCAACGACACTGGTCATCATATTCTTATTACGTCTGAGTTGAATGATCAGACGGGAGATCTCTTCTTTACCTTATGGGGAACGAGTGATGGACGAAAAGGGTATTATATCCCGCCGACTGTCTCGCGACGTATGCCGGCTGGTCCTACCAAGATCATTGAAACGACTGAACTCCCTCCTGGAAAGAAAGAATGCCAGCATGCCTACCCAGGAGCGGTAGCCTCGTTCACGTATGTTCGGGAATTGCCGAATGGCGAAAAGAAAGAAGTCGTCTTTGACAGTTACTATCGCCCCTTGCCTGAGACTTGTCTTGTCGGTGTCGACAAGAAGACTGAGGCATCTTCTGGTTCCGGGGCAAGTACTACCTCTACCGGGAGTGGAGTGTCAGAACAGCCTTCCTCTGCCACCCCTGTTTCTTCATCCACTGAATTTTCTGTTTCTTTGGAAGGGTAGACTTGGAAGAGAGGTTAAAAAATGGCTTAAATAAGCCATTTTTTTTATTTTTCTACCCAAGGGACTTGACAAAAATATGGTTATATGCTATTATATGCCGTTACATGATTAACTTATATTCATATTCCTGCGGGTCTCGTATAGATGGTAGCGATTGTATAACTCAATCATTGCCACCTGTACCACGACAAGCATGGGGATGTGTAGAAGGATAGTTCAGGCTTCGGCTCGTCTTCTCCTTTCACACATCTTCTTGGTACGGGTAAGGTTCAATCCTTAACAATAATAAAATCCCCCTTTTCGGGGGATTTTTTATATATCCTACTATTATTTATTCAATCACTTTATCCACCAATCCATACTTTACTGCTTCCTCAGCACTCATGAAGTAGTCTCGATCAGCATCTTTTTCCACTTTTTCAAGAGACTGACCCGAGTGTTTTGCGAGGATTCCGTTTAAGTGTTTTTTCATCTTTACAATACGTTCTGCGTGGATTTGAATATCACTCGCTTGACCTTGAGTCCCACCCATTACTTGGTGAATCATCACTTCACTATTCGGGAGACAGAATCGCTTGCCTTTTTCTCCGGCCGCGAGGAGTACTGACGCCATACTTGCTGCCATGCCGATACAGATGGTTGAGACTTTGGGCTCGATAAATTGCATGGTGTCATAGATCGCAAGTCCTGCGGTCACTGAACCCCCGGGAGAATTAATGTAGAGTTTAATGTCCTGTTCCGGATCCTGGTTTGCGAGGAATAGGAGTTGTGCTACCACAATATTTGCCACATGGTCGTCGATTGCGGTTCCGATAAATATAATACGATCCTTGAGTAATCTTGAATAAATATCGTACGCTCGCTCGCCGTACGTAGTTTTTTCAATGACCGTAGGAACGAGAATTTGAGATCGGATGTCCATATATTTCAATTATTCTAATAAACCCAATTGTACTAATTATTCTAAAAATGCTTAAAATAGGTCAATTTAGAGTAATTAGTAACTTTTCTATTATACCTTTTTTAGATGTTTATTCAAGATGGGCGTTATGTTGTCGTATGCCTGGACAACTGAAGTTTCAATAGTAAACCCTGCAGCTTTTTTATGCCCTCCACCCCCGAATTCTCTGGCAATCTCCGCGACGTCCGTATCATCTCTTTTGGTCCGCATGCTCACCTTTACCATACCGTTTTGCTGTTCTCTCAATACCATATGGATTCGTCCGTCTTTCAATATACTCATGAAGTTTGCGACACCATTAGCACTATCTTCGTCGGCTCCACATGCACGCATGTCTTCAAGAGTAAGGCACATATACACAACATCGTGTTCAGTGTCGTGTCGAAGATTACTCATCGCTTTGCCCCATAATTTAAGTGTGGTCACCTGCTTATCCTTGTATAAGTAGTGTACAACTTTTGTAAGTGCGCCACCGAGTTTTACCAATATTCCTGCAACCATCAGGCTTTTCTTCGAGGTTGCTGAATTGGTGAAAGATCCGGTATCGTACATTATCCCACATAATAGGTTGGTCGCCATATCCGGCGTTATCACTACTTGATTTGCGACAAAATAGTCGTAAAGCAGTTCGCAAGTTGATGAATGCACGGTCGAAACCAGATTGATATCTCCGAAATGCGCATTATTTGGGTGATGGTCGATCACTACTACGGTTGCCTCTTTATTCTTTTTCAAATATTTATCGATTCCTGCGTAGGATGCATCACCTGAATCACATACCACGATCGCGTCGCAGGGTTTATCCCATAGTGTTGGGTCTGAGACGACAGTATTTGCGAGTGGCATGTGTTGTAGGTGGTGTGGTACTTCGGTAGTGCAAAAAATTTCCACATTTTTGTTGTGTTTTTTGAGATATAACCCGAGTGCTGCAACCGCCCCTATCGCGTCTCCATCTGGATTCTGATGCGGGATGAGGCGAATCATCTTGCTTTTCATCAGGAGTTCATGTATTTGTTTTCCGATTCTTTGTGGCATAGATATAGAACGAGGGAGTATAGAGGAAGACCGGGGTATTGTCAAGGGAAAGGTTCAGTCGAATATCTGTAAAGGTGAAAGTCCATAAAGTTGTAAGAAGAACCTTGAGACTTTTCTTTATTTTGCGGATATGAGAAAATATAGTTCAGCTGGAAAGTCAGTGCGATTTTATAGAGGTATTAGTATGTTTGTTACCCGTATCGAAATTAACGGATTCAAGTCGTTTGCTGAGCATACGATTATTGAGTTTCCGAAGCCATCTCGCGATGGGAAACAAGGTATTACGGCGATTGTCGGGCCGAATGGTAGTGGAAAAAGTAATGTTGCTGATGCAATTCGATGGGTGCTTGGAGAACAGAGCATGAAGAATCTTCGTGGAAAAAAAAGTGAAGATATTATTTTTGCAGGAAGCGAGGGAAAGGGGAAAATGAGTCTGGCCGCGGTCACCATGGTACTTGATAATTCAGACAAGCGTGCGGACGTGCCTTATGAGGAGCTTGCGATTTCACGCCGGTTATATCGATCGGGTGAAAGTGAATATTTATTGAATGGAAATAAAGTCCGGCTGGTGGATTTACAACTTTTGCTTGCGCGTGCGCAATTCGGACAAGGGTCATATTCCGTCATCGGGCAGGGAACGATCGACCGGCTTCTTCTCCAGTCTCCGTCTGAACGTAAGGAATTTTTTGATGAAGCGGTAGGGATCAAGGAGTTCCAGATCAAACGTCATCATGCAGAGCTTAAATTGGTTCGGACTGAAGAAAATATTGCGAGCGCTGAAGCAATCGTACTTGAGATTGAGCCACGACTAAAATCCTTGAAACGTCAGGTGAACAAGCTCGAGCAGCGGCAGGAGGTTGAACGCTCACTTCGTGAATTGCAAGAAGCCTATTATGGTTCTTTGCACACTTCCTTACAAGAAACCATCGATCGGCTTCAAAGAGAATTATTACAAGTAGCAAATACATATTCTGAAGAACTTGGACAGCTTCAGGAGATCCAGACTGAGCTTGCGCATATTGCACAAGAAAAATCGCGAACAGATATTTTTGAGGCTTTACAGAAAGAGTTACATGAGATCCAACAACTTCAACATACCCGAGAAAAAGAACGTGCAATTGTGCAGGCAAAACTTGAAACCGAATATGGTAAAGCGGGTAAACAAAATATCGCATGGATTGAAAGCAAACTTGCCGAGCTCCAGGGTACTGAAAAGGAATTTGAATTACAGCGGGTCGAGTATGAGAGAAGGGTGTCCTTACTTCGAAATGAACTTCAGGAACGACAATCACGTATTCAAGAGAAACAGCGTGAAAAAATTGGTTTGCAGCAAGAGATTGTCCGGCTTGAACAATCCATGCGGGATATTGTTCGTGAGCGAGATACTTTTTCATATGAAGGACTGCGAGCGGTGAATGCGATTGTGACTCAGCCTAAACATACTTTTGGTGGACGTGTGTATGGTATTTTGGCTGAGCTTGCTCAGGTTGATGATACGTATCGGGTTGCGCTCGAAGTGGCTGCCGCTGCACATTTGACCTCGCTTGTCGTGGAAGATGATCAGGTCGCTGAAGCGTGTATCCAATTTCTCAAGCAGCACCATCTCGGTTTTGCAACTTTTTTACCACTGAATACCATCAAACCACGATTCGTATCTTCTGAAATCGAATCTCTCGCACACCAGAGAGGGGTGTATGGCCTTGCGACAAACCTGGTGTCCCATGATTCACTATTCGACACCATCTTCTCATATGTGTTCGGCTCGACTTTGGTCGTCGAAAATATCGCCGTCGCGCGTGAGATCGGTATCGGAAAAGTACGCATGGTTACGCTTGATGGAGATATTGTCGAGACATCAGGATCGATGAAGGGTGGCTACCGACATAAACGCACCAATGGTATCACTTTCGCGACTAAAGCGCACCAATTACCGATATTTTCGATTGATGAAGTTGGTGATTCGGTTGCTCAGTATCGAGAAAAATTATCTTCGCTTGAAATTGAGATTGAGACTCTGAAGGCTGAGGAAACCAGATTTGCAACTGATGTTGAAATCGCATCACACTCCGTATCGTCGGCTGAGGCACGCATTCGTGAGGTTGCCGTTGAAATTTCACGACTGTCCGGCGAGCAGAAGATGCATACGATGAGTGAAGAAGAGTATGGATACATGATGAAAGAATTCTTACAGTCACGCGAAGTCTTGGAAGCGGAAATCAAGACTGGAGAATCGCAGATGCATGCTGTCCAAGAAAAAATCCAGTCATTCAATCGTGAAGAAGAGGAAAAACGTGCACGCGTATTTGCGCTTCAAGATGAAATGCAGAGCCGACAGCAAGCGCTTAATCGTACCCATGACCGAAAGCATGTGCTTGAAATGGATGTGACGAAACATACTACTCAACGGGAAGGACTCGAGGAAGAGATCTATACCGAACTCAAAGAGAACTACGCTTCAATTAAAGAACGGGGTATACCCCCATTATCGATTACTCATGATGAGGCGAAGGTTGAGATTGAAAAGTTTAAATACACTTTGAGTCTTATCGGGGGCATTGATGAAGAGGTTTTGAAAGAATATCAGGAAACCAGTTCCCGTTATGAACATTTGCAGAGTCAACTTACTGATCTCAAAAAAGCTGCTCATGATCTGTATGACATTATTGAAGAGTTGGATACTCTCATGAAGAAAAAGCATGCGGCTGCGTTTAAGAAAATCAAAAAAGAATTTTCACGATATTTTGAAATATTATTTGAAGGCGGTAAGGCAGAACTGGTTGAACTGTACGGTAAACCCGCATCTGAAGAAGAGGAAGATGCATCACTATTGAATGCCGCTGCGGTTCTTGAGTCAGATGAACCTGAACAGGAAACGGCACGCGGAAGCAAACCCAAACAAGAAGTATTGTCCGGTGTTGAGGTGGTCGCGACGCCTCCAGGCAAGAAGATCAAGAATTTGGCGGCACTATCGGGCGGAGAGCGCACCCTTACGTCGATTGCACTTTTGTGTGCTATTTTGCATACCAATCCATCTCCGTTTGTGTTACTTGATGAAGTTGAAGCAGCGCTTGACGAAGCGAACACGCTTCGGTTTACCACTATTTTACACGAACTCGCGTTTCAGTCGCAATTCATCATCATTACCCATAATCGAGTGACGATGCATGCCGCGGACATCATGTATGGGGTCACGATGGGGTCTGGTGGAATCAGTAAGCTAGTAGGAGTGAAACTTGAGGAGTCGGAAAGTCAAAAGTCGTGAAGTCTATAAAGTCTGGGATTGCCGTGGTGATTTTGTGTGTACTTTTGACGTTACAAACTTTACGATTTTCGTAACCTGTTGGCAGGCAAGGAGAGAGGTTAGTCTGTCACGCTTGACAGAACGGGCTAATTCTGGTATCTTATGCCGTATACAAACCGTCTTTACGCTCTATTTAGACTGTTTAATGAATCAATTCTATAATATATTATGTTGACTATTCGTCTACAGAGAATCGGAAAGAATAAGCGACCAAGCTATCGCGTGATTATTTCCGAAAAGGGAAGAGATACCCAGGCTCGAAACCTTGAAATTTTGGGTTCATATAATCCACTTGGGGAAAAGAAATTCGATGTTGACCAGGACCGGATCAAATATTGGATTTCGAAAGGCTCACAAATGTCTGATACCATCCATAATCTCTTTGTGAAGAATGGAATCATCGAAGCAAAGAAGAAACTCTCCGTAAGCCTCACCAAGAAGCGTCGAGAGAAGATTGAAACAGCAAAAGCTGAAGCTGCTGCGAAGGCTTCCGAAGCTCCAGCAGCGTAAACAAACAAGCGTTAACCCTGTACCAGAACGGTACAGGGTTTTTGTATTATTGACGGTTTTTTTTTAGTCTGATAGAGTATTCTCTATGAATTGCCCCATGGTGGGAGTCGACGATTCATTATCTTACTTATTTATTTATTCTGTAATTTTATTCATGATATGGCAGAACATCAGGACCAAGTATTTATTGAGTTTGTAATCAAGGCGATTGTCAATCATCCAGATAAAGTAAAAGTAACTCGCACTGTCGACGAGCGCGGAGTCCTCATTACGCTTGATGTAGAACCAACTGATATCGGATATGTCATCGGCCGACGTGGCAACACGGTTCGTGCGATTCGTACACTTCTCAAGGTGGTTGGTGCAAAGAATAATGCTCTTGTTAACCTTAAAATCAATGAACCAGAAGGCGGACGACGCCATCGTTCTGAAGAATCACAGAGCGCTCCATCATCTTCTTCACTTGATGATGTTGATACAAGTGCGATTGATGATCTTGGAATTTAGTTAGTTTTTCCAAAACTCCTCCACTATATAGTGGAGGAGTTTTGTTTATTGACTTTTTCGTCCAAATTTAGTATAGTTTTGTCTACTTTTAGTATTTTATCAGAACGGACTCATAGCTCAGTTGGTTAGAGCGCTACATTGACATTGTAGAGGTCAGAGGTTCGACTCCTCTTGGGTCCACACGGTC
>CAZNAO010000014.1:0-21506 GCA_964571295.1 uncultured Gammaproteobacteria bacterium | reverse complement strand
GATCCATGAGTTTGCCTTGTGTAGCAGAACAGACTTTGTTGACGCAGAAAAGTCCTGAGTTACAGTTTTGCGAAATACAGGCTTCCCCTAATCCGGCTTCAGCAAAAACGGTTTCGTAGGGTTGTACGAATATTCCCACTACTATGGTGAGGGAGGTAGTGATAAAAAAACGCCAGTGTCCCATCATAGATTAAAAAGTTTTTCCCAATCTTCCAATGTTGCAATTTGATTTTCCTTAAGTTGGATATTGTTGAGGAAAAAAGTTGGAACTCCTTGGATATTAAAAAATGTAGCAATATCTTTATTTTTTACAATATTATCGTTGGGGCGTGTCGAGGATAGGCATTCAGTGAGATCAGTAGGATCAAGAGCGATTTCATCGGCGATAACCACAAGTGTTTCCTGTACGAGATTGGTGTAATTTTCAAATGCGTAAAAAGCAAATTCATTGAATTTGTTTTGTTCCGCAGCACAGTAACCATAGCGTATAGCTTCCATTGATGAATAAGGAAATTCTTGGACAGGTAATCCTTTCCATTCGATGGCTACTTTGCCGGGATATTTTTCTTCCAACTTACGAAATAATTCATAGTGCTGTCTACATTTTCCACAGGTGAAATCCGAAAACGCAACTACGAGATTGGGAGAACGTCTATTCCCAAGAATCGGATCGTCTGGAAGAAGCTCGACCTCGGAAAGTTTACCGGCAGTTTCGGCAGGTGTTTCAACCTGTGTTTTTGGGGACAAAGGTTCGTAGCGGACAAGCTGGATAAACAATGCAAGTCCGCAAAGAAGCAGTGCTGGAATAAAAACAGCAAAAATTTTTTTATGAGTCAGTTCTTGGTCTGCCATACACAATTAGTGTCTACTTGATCGGGATACTGAAGATACCGCTTTGGTTTTTGTCGGTAAAGAAGAGCGTGGATCCATCGGTCGAGACAAACATGGAGTTGACTACGTGACTATTAGCGTCGGTTTGTAATTCGGTTCGGATACCGGTAACGGTGTCAATTTTGTAGATTCGATCAGGGGTATAATCTGCGATCTCAGGGGCAAATCCCGCACCGCTCTCCAGGTTTTCTGGTACACCACAGTATACAGTGCGTTCATCAGCCATCGTACACTTCGATGCCCATGTGTTCAGGCCAAGCGGTTTGCGATTGTTCCCGGCGGTATCTGGAGTTGCGTCGACAATCCAAAGTTCAGGTTTATAATCATTGCGTGAATTGTAGACACTATGCAGCAATTTTCCTCCCTGAGGAGACCATTGGGTTTCAAGACCTCGTCCTTCGACCTGGATTGATTTGAAATTTTCTTGATGCTGACCGATCATAAGCACTTCCTGGCTTTGTCCCCCGAGGAGGTTTCCAGTTAGAGAAAGTGCCACCACCTGTCGGTTCGGCGACCAATCTACTATTACCTTATCCGCATTGTTTCCGAGGGGTTCGACCAGGGTGATATTGTTACCGGTGGGGTCACTGGTCACCAGCCAGCGGTTGTCAGGAGAGAGACCGACACTCTTTGCCGTAATTCTGGCGCCCTCGTTTGAAAACGAAAATGATTCCCAGTGTTTCGGCAAGGTGACTTGGGTGTTGGTGTCAAAATTATAATAGATATTCGATCCGTCCGGATATTCGATAATCGATTCGTTGGTACGAGGTGACCATTGCACATTAGACACATTATAAAATACCGTATCGCTCAACGCGCGCACCTGTCCCGTGCTGTCTACGGTGTAAAACCTTCCGTCGTTTTCATTATAAAAGCGGGCGTTGCCATTGGGACCTGGTGCAGCGCTTCCCACGGGTGAGGTAACCAGTGTCTTGATAAGCGGCTCTGACCCGGGAGGATTGGTTACTACATTTTGAAAACCTTGCTGTCCAGAACCGGTTCCTGTTCCACTTCCGGTTCCTGTTCCTATCGGAAATTGATCGGTCGAGGTGGTGCTGGTAGGAGGATTTCCCCGATCACCTCCGATTGGGAAGAGCCCGCCGTCACCGGTAGTACCTGTGCCAGATGGGGGAAGTGTACCAGTATCAGATCTGAAAAAGACTCGATAAATCGCATACCCAAGAAGAATACATACGACGACGAATCCGATAATGAGAAAGAGACGTTTTTTATCCATATAGGAAACTAGGATGTTGCTTGTTGCGGAGCGTTAAATTTCGGCGCATCTTGCGGGGGAGAACCTTTACGTCGCCGTGTCATAAGAGATTGTATCATAGAAATGACTTTTTGTTGATTTTTTTTCGTTTCTGTAATGTCTGTATCGATCGCTTTTATTCTTTTTTCTGTCAATGTAATCGTCGCATATAGAGTGCCTTTGGGGATAAATAATAATCCATACGCAATATACAGTAACACGCCAAGAATTCCAAGAATAATAGTCCATGCAAGAGACATGCAAAAGCTGGCAAGCCATCGTACGACAGATTGGATAGCGTCAACAATCGCTTTGAGGACCTTGGTCGTATAAAGGACGACTTTGAGCACTAATTTTTCAGCACGTAGTTTGCGGAGTTTTTTATCAAGTTTTTGTTTCATCTGTATTGCACGAAGAAGCTGTCCTTGCTGCTGTTGTTCTTTTAGAGCATTCTGCTTGGCTAATTCGGCCATCTGTTGCTCAGCATTTTTTTGTTCTTGCTGTTTTTGTGTCTCTTTTTCCCGCTTGTGCTGTTCTTGTTCTTGCACCTGTTCAACAACTTGTTGTTGTTCAGCTTTTTGCTCCGTCTCCTTTCGTTGTTGATCTTCGGCTTCCTGTTCCAGTGTTTGCGCATCAATAGAACTCTCTTCTGAGGATTGGTCCATTTCTTTTTGTAGATTGTCGATTGCCTCCTCATCCGGTGTTTCATCTTCGTCTAGAGGGTATGGATCATAGGTTTCGTCAGGATTCTCTACGGTATTATTCGCGGAAGCTGAAGTTTCTTCGACGGGTATCGTGTTGTCATTTGCTGGGGACAATGGAATTCTTTCTTCCCCAGGTAACACAGGTTCGGGTATTGTTTCATGTCCCTCCGCCTGGAATTTTTTTCGGTTTGCTTTCCACTGGGAAATATTCCGTGCACGCTCCGGATTGAGGGGGACGTCAAATTTGAGATCGATCCCGATCGATCCGTTTCCGAGGTCGCGTGCGGCAATAGAAGAATTGCCATCGTTCTGTTTGATCTCTGTATCAAGTTTTTCAATTTCCAGCCGATCCGCTTCGTTGGGATCTTTGTTGTATTCCTGCTGCTGCCGTCGTGCTCGGTTTTTGCTACCATTAAACTGAGCAGCCATGTGTTGCTCAGTATTGTCATTCGCTGCGGTAAATGCAAATGAATTATCATTTGCAGCGCGGTAGGCTCCTCTTGAGGGTTGGGAAGGTCTTGATGGTTCTTTCCGCTGAGGCAGTGCCATACGCTTAACTTAAAAGATAGCGGTCTTTTTTATGGGTGAGTGTGTACGTTTTCTTTTTGTTGTTTCCGAGCACTGCAATGACCAATTCTTCGATAATTCGTTCAAGTTTGCGCTCGATTGTACGTACGCCAAGGTCACGATCACGGGTGTCATGTATAAGCGCATCAAGCGCGAGAGTATCAGGGGTAATCGAGATTTTTTGCTCCTGCTCAAGCATCCCGCTCAATTTTTCAATATGTTTTTGGATGATGGTTCTAAGGTTATCTTCCGTAAGCTGGTTGAATATGCAGACCGATTGGACGCGGGAAAGGATTGCCGGAGATAATCGGTCTTTGAGTCGTGCGGTTACGGCTTTGGCAAGTATCGTTCGTTCCTTAGAAGAAGTCTGGGACCCTTCGCCAAATCCAATGCCGGTGGATTTGTATAATTCAGATCCGATATTGGAGGTCAGGATCATGATCGAATGCGAAAGTTTTACTTTTTTGCCATTGGTATCGGAGACTTCGCCCTCGTCAAGAATCTGGAGGAGCAGCTTCATGATATCCGGATGCGCTTTGTCGATTTCATCGAAAAGTACGACGGAGTAGGGGCGGAGCTTGAGTTTTTCGAGGAACGGATTACGGTCTTTGTATCCGATGTATCCGGCAGGGGAACCGAGCAGTTTTGCCGTAGAATTTCCTTCGGAGAATTCCCCCATATCAAGCCGAATGAATGATTTTTCATCATGATACAATTCTTCGGCTAGCCGTTTTGCGAGTTCGGTTTTTCCGACTCCTGAGGGCCCAGTAAAGAGGAATGAAGCGTATGGTTTCCTGGTATTTTTGATACCAAGCTCAGACATCTTGAGCGTTTCCACGATTTCATGAATCACGTCGTCTTGCCCGACAATATGCTCTTTGAGTCGTGCAGGAAGGGAGAGGAGACGCTCCCATTCGTTTTGTTCCAGTATCTGCCGATCAATGTGCATTTTTTTTGAAAGCACGTCCCGGATGTGTTCGGGCATGACTGACGGATACGACGCCTTATTTTTTTTGCGTGGCTTGTGTGCGGTGTGTTTGGCTGCAGCAATTTTTTTCTCGAGTACCATAATCGCATCTTTCAATTTTGCGGCTTCTTTCAGGCGTTCTTCGGCGATTGCCGTCTTTTTTTCTTCCAGGTATTCTTCCAGTTTTTTCTCGAGTGTATGGATTTTCGCGACCGACGGCGGAGCTTTTTGTTTGGTCTTTACCGAGCTTGCTGCTTCGTCAATAAGGTCGATCGCTTTGTCCGGCTGGAAATTATCATGAATATAGCGACTGCTAAGTGTGACCGCTTCGGTGAGTGTGTCATCAGAAATACTGACTTCGTGATACTTTTCATATTGTTTTTTAATTCCCCTAAGAATGGTAATCACGTCAGCAAACGCAGGCTCGTCAACATCGATTTTTTGGAACCGGCGCTCCAAGGCCGGATCTCCTGAAATGTACTTTTTGTATTCGTCATAGGTGGTCGCTCCGATACAGCGAAGCAGGCCTCGGGCAAGCGCAGGTTTCAGGATATTTGCGGCATCCATCGTGCCCTGATTCGATCCTGCACCGATGATATTATGCAGTTCATCGATAAATAAGATGTAGTTGGGATTCCTGGCGCATTCGTCGATGATCTGTTTCAGTCGCGCTTCGAATTCTCCGCGATAAATCGTTCCGGCAACAAGAAGAGTGAGGTCAAGCGAAAGGATTTTTTTGGTTTTCAGGATATCCGGTACATCACCCTCAGCAATTCGCTTAGCAAGCCCTTCGACAATTGCGGTTTTTCCGACTCCCGGTTCCCCGACCAGTATAGGGTTGTTTTTATTTCTTCGGCAAAGAATATTGATCATGCGCTCGATTTCGTCGTCACGTCCGATAACTGGATCAAGTTTTTCAGTCTGTTGTCTATGGGTGAGGTTGGTGGTAAAAAGCGCGAGCGCCGAAGTCTGTTTTCGATCACGTACCAGAGAAGGAGGTGCTGATTCGGGCTTATTATCTTCCATATTCGGAGATTCGAGAGGAGGCTGGTCTTCCTCTGATTCTTCATCCGGGAGATGAGGGGCTTCCCCTTGGATTTCTTCAAAAATTTCCATTACCTCACCCATCTGGGTGAATTTTTCCGCATTGTGAAATGAGATATCGAGCTGTTTGGTAAGTTCGTCCGTGTTGACTGACAATGATTCAAACAAGTCGATAATAGCGGTATCTTTGACTGCAAGAATTCCATGAAGCAGGTGTTCGGTGCCGATATATGAATGCCCGGCTTCATGCGCCCGAAGCAATGCTTTCTCAAGTACGGTTCGGGATATTTCACTCAGGTTGGGTACCAGGCTGGAAAGTTCATTTGCGGTTTCAAAAGGAACCTCGATAAATTGTTCAGGGCGTGTACGTGAAATCAGCTCGGGAGTAAGAGAAAATTTTTTCAATAACTCACCACCGATACTCCCATGTTCTTCGGAAAGAGAATACAGAAGATGGGTTGTTGCGACCTCGGTCCTCCCGAGCCGTGCCGCAAGAGAAATAGATCGAGCGATGACATTTTTTAAGTGAGTCGAGAAATTGTCAAGAAGTTTTTGGGCATCCATATTTCAAATTCAAAACTTAAAAGGCAAAGTTCGAAACTTTTAAGTTTTTGAGTTACCTGTACTTAAAAACATTGCAAAAAGTTATATGGGGAGTATATACTATCTCCAAGTAAAAATCCAGATAATTAAATTTATGTATTCAACCAAGATTTTTAAGGCCTACGATATCCGAGGTCTTGCGGAAAGTGAGCTGTCAGAGGAGTTGGCGTGGCATGTCGGCCACGCATTTGCATATCTGCTGGAACAAAAAGGAGTGGTGTTGGAAGGGAGATCATTGGTGGTCGGATATGACATGCGTCCGACAAGTATCCCGTTTTCAAAAAAAGTTATTGAAGGAATACAGGCACGGGGCGTCTCGGTCGTAGATATCGGGCTCGTATCGACGCCAGTATTCAATTTTGCATGTGCGAACTATCCGGAACACGCAGGTGGTATTATGGTGACTGCAAGCCATAATCCGGCTGAGTATAATGGATTTAAGCTAACCTATGAGAATGGTCTCCCGCTCGGTCAAGGAACCGGCATGGAAGAGTTGCGGGATCTCGTAGGTGGGAATTTTAAAGAAGAAGTTGAAAAAAAGGGAGGTATACGAGAATTCAGGGTGGTTGATGAGTATCTTGCCAAAGTGTTGAGTCTCGTGGATCACTCATCAATCAAACCTATGAAAATTGTAGTTGATGCGGGAAACGGCATGGCTAACGTTTCACTTCCGAAATTGCTTGAGAAACTTCCGATCGAGGTTGAATACTTATATCTCGAACCGGATGGAACTTTCCCGAATCACGAGGCTAACCCGCTGAAAGAAGAGACCTTGAAGGATTTGCAGGATCGTGTGCGAAGTTCCGGGGCCGCTTTCGGTTTTGCGCTTGATGGAGATGCGGACCGGATCGGGCTGGTGGATGAGAATGGCGAAGTGGTGCCTGCGTCATTTGTAGGTGGACTTGTCGGACTTGAAATCCTCAAAGCTCATCCACATGCGCATATGCTTTATGATCTCCGTACAAGCAGAAGTGTCAAGGAAGCCTGGGAGCGGGAAGGTGCGACCACCGAGATCTGCAAAGTAGGACATGCGAATATCAAAAAAATGATGAAAGAAACTAACGCTGTTTTTGCGTCAGAGCTCTCGCTTCATTTGTATTATCAGGACATGTACGATGTGGAATCTTCTGATTTGTCACTCATGTTGGTACTGAAGATTCTGTCAGAATCTGGTAAATCATTGAGTGAGCTTTGGAAGCCGCTGCATGTGTATGTGCATTCGGGGGAAATCAATTTTCATGTGGAGAATAGCAGCGCCCTGATCGAAAAAATTCGTCAGCGCTTTTCGGATGCATCAGTTACCGAACTCGATGGCGTGTTATTTGAATACCCGGATTATTGGGTCAGTGTCCGAAAAAGCAATACCGAACCGGTGCTTCGTCTGAATGTTGAAGCGCATTCAGAAAAGAAGATGAAAGAGATTGTTGAGGAAGTTCGAAGCCTGATTGAGCTTTGAAATTGATTAGGTTAAAAGAATTGTTGAAATAAATAATCCTCCCGTCCGGGAGGATTATTACTAGGTGAGGTTGTCTCTCAGTCGCTTGATTCGGTCCTCGATCGGCGGATGAGTGGAGAACATGGCAGTAAACATTTTTCCTTTGAACGGATTTGAGATAAAGAGATGAGCGGTCGCCGCATTCGCGGTCTTCAAAGGAACATTGGATTGTTTGATTTTTTCAAGTGCCCGTGCCAATCCTTCCGGGTATCGGGTCATAAGTGCACCTGAAGCATCAGCAAGATATTCCCGTTTTCGGGATACTGCAAGCTTGATGAGTTCAGCGACGATGGGAGAAAGAATGAGAAGTACAATTCCAACGACCATGAGAGCCCCGCCTGCTCTATTTTCAGAATCCCGTTTTCCTCCGAAGAGGTTGAACCGGAAGAACATGTCAGCCAGAAGGGAGACAACACCGACAAGTACGATGACGATCGTCATGACGCGAATGTCATAGTTTTTGATATGAGACATCTCGTGCGCCAAGACTCCTTCAAGCTCTTCATTTTCAAGCGCTTCAATAAGTCCGGTTGTGACCGCGACCGATGCGTGTTTCGGGTCTCGTCCAGTGGCAAACGCATTTAAAGCCGGGGAATCGATGATATGCACCCGGGGCATTGGCATCCCCTGGGAAATCGCAAGATTTTCAACCATGCGATACACATACGGATTTTGCTCGGTTGTGATTTCCTTGGCTCCGCTTGACGCAAGCGCGATCGAGTCGCCTTTATAATATGACACGAGGGTCATGACGATGGAAATGATGAGGGCCATAAATACAGCCTCATATCCAAGTCCCAGATAATATGCACCAAGCCAGCCAAGTCCGATGATGAAGGCGCAGAAGATCGCGATAAGCAATCGGGTTTTTCGTTTGTTGGAGTCAATTTGGGAATACATAGTTTCGCATATCACGTAGCACATGCCACATATCAAAATGCAGTTGCACTACTTTAATTTATCGATATCATTATTAAGACCGGAAATACTTTTCCAAAGCATTTTTCCTATTTCTTCTTTTCGTTCAAATAATTTCAAATATTCATCTTTGGAAATATACTCTAGGTGTGTTGCTAGGAGAAATACACCTATAGATTCGTGTAGTGAACCATAAGATATCTCATACAAATGCTTCATTGTTTTCTTTCTACCACGCGCGTAACCTTCTATGTAGTTGAGAAATACAGAAATCATTGCACGTTTACACTGGGCAGTCATGATAAAAATTTCGTCTTTTGGAAATTTTTTAAGAATTCGATATCCAAAAAGAATATATTCAATTATCAGACGCTTGAGTTTATTATGAAAGCCCTCCTTTGCATTCATAATTGACACGTGTTATGTGGTATGTGTTACGTGAAGCTCACCTTAACATTTTCACGCTCAGTCGCATCCTGAATTTCGAAGAAGTCGAATTTGGTGAATTTCAGCTGTCCCGCAATCATATTGTTCGGGAATGATTCAACCTTGGTATTGAATTCCTGCGCCATGCTGTTGTAAAAGCGTCGTGAAGCCTGGATTTTATTTTCAGTGTCCGAGAGCTCGTCCATAAGCTGTCCGACATTGGTATTTGCTTTGAGATCTGGATATGCTTCGACGGCTACTTGCAATTTTCCAAGCGTGCTTCCAAGCATACTTTCCGCTGAAGCGAGTGCGGCAGTATCTCCCTGGTTTTGAGCCTCTACTGCAGCAGCACGGTATTTGGTAACTTGCTCGAGAAGTTCACGCTCATGTTTCATATATCCTTTAACGCTCTCGATCAAGTTTGGGATAAGGTCGTGTCGGCGTTTCAATTGGACATCAATATCACTCCACGCTTCGCGAGTACGGTTTCGGAGACGGATGAGGCTGTTGTAGAGGATAATACCCCAGACAACGATAACGGCAACGACTATCAATACAATGAGTAATGGAGACATAGGAAAACAATTAAATAAAATTAACAGTTAGCAATTGGCTTTTTGCGGAGAACCAGTTGCCAGATGTCAATTGTGCAATATAAGTCCTATTGAAAAAAACTCCTACCTGTGGAATACTTAACCACAGCTTAATTGTAGGCTAGTATTACTATTTGGTCAATATTATAGGAACTATGGTTACGATTCTCTTGTTTATCGTGATTCTCGGAATTCTGGTGGTGGTTCATGAATGGGGCCATTATTATACGGCAAAAAAATGCGGTATCAAGGTTCATGAATTTGGATTTGGATATCCTCCTCGAGCTTTTGGTTGGTATCGGGATCCGAAAAGTAAAAAAATAGTCTGGGTGTGGGGAAATGGCAAAAGCAGTTTGAAAAAAACCGTGGCAGGTGATGAACAGCCGGGAGAATTTCCCGGGATGCTCTGGAGTATCAATTGGCTGCCATTAGGAGGATTTGTGCGTATCAAGGGAGAAAATGGGGAATCTGCAGTCGAGCCTGATAGCTTTGGGCACCACAAAGCATGGAAACGGATACTGGTACTTGCTGCCGGAGTTATCATGAACGTCATTCTTGCAGCGGTAGTGTTGTCGTTTGGATTCATGATCGGACTCCCGACTGATTTGTCTAGTGGAGTCGATAAACATGCGATCATTGTCGAGGCACCAAGCGTATTGGTGCAATCGGTTGCGGAAGATTCACCGGCAGAAGTCGCAGGCATCATGTTTGGTGACCGGATCATGCAGGTTGATGAGACCTCGGTCACGAATGCGTCAGGATTGATCGAATATGTGGGAGCGCATGCGGATCAAGCGATACAAATTCATGTGGTGCGCAATGGCGAGGAACAGGTGATTACTGCAACTCCGACGATCGCTGAGGGTGATACGATTGCACGACTTGGGATCGGAATTGCCGAAGCAGGGGTGATACGCTATCCATGGTATATTGCAATCTACAAAGGATTTATCGCGGCAGGAATTGGACTTGTGACCGTGTTTGTGTCGTTTTATTATCTGATTGCAAATTTGATTACGGGTAACGGTCTCATATTTGATATCGCAGGGCCGGTCGGTATTGCGCAGGTGGTGGGGCAGAGCGCGAAACTCGGATTTCAGTACGTATTAAACGTGATGGCAATGTTGTCTTTGAGCCTCGCGGCAATCAATATATTGCCGATCCCGGCACTTGACGGCGGTCGCATTTTGTTTGTCCTGATCGAAAAAATAAAAGGAAAAAAAGTGTCGATGAAGTATGAACAGATCGCTCACACGATCGGATTTGCATTGCTTATGGTATTGATCGTTGTGGTAACGTGGAGGGATATCGCTAAACTTTTTTAATATGCTTGAACAATTAGAACACCTAAAAAAGGAAGCGCATAACGCGATCATAAAAGTTTCTTCGCTCGAAGATCTTGAGAGCGTGCGGGAACGTTTTTTTTCTCGCAAAGCGGGTGAATTTACGGTGCTCGCCAAGGGGATGAAAGGATTGTCTGATACCGAACGGAAAAACGTCGGACAGAAGATGAATGAAGTAAAGATTGAGATTGAAGCTGGTTTTGAAAAAAAGAAACAGGAGTTTGAGATGAAAGCATGGGAAGCGATCGGTTCAACCGAGGTGATCGATGTCACTCAGCCAAAGTTACCCGAGATTCCTCGCGGACACGAGCATCCGATGACAACTGTGCACACTGAACTCGAAGAATTGTTTACCTCGATGGGCTTTATGGTACTTGATGGTCCGGAACTCGAGAGCGAATATTATAATTTTGATGCTCTCAATATTCCAGCGACACACCCGGCACGCGATTCGCAGGATACCTTCTTTATCAAAGATCATCCGGAGTGGGTCATGCGCACGCACACGAGTCCTGTGCAGATTCGTGCGATGCAAAAATACGGCGCACCATTACGTGCAGTGGTATCGGGACGCTGTTTTCGCAATGAATCGACGGATGCAAGTCATGAACACACCTTTTACCAGATGGAAGGAATTGTCATTGATAAAAATATCTCGATCGCACATCTGATCGGAGTCATGAAGGAATTGTTGCGTGGAGTCCTTAGAAAAGATGTGGAAGTCAGACTGCGTCCGGGATACTTCCCGTTTGTCGAACCCGGATTCGAGCTTGATATGAAGTGCCTG
This sequence comes from uncultured Gammaproteobacteria bacterium, assembly GCA_964571295.1. Lineage (GTDB taxonomy): Bacteria > Patescibacteriota > Patescibacteriia > Magasanikbacterales > UBA922 > UBA922. The sequence continues at coordinate 9,913 of CAZNAO010000014.1, read as the reverse complement.
GTATGTAGAGGTGCCGGATGCGGCGCATGCAAACACTCGGGCTGGATTGAAACTTTGCCATGCGGACTGGTGCATCCGAAAGTTATCGAAGCCGGAGGACTCGACCCGCATGAGTGGACCGGTTTTGCGTTCGGTCTCGGGTCCATGCGTCTCGCCATGCAGAAATATGGAATTGAAGACATCCGGCACTTGCACGGAGGTAACTTAAACTTTCTTGAACAGTTCTAAATATATGAATATCTCCTATAAGTGGCTGAAACAATATGTTGACTTGCCTGACTCACTCGCACCAGAAGAACTAGGTCTTGCGTTGACCATGTCAACGGTTGAGGTGGAAGGAATTCATCATAAAGCTGATGCATTTGCACATATGGTGGTGGGGGTAATCAAAAAAGTAAAGAAGCATGAAAATGCGGATTCGCTCAAAGTATGCGATGTCGATATGGGAAATGAAATCGCGCAGATCGTATGCGGCGGATCGAACCTACGCGAAGGGATGAAAGTGATCGTTGGGAAAATTGGTGCGCGGGTGAAATGGCACGGAGAAGGGAAATTGGTTGAATTGAAACCCGTGACCATTCGCGGAGTCGAATCAGCGGGTATGATTTGTAGCGCAGATGAGGTAGGGCTCGAGGACATGTTTCCGAAAAGTGAAGAAAAAGAAATCGTTGATTTATCAAAAATGAAAGCAAAAGCGGGAACGTCGATTGCCGAAGCGCTTGGGTTTGATGATGTTGTAATTGAAGTAGATAACAAGTCGATCAATCATCGTCCGGATCTATGGGGTCATTACGGTATGGCTCGAGAAGTGGCGGCGCGCTACCGCAAGAAACTATCGCCCTATGCGGTGAAAGAAATCAAGGAAGGGGCTGAGATTGCGCTCAAAGTTTCGATTGAAGACACAGACGACTCCATGAAATATATGGCGGTGGCGCTTGATGGTGTGGTAATCGGTCCCTCTCCTGATAGTATGCAGCAACGTCTTCGTGCGGTCGGAATTCGCCCGATCAATAATATTGTCGATATCACCAATTACGTGATGTATGACGTGGGGCAGCCGATGCATGCCTTTGATATGTCAAAAGTCAAAAATCAAAAGTCAAAAATAGAGATACAAGTGCGACGGGCAAAAGCAGGAGAAAAGCTGACGACACTCGATCAGAAAGAACGTATATTGGACGAGAGTATGATCGTGATTGCTGATGCTGAGAAGGTGATCGCGCTTGCCGGCGTGATGGGAGGGTGTGACACCGAAATTACGAACGCGACCACATCGATTATTTTTGAAGCAGCGCATTTCAATCCGGTAAGTATCAGAAAGACGAGTACGGCGCTTGGGCTTCGCAGTGATTCAAGTGCTCGATTTGAAAAAAGCCTTGACCCGACTAACTGCCATCGCGCCTTGAAGCGCGCGGTTGAACTGGTCCAGGAAATATGCCCGAATGCGCGAGTAGTAAGTGCAGTCGCAGAGAAAGGGAAGCCGTATACATTCAAAGGTCCGATTACGATTACCAAGGAATTTATCGATGCTAAGATGGGCGTCACTATTCCGACCAAAGAATGTGTGCGTATTCTCGAGAGTCTCGGATTTGGAGTGAAGTCATCAGGGAAAAAAGACAAGGAAACAATGAAAATCGAAGTGCCAAGCTGGCGCGGAACCAAGGATATTTCAATCGAAGAAGATATCGTCGAAGAAATCGCGCGCATGTATGGATATGACAATATCGGGACTGTATTGCCCGCGTTCTCAATTATTCCTCCGGAACGGAATGAATTGCGGCTGAACGAGCGGAAAGCCCGTGTCGTATTGTCGCGCGAGCTGGGATTCACTGAAACGCTCAATTACTCGTTTGTCTCGCCTCGTCCGCTTGAACTCTTGGGTGTGGAAATATCCGAACATTTGGAACTCGACAATCCGATTGCAAGCGACCGCCCATATCTTCGTCGGAGTCTGTTGCCCAATATCCTTGAGCTGGTTGAGCGAAACAGTCATATACGTGATGAGGTGAAGGTGTATGAAATCGGCAAGGTGTATATCAAAGAGGACCCGGGTGTGCGCGTATCCGAAAGTGGCTCTGATCTCTTACCCAGGCAGGATTCCATGCTGGGTATTGCGTATACAGGTAAAGGTGACGAAACGCCATTTTTCGTGGTCGCAGACGCTCTTCGTCGTGTGGGGGCTGGACTTGGAATTGAACTTCACATTGATCCTGCGGTTACTGGTCTGCCATACGTGCATGGTGGTCGATATGCGAAAGTGATGGCGCATGCGGACGAGGTAGGTACCGTATTTGAATTGCACCCAAGAGCTACAGCCGCATTCGGCATGTCGCACCGTGTGGGATACGCCGAGATCAATCTTCGAGCATTGTCTGAACTGACAAGCACCGTTTCTTCCGCGTACCAACCGATGTCGATGTATCCGGTAGTCGAGCGGGATATTGCATTTGTCGTCGATATACATACTCTGCATCGGGATATCCATGAAGTATTGACCATGATTGATCCCTTGATTACCTCGGCAATATTATTCGATGTATTTGAGGGAAAAAATATTCCCGAAGGAAAAAAGAGTATGGCGTATCGCCTTATCTATCAGTCGACTGATCATACGCTTGAAACCAAAGAAATCGATGAGGTGCAGAAGAAAGTTGAGAAAATATTGCGTGATCGGTTCAAAGCTGAAATTCGAATATAAAAAAATACCCTCCGAATTGGAGGGTATTTTTTTATATATCCGGCTCGAGTGCGACCACGATAACCCCGTCTACATTGGGACTGATACTTGAGAATGTTTCAGACGAATGAAACTGGTCAAAGACTGGAACATAGATATTACCTGCGGTAAGTGGTAAGTCGGCGTAGCCGTGTTCATTAGTGACCCGATGCATCGAAGAATTGGCAACTGCAATCGTCATTCGAGGAAGTGGTTTTCCTGTACGTTTGTCGATTACTTGGATACGTACTGTATCAGAACGTACGGTATCGATAAGTGATTCAGGGGTTGGTTGTAGTGGCTGGGGTAAGGTTTCAGGATAGAGGTCAGGTTTGAGGTAAAAAGTGATCATACCGTCTACTGCGGTTGTGGCAATATCCACAGTTTCAGATCCTTGAAAGCCGTGTAACGCAGGAACATAGATATCATAATACGATAGAGGAAGTTCGGTGAATCCATTCAGATCAGTTTTGACAGGGTTTAATGCATTATTCACGGTGACAATAGGTACATAGGGAATCGGTTGATTACTGAGTGAACTCAATACGCGAATTTTGACCATCGATGGAGCGGGTAATTCTGATGACAATGTTTCAGAGGCAAGAGCCCCCGCAGATCCATTGCCGGATACGGGTTGTGCTGTTGATTCTTGGGGTATTGACATTGGAATTTTTACATCTTCCGTTGATGCGTCAGAGGTAAGATAGTGGTAGTACTGAGCAACAGTCTGGTCTTCGGGTGTCGATATGGAAGACTGGGCATCTTTCGGTTGGTGGTGGGTAATTACAAATACACTGGCGGCTATGATTATCAGTAATAAGGTTCTTTTCATATAGAGTTATAAATAGTTTGATGAATTTAAAAGTAACTGATAGAAAAGTTTGTGGGAACACATGAGTGATGATGTCCTGTCATACCCGCGTACAGTCCCTGCTCAGAAGTACTCGAGCACACTCCGTCTACGGTTGAAGGACTGGTGAACCAAGTTCGAAAACTCGAACTGGAGAGTATGGCAGAAAAGAGAAGAAAAGTCAAGGTACTGAGGGTGTTTGACAAGAAAATGTGCAGTTGCTAAGGTTCCAGTATAAATCGTAATAATGCATATATGAAAAAGGTAAACGGCAGTATAGTGGGTGTGTTGGTACTCGCTTTCGGGCTGTTCACAGTGTCCTATGTACACGCGGCACCGGATAACGTGAATTATGTCAGGGTAACTTCCTGTGAAGAAGTTGCCGGTGGGATCCGGATCAGTAGGAATAATGGTCCCAAGTATGTTCTTACCAGCGAGTGTCGTGACGCAGGGCATGGAATGAGAAACTATACGATGTCCTGTGTATCTCGCACGCAATATAAGGTTTCATGGACCGAAACCAACAGTTGTTCAAACAGGGACACGACTAATCCAACAGTTTCTCTCGCTTCGAACAAATCAATCGTACATAACGATGAAACTGTGACACTTACTGCAACTGCTCATGATAACAAGGCGGTAACTAAGATTGAAATCTACGAAGGGTCAGCGATTCGAAAAACCTGCGTCAGTACCAACAACTGTTCACACAGTTTTACCGCTGACGCAAATTGGAATTCTGATCGTACTCAGACATTTACCGCAAAAGCTTATGATGCTGCGGGTAATACAAAAACATCACATTCGGTGACGATTACCACTCGTGCGTTCAATGACACGATTAAGCCTGTGGTTTCGATTTCAACCTCAAAAACAAGTATAAAAACCGGACAGCAGGTGACCGTGTATGCATCAGCTTCGGATAATAAAGGGATCGCATGGATCGACGTGTATCAGGATGGAGAGAGAATCAAGCGTTGTAACAGGACAGATACCTGCAACAGTACCGTTACGCTTCGGCTGCCAAGTAACGTCAATGCAAAAACGTATTCGTTCCACATGAAAGCGATGGATGTCAATGGTAATACGCGGACATCAGATACGGTATCCGTTCGTGTCACGCGATAATACATCAGAAACACAACTTATACACACCTGTTTCCAGGTGTGTTTAGTTTGTACTACAAAATTATGCTATACTAAGATTGTTACAAGTAAAATTGCCTGTCTATGTTTGAAACAAGCCAAGATTTACTCTACGTCGTCTTAGCAATCGCGATCATCTGGTTTACCGTATTTTTGTGCTGGCTTATGTATCAGGCGGGCAGAACGCTTCGCAATGTCAATCGAATTGTAGAGGCTGCACTCGAAAAGATGGAAATGATTTCAGATGCGGTAGAATTTATCCGAAAGAAAGTCGATGGTATGTCGAGTCATCTGGGTGCGGTATCCGGTATTGCTTCAGGATTATTTGAAAAATTTGTGGTGAGAAGATTATCTGACAAGCTAGATGAGAAGTTGAGTGGTAGAAAAGTGAAATCATCAAAAAAATCGGAATAAAATCCTCTGTTAAGGAGGGGGTTAATACAATACATATGAGAAGGGGGGCATTATTTGTGTATCTTGCAGGGTTATGTTTAGTAATCGCAATTTTCGTTGCGATTTATTTTTATGTTGTGAGAAAGACGACACTGTCAGATTCAAATAGTTTCATTACGTCGTCAGTGGATGTGGGGGATATTGAAAATGATTTGCCTGAGGGTGTACATGTGATTATAGAGCAAGGCAAGAGGGTATTGAGAGATGAAAGAGCTGGGTATCAATTAAATATTGAAAATAAGAAGATTATAAATAATGAAAATCAATCCATTTTTCTTTATACAAGCACAGATAGTTCAATACCTGATGTAAATCTATTAATAATGGATAATCCTAGTAATTTAAATGCTGAACAGTGGATTGAAAATTTTCATCACAATTATGGTTTACTTTATTTTAATTCTAGAGAAAAGATTAAAACAGAGAGCGGGATTGAAGGTTTTAAAGTAAAAGAAGAAGGAGAGATAGAGCATTATTCATATCACATGATATTAGGGGAGAAGGTTTTGGTTGTTGATACGCCGTTCCATGAAAAATACGAAAATCTAATTATCGAATCGCTTAAAAAGTAAAATTCTATGAAAAAGGAGGGGGGTTTTCTTTTGTTAGGATTTTTTATTGTATTAAATTTTAGCATTTTAGAGAAAAATACTTATGTTTATGCTGCCGAGAATGAAAATAAATTTTTGAACATACCTTTTTCACATAAAATAACCTTATTACAAGGTTGGGTTTATGCTGATGGTGACATTGCGGGAAAAACGCACTACGCAGCTGATTATAGGTGTACGTTAGGAGATAGGATTTATGCGGCAGAGTCGGGATTGGCAATGCATTCTGTTCAGGCAAGGATGGGTAGGGGGCATACATTTGGCAATTTTGTCTTTATAAAGCACGATAATGGATTCGCAACCCTTTATGGTCACCTAAATAAAGCAAATGAAGAAATAAAATCTTATCCAGAAAATAAAAGAACCAACATAGACTATTTTGAATGGACACCAGTTAAAAAAGGTGAATATATAGGAGAATGTGGAAAATCAGGGACTGATGCTGCACATCTTCACTTTGAAGTAAGTAGGGGAAAGTATGCTCTGGATCGTGTTGATAGTTATGATCTATACACTACTAAGCAATTTTATCCGCCAAATGCATCGTTTACGGCAATGGGTGAGAAACATGTATGGACGAGTGAACCGCCCTCATTTAACGGAGAAGTAAAAAATAATTCTACACAAAAGGAAGTGGTAAGTATCGTTCATGAAGAACAGCGAGAAGGGGAGGGTGATATACCGCTTGATATACGTTTTGAAAACGATCTGTTTGAAGTTTCAGCTGAACCAGATGTAGAAATTCCGGTAGTGGTGCCGATTCAAAATATGGGACAAAAGGTGTTGATTGGAAAGGAGTTATCACTCAATGTGATAGGTGGAGCTAAGGAGAACGAAAAATTCAGACATAAATCATGGCTGACCGCACTCCGGCCTGCATTATTAAACGAGTCAGAAGTCAAGCCGGGCCAGAAAGGATCATTTAAATTTATGGTTAAAGCCCTTGTTCCAGGCTCATACACGCTCAAACTTATGATAGTACGTGTGGGTACTTGGGAGCAGATAGGAGATAAAGCGGTGACGATTCAAATTACAGTAGGAAAAAAGACAGAAGTGCCACATGTTGAAACGGTAACATCGACCGGTAAAACAAATAAGTCATTACTTAATGGAATCGTTCAGGGAGTAAAAGAGTTTACGGAAAATGTGGTCGATACGGTAGTAGATGTATTCAAATCCATACCAAAGTTTTTTAGTGGGGGAGGAACATCTGCACCGGTAGTCACTCAAAAAGAAACTGGAACAGAAGATGACGATGTGTCTGAAATGTATGAGGATCAGGATAATCCGACATCCACTACCACGATTGATGTGATACTGCCAGATCGACCAACGCTCGAAATGGTAAAACGTACGGTTACTACTACTCAACTATCATGGATAGTAACGTCGACTGATTTGAAAGAGTTCAAGTATACGATTGAACAAAAACGTGATAACGGGGAGTGGGAAGAACTCTTGTCTAATACCACAAATACCTCGTATAAATGGGAGGGTGAATTGTTTCATGCCTATACATTGAGAGTGAATGCACGTGATTATGTGGGAAATGTGTCGGAGTGGAGTAATGAAATCACGATAACGACCGGGTGGGAGAATAAGGTCATTTTGAATGAAATCGCATGGGCAGGAGCAAGTAGTGTGTGTGCAGCAAAGCAATGGATTGAACTCTACAATACGACCGATGAATCGATATCATTGCAGAATTGGCGTATCGAAATTCACGGTGCAGATTCTGCTGTATCTCTACCGCTTACAAATACAGTTCAAGGACATGGGTATTACCTCATTTCACACACCGGAGTATTTCCCTCGACATTGGTGCCGGATCAAAATTTATCTTCATCAATAAAATTACCTGCGACGGGAGTACGGCTCATATTGAGAGACGAAAAGGGAAATATCCAAGATGAAATTGATCAGCGAACCGGCTGGTCCGGGGGATCAGGTGGTGCATATCCACATACGCTTGAGCGGATTTCTGTTCAAACTCCAAGTTTTGTGTCTGTTAATTGGCAATCAAGTAATTCAGTGCGATATGGATTGCGTACGGGCAATTGCGGATATCTTACGGGGAGTCCTGGGATGCAAAACAGCGGGTATGCGTATTTTTCAGACGAAACACGTGGATTTTATCCGACGGATGGATCAGGAGAAATCATGCTGCCGAAAGAGGAGGGTCCATATCTTTGGTCTTCGTTCACGATTGCCCCGAGAGAAAAGATGAGTATACCAGGTGGCAGTGTAATGATTGGAGTTGATTCAGGATCAAGAATTGTTGTCAAAGGGGAATTAACTATTCAGGGGACTGAAGAACAAAAAATAGTGTTTACTTCACGAAATGATCGTGAAATAGTGGATCAACATGAGGCATTTGCAGATATATTATTGACCGATCTTCCGAAAGCGGGAGATTGGCAAAATATTGAAGTACATGAAGTGGGAAAAGTGTCCGCCGAGCACGTGCTTTTTAAATATGGAGGTAATCGACATGCATCGATCATGGGCTGCGGTGGGGGGTGTTACCGATCCCAAGTGATCTCAAATTTTGGCGGTGATGTTGAATTGCGCAATGTTGAAATCGGATATGGATATGAAGCAGGGAATCAGTCATCGATTCCGGATACGCTGGTGTATTCCGATAAAGGATCTTTGTCACTGACAGTGGTCAATCTGCATCATGGAAAACGTGCGATACATATAACACCAAATACAGGTATAATGGGTTTATCGTTGTCCTTCGACAATTTTGAATTGGAAGATAAAGTGGTATATTTTGATCAGACCATGCCCGACGTGTGGGAAGAGATACATTTTGGCGAATCTTCGCCTGGGTATGCGTACAATCCGTCACTCATGGTCACTAGCTCATTTGAGCTTGCACCAGGTAAAAAGTTTTTATTTGGAACTATTTCTGTAGAGACAGGAGGAACACTCACTGTTGATAATAACAATCTATATGCCAATTCCATACGTATTTACGGAACCTTGCAAATGAATGCAGATGAACAGGGATATGAAATTGCAGGCGATCCCTCACTCGCGTCAAAATTTTCCTATATATTTTTTGGTCCAGGATCAATAGGGAATATTGCACGTGTCACGATCAGAGGTGGAGGATACTTCCCAAATATCAATACGTACCCGTTAAGCTCAAATCAGCCATTTATGGTGTGGATTGATGGTGGGCATGTGGCGATTTCAGATTCCGAATTACGCGATATACGACGTCCCGGAGGGGTCATTACGGTAAAAAACGGAGGAGAATTGGACGTGCGCGACTCGAAAATAGGATGGTATGACGCGTATACAAAACAGTTGACGTGGAAAGAGTATGGTATTGTTGCAAATAATGCATCGAAAATCCATATTGAAAATACGCAATTCAGTAAAATGGATTACGTGGTGAGTATTGTAGATTCAGATTTTACCTATGACCGGATAACAACGGAACATTTTACTGATCTATATCCTGCCGAAATGAATCAAAAAAATTGGCTTCCGAGTACTGCATTTCCATTTTAAAAATCAAAAAACCGTTCGCAAGTCCTCCACATCCATTTCCAAATCTTGGAAACACATGTGGTGTGCGAACGGTTTTTTGTTGCGCAGACCACGGTTTATCTGGTGGTCCACGAGTAAAGAGCACGGTGTCTCTCCTTTGTCAGATCATGAGTGCGGTACCTTCGTCGGGTACACACACAAAGACACGGTCACGAGTGACGAGCGCACTCCCGATGATGGTGCAGTCGATGTTCCGAATCGTGTCACTCAGGAGTTTCTGCTCCCGCACGTCCATATCTCTATGGAACACGATCATGACCGGCTGTCCCTTGGCCACCATCTCGTACCCAGGCTGCAGCATGAGCCCGGTAGCATTTTCCACGGTCCATGCACTCCTGATCGAGAGATGGAGCGCCGTCGTGTGTGCGAGTAGCGCCCCCTTCTCGCGGTGTCCAATGATGACAGTCGGACGGAGACGCAATTCAGTGATAGCTTCGGCGATACATCCGCCGACCGCATTGAGATGCGACGGCTTGGTATAGAAGTCGTTCGTGGCGAAGGTGAATGGAATTTCTTTAGTGGTCGATCGATGTGCAGTGCTCACGGTATCCTCTGGGATTGAGAGACAGGTAT
>CAZNAO010000013.1:0-22685 GCA_964571295.1 uncultured Gammaproteobacteria bacterium | reverse complement strand
CTTACCTGGTTTTTCGATCAGGTGGAGGAAGGAATAATATTGGAAGATGATTGTCTGCCTCACCCGGATTTTTTTTCATATTGCGAAGAAATGCTCGAGAAATACCGGAATGAGGAACGAGTGATGTTTATTGGTGGTAATAATTTCCAAGATGGCATACAAAGAGGCGAACATTCGTATTATTTTTCCGCATTCAATCACGTATGGGGCTGGGCAAGTTGGCGATCGGTTTGGAAAAAATATGATTTTGGATTAAATAGTCAGCATGGAGAAGTTTCTACCACGTTGCGGCATTATTTCAAGAGTAAGATAGCTCGACGATATTGGAGACGTATATTTGCATTGGTTAAGCGGGGGAAAATAGATACGTGGGATTACCAGTTGACATATACGATTTGGAAAAACTTCGGACTATCAGTTGTACCCAATGTGAATTTGGTCTCTAATATTGGATTCGGAAAAGGTGCGACACATACCGAGGGGACGAATAGCCAGTTCTCAAATATGGAAACTGGGAGTATTATGCCCCTACAGCATCCCGTGATAATCGAGCGCAATTTGGAAGCAGATACATATTATATGCGAAAAATAAAAGCGATGTCGTCAATTACAGCGTATGGTGCATTTCTGGTGAAGACGATGTTACCTCGAAAAATAGTTAGAAAAATCAAGAAATATTTTGGTACATGAAAAAGATTTTGGTAGTCAATACGGTGCTAAGAGGTGGTGGGGCTGCAAAAATAGCGCAGGATATTTTTGGTGAAGGTAAAAAAATATTCGGAGATCAGATATGGTTTGCTTATGGCAGAGGGAAAAAGAGTGCCGAGGAGCAGACGTTTTATTTTGGAAATAAGATTGAATTATTTTTTCATATTTTTTTGGTACGTTTTCTCGGGCTCGAAGGCTTCGGGTCTTTTTTTGCCACTCGAAAATTAATTAAGTTTATACAAAAGAACAAGTTTACCGCGGTTCATGTTCACAATCTTCACGGCTATTATGTGAATTTCTTTTATCTTTTGAAATGGTTGAATGAACAAAACATACCGGTAGTCTGGACAATTCACGATGAATGGCCATTTACCTGGTTACCAGCTCATAGTATGGGCTGTGTGCATTGTCAGGGAGGAGAGGGAGTGTGCACCAATCAGTATGGGTATCCGAAAAATTACGTTCCGATCGGTAGGCAAAGGATGATACGGTTGAAACATGGATTGTTTAGACACAAAAATATAATGTTTGTGTCTCCTGCTGAATGGCTTCGGGATAAGGTGAAGGAAAAGAATCCCAATGCGTCTGTTAGGGTGGTCTATCACGGAATCGACCTGGACACGTTCAAGCCCATGGATAAGCTCTCGCTGAGAGAAAAATACCGTGTACCAAAAGATAAAAAAGTAGTATTATTTTCTGCGGCGAATTTAAAAGATAAGAACAAAGGTGTCGAATATGTGGTGAATGTTGTCGAAGCGATGAAGAAAAAAGGATATATATTCATATCCATCGGCGAAGGTCGAGTCCGCGCGAATGTGACGAGTTTTGGGAAAATAGACGATCAACATCAGATGGCTGAACTGTACGCATTGTCAGATGTATACTTCTTATCGTCTTTGGCGGAATCAGTATCACTCACCATGATGGAAGCATTGGCGTCGAGTGTGCCCGTTGTGGCGTTTGCTATGCCTGCCACGCAGGTGCTCAAAGAAAACCAGTGTGGATTCTTGATTCCAGACAAAAGCAATGATGCAATTAGTGAAACACTGGAAGCAGTGACCAAAGATAACGAACAGTACATACAGATGTCTCTCAATGGGCGGAAGGTGGCTCTGGCACGTGCAGACCGACGGCACATGCTATCTGCATATAGTGATCTCTACCAAACCATATGAAAATTTCCATTATCACGGTGTGTTTCAATAGTAAAAATACCATCGAAGATACGATCAAAAGTGTACTCGCTCAAACCTATAAGGAGATCGAGTACATTATTATTGATGGTGGTTCGACTGATGGTACGCGTGAAATTCTTGAGCGGTATAAGAATAAGATAACGAAAATCGTGAGTGAGCCAGATAGAGGAATGTACGATGCGATGAATAAAGGTATAGGTTATGCAACGGGTGAGGTGGTGGGAATTCTCAATTCCGATGATTTTTATACAAATACTACTGTATTGCAAAAAGTGGTTGAGTGCTTCGAAGATGAGTGTATTGATGCGTGTTATGGAGACTTGCAGTATGTGGATCGGGACAATGCCTCAAAAAAAGTTCGATTTTGGCGTGCAGGGACTTATAGGAAGGAAAAAGTGGCATCAGGATGGATCATGCCTCATCCGACATTTTTTGTGAAACGAGATGTCTATATGAAATATGGAGTATTTAATACGAATTTCAAAATAGCAGGAGATTACGAGCTTATGTTGCGTTTTTTGAGTAAAAATATTACCATGACGTATGTTAAGGAGACCTGGGTATCCATGCGTGAAGGAGGCACAAGTGCCAGGAATTTCAAACAGAGAGTAAGAGGTTGGAAAGAATTGTGCAAAGCGTGGAAAGTCAATAATATGAATGTACCTATTTTTTTTATCCTCCGGAGAATAATTTCCAAGATTAAGCAGTATAGTATATGAAAACCATCCTTGTAACCGGCGCTGCCGGTTTTATCGGCTCCCATCTCGTTGATCGGCTATTGCGTGAAGGAAATCGTGTGGTAGGTATTGATAACCTCCTTACCGGATCGAAACAGAATATCAAGGTCACCTTGAAACACCCGAATTTTACCTTTATCAAACAGGATATTATTAATCCTATTTCAGTGCGAAGTACGATTGATGAAATATATAATCTCGCATGTCCGGCATCCCCGGAAAAATATCAGGCAGACTCGATACATACAATACGGACGAGCACGATTGGAGTTATGAATATGCTTGAGCTTGCCCGCAAAAAGAAGGCAAAAATTTTGCAGGCGTCCACATCAGAAGTGTATGGAGATCCAGAGATACACCCGCAGGTGGAATCGTATAAAGGGAATGTGAATCCGATTGGGCCGCGGGCGTGCTATGATGAGGGAAAACGCATCGCTGAAACGCTATTTTTTGAATACAGGCGTGTACATAAGGTACGGGTCAAGGTGGTACGTATCTTCAATACGTATGGCCCTCGTATGGCGTATGATGATGGGCGGGTGGTGTCTAATTTTATTTGGGCAGCGCTTCATAGTAAACCGATTACGATATATGGTGACGGATCACAGACACGGAGTTTCTGTTATGTCGATGATTTGGTTGAAGGACTGATACGTATGATGAGAAGTAGCGCCTCAGTCGAGGGACCGATTAATTTGGGGAATCCGGACGAATTTACGATTGCAGAATTAGCAAAAAAGATTCAGGTAATGATCGGTGGGAAAAGTAATATAGTATATAAAAAACTGCCTGAAGATGATCCGAAATTACGCCAACCGGATATTACTCGTGCGGAGAAAAAATTACGATGGTTTCCTAAGGTAACATTAGATGAGGGACTGAAAAAAACGGTTGATTATTTTAAAACACAGGTATGAACATACTCTATATCGGAGCAGGATTTGTGGGCGCATGCTCTGCGGCAGTATCGGCGGATAGTGGGCATCAGGTAGTGGTATACGACGTCGATCAGATAAAAATAAACAAATTACGTACGGATGATCGTGATGAGATTAAATCATGTCTGTTTGAAGAAGGACTTCCGGATTTGATTATCCGTAATCGCGAACGAATCGAATTTACGACCGATTATGCAAAAGTGGAATCATTTCTAGACAGTGCAGATGCTGTGTTCATGTGTCTACCTACACCCGAAATCGGAGAGACTGGAGAAAGTGATTTGTCTTACTATATTTCTGCTGCTGAACGGTTGGCGGATTCACTTTCGAAGCGAAATGATGGTGCTCAAACCAAGTATGTAGTGATCGTGAACAAAAGCACAGTACCAATTGCAATGATTGACCGTACAAAAGAAATTATGGATGCTCATGGGGTCGTCGCATATGGTGTTGTTTCAAACCCTGAATTTTTGGTGGAAGGAAAAGCGATTCAGGGTTCCTTGCATCCCGATCGGGTCGTAGTAGGAGCTCGAAATGAAAAGGATTTTGAAGTTATGCGAAATATATATCGAAGATTCTATGATTCGTCTACGATCCAGTATATTGAGGTAGGTCCTGAAGAAGCAGCGGCAGGAAAATTGCTTGCAAATTTTTATCTCTTCAATAAGCTTGCTGTGTGTTTTGATATCATTGGTCGCGCATGTGAGGCATTTCCTGGTTTGAGTTTTGAGAAGATTAGGACAATTTTGATGAGCGATCCGCGGATCGGATCGTGGGGGTTTTATGACAGCCTGTATGCAGGTGGGAGTTGCTTTATCAAAGATGCGCGTTCACTTGCTCATCAGCTCAACGCACAGGGGCAGCATACTGGATTGGTGAATGAAACCTACTGGGCAAATAAGCGTCAGCTTGAGCGTTTTATGCAGCGCGCAAAAACGGATGCGAAAATTTCGTGGCAAGGAAAACGAGTGGGTTTGCTTGGAGTTGCATTCAAGCAGGATACAAATGACATTCGTAATTCACCGAGTATTGATATTGTAAAACAATTACTCGATGAAGGTGTTGGTGCGATTAGCATCTATGATCCTGCCGCCATGGATATGTTCCAGAAAGTGTTTGCTTCTGATCAGGTAATTCAGTATGCGCATCAAGTTTCTGACGTGCTTCTCGAAACAGACGTGATTATTATTGCGACCGACTGGCCGCAATTCCGCGGGATCGCCGATACGCTCTTAACAAAACAAGGAAAATCACTTATCATGGATGGAAGACGAATGCTACAGCATCGTTATGAAGATTTAGCTCGCGCCGGGTTTTCAATTATTGCCGTAGGGTCCCCGTATATTTCGGGATCACCAGTGAGGTGATGGGAATCTTGCGGTGGGTGCTATAGATAAAATTTATTAAAAATGATACATAACACATACCATACGATCTTTCTGGATACGTACTCCATGTGTTATGGGTCATGAATTGAATTAGTGTTATGAAATATCTCGTTACTGGCGGAGCCGGATATATTGGGAGTCACGTGGCAAAACAATTAATAATCGAAGGACATGATGTGGTATTGATCGATAATTTGTCGACTGGTTTCAAAAAAACAGTGACCCTGCTCGAAACAATCGCGTCAGGGAAAGTGCAGGTACAATTTCATAACATAGATTTGGGAGAAAGTGCCAAAGTGGAGAAAGTATTCAAGAAGTATCGTTTTGACGGCGTGCTGCATTTTGCAGCATCGATCGTGGTGCCGGAATCGGTCGAGAATCCGCTTAAGTACTATTTGAATAATACGGCAAATACCGCACAGTTGATTAAGCTCTGTGTCGCGCATCGTGTTCCCAAATTTATCTACAGCTCGACTGCCGCAGTATATGGCGAGCCTGACATGAAAGATATTCCGGTCGATGAGTCTGATATTACCATTCCCATCAATCCGTATGGGTGGAGCAAGCTCATGAGCGAGCGCATACTCAAAGACACTGGTGCCGCGCACCGGGAATTCAAATATGTAATTCTCCGCTATTTCAATGTAGCCGGCGCAGACCCAGACGGACTTCTCGGTCAGTCAACACTCAATGCTACTCATTTGGTAAAAGTATCTGCCGAGGTTGCAACGAAAAAACGGAAAACGATCACGGTCTTCGGGGACGACTATGCGACACCCGATGGCACCTGTGTGCGCGACTATATCCATGTGACCGATCTTGCGGATGCGCATATCAAGGCGCTTCGCTATCTCGATGAGAACCCAAGCGACGCGTTCAATTGCGGATATGGTTTTGGTTTTTCGGTGAGAGAAATTATTGATACCATGAAAACCACAAATAACGTGAATTTTGACGTGCATATCGGTCCGCGACGTCCAGGAGACTCGGCAATCCTTATCTCTGATAATAGTAAGATAAAAGAAAAAATGGGTTGGGAACCCCAATTCAATGATATTAAAATTATTTGCAAAACAGCATTTGAGTGGGAGAAGAAGCTCAAATAAAACTCCAAACTCAACCTGACAAAAAAGACATCAGCGTATGATGTCTTTTTTAAACTTAGAAATGTAGACTTGTTACTGCCCCATTCCGCGTACTACCACATTGATCGTTTTGAGAATGATTGAAATGTCCAGCAGTGCTGAGCGATTTTTTATATAGTACAGATCATATTGTAATTTTTTCAGGGATGATTCCAGTGTGTCAGTGTAGTGTTGATGTATCGCAGCCCAGCCAGTGATCCCTGGTTTGATAATATGTCGTAGTGGGTAGTAGGGCATTTGTGCCGTTAGTTGTTCAACAATTTCGGGTCGTTCGGGTCGAGGACCGACGAGTGTGATTTCCCCTTTTAATAAGTTGAGTGCTTGGGGTAATTCGTCAAGTCGAGTTTTTCTGAGGAACGACCCTACGAGTGTGATACGTGCGTCCCCTTTTTTACTGAATTCAGCGCCATGTGTTTCGGCACTCCCATCTTCAGCTAGAGTATACATGGTTCGGAATTTATACATCCAGAAGATTTGTCCGCCTTCCCCAATTCGTTTTTGTTTGAAAATGATGCGACCAGGAGAAGAGAGCTTGATTGCAAGTGCAAGCACAGGGAAGAGTACGGAGAGTGCGAGACAAAACAAGATACCAAATCCGATATCGACCCCTCGCTTTGCTTTGCTGTACACCGGATGTTCTGCAGTTTGTAGATTATTGAGAAACCAGCTTTCGGAGAATGTGCTTGGCGGTATGCGTCCGGTGACTAATTCATAAAATGAAGTCATATCAACAATCTGGACTTGCCAGAACAGGAGTTCATACAACTCACGTTTGACTGCCTCTTCTTCATTCATGGTAGGTGCGACGACCACAGTATGAATATGTTGTGTATCAATTGCGGGACGCAGAGTGTTCAGTGTGTGGTAAAGCTCGATGTCAGAATCAGGGGATTTGGTGAATACTCGTTCAGGATCGATAACTGCTGAAACGGTGTAGCCAAGATTAGGGTGGCTGGTTACGATTGAAATCAATTCCTTTATTTCTTCGGTTACTCCGAGAAATAAGATCCGCGTCTTGAGTTTGTGGGTGCCAATATACGAGAGGTAAAATGCGCGAAATAACCATGAGATACCAAATCCAATTATAACCGTAAGAGCCAAGATGGTTTTTGGCATAATAGAAGGGGTTGGGATAAGGTAGAAGAAGATAACCCCAACGGTGAGCGCAATAATCGCAGACTCAACCACCTTTCGCACGTTACCGGCAAGGGTCATAAGTCTGAGGTCATAGAGGCCGTTTACATAGTTCACGATGATCCATAATAAAAACACCATCGAAAATGGTGAGAAATGTGATGCAAGAGAATCAAGAGGGGGGATGGAGAGGGTTCTGACCCCCAATGCCGCCACAAATCCGATGTAGTATGAGGCAAGGTCTCCAAGTAACAGAAAAACTTGTCGAAGGCGATAGCTGAATTTGATAGTTGCGATCACAGAATGTGTATGTTATACTTATGAATATAATTTAGCAAAATAGAGCCCAAAAAACAAGCCCCCCTATGAGATGGTGGTCGAGGATACTCATTTATTCACTTCTTCTCTTACCTCTATCTTTTGGTGGTGGAATTAGCGCTTTTACAATAGGGCTTCCCAATGATCCTGAGGCCCCTCAATGGTCATATCAATCTGCAGATGTCTATCGCGCATGGGAAGCAGGGGGAGGGTCATCTGCGGTGGTTGTTGCGATTATTGATAATGGGTTTGATGAGATGCATCCTGACCTTAGGGACGCTCTCTGGACGAATACTGGAGAAATTTCGAGTAATGGAATCGATGATGATCGTAATGGATATATAGATGATCTGCACGGGTGGAATTTTGTATTGGACAAGCCGACTAATCCACTGGAAAACCAGACGCCCGGCGGGAGTATTTTTTCAGTCAAGCACCATGCGACTGTCGTTGCGGGTATTATCGGGGCTACAGGTAACAATAATCGAGATGGGGCAGGAATCGCACACGGAGTACGATTGATGAATTTACAAGTAGTTACGACTGAAGGGTCAGGAGGTGGGGATATTGCTCCATTGGTTGAAGCGATCTATTACGCAGTTGATAATGGTGCGTCGGTGATCAATATTAGCATGGTCGGGAAAGGAAGCGCTCCCGAGGTGCGTAAAGCAATTGAATATGCATACCAGAAAGATGTGGTGGTTGTCGCAGCTGCGGGGAATGACCGTGCAGACCTTGATGTTGATCAAGAATTTCCAATCTGTGTGGATGCGTTTAATCCATATACCTCGATTATCGGTGTATCTGCAATTGATGATAATCGCAGATTGACGCCATTTTCCAATATAGGTGCGACCTGTGTTGATGTGACTGCTCCAGGTATTGATATCGGAGGGCCAATCAGAGATGGGATACAAAATGATAAAGGCGTGTCATATTCGACTGGGTGGAATGGCACCTCGTTTGCCGCCCCATTTGCGACTGCTGCAGCTGCATTGATAAAAAGTATGCGACCGACGTGGAATGTGGATCAAGTTGTCCGCACACTTAAAGCAACGGTACATCATACACCAAGTGATAATGAGAAGGCATATCAAAAAGCCTATGGGAGCGGATTGGTACAGGTAGGAAGAGCGGTTGAGAGTGCGCGCTTAGGGGTGGTTCCACCGGCACGGATGTTTGTAAATGGGGATTATGACCAATCATTTACCGCACCACGTCGACTTCTGGTCGCATCCGAAGGGCAGGGGAAGTATCTCGATATATTGCAGGGAAATAAAATAGAGGTTCACGCAGACTATCTTGCAAATGCGATCGTGTTTACACCACTTCGTGATTTGCAGGGCACGGTGTATTATGCGGTCCTTAGACAAAAAGATGTGCGAGAGCATGTAATAACGGTGTATACCCGAGAAGGTGTGCAGAAATTTCAATGGGCCGTACCTGCAAAAAAATATACACTCATTGCAGCGGATATTGAAGGGGATCCAGGTAAAGAAATTGCGCTGGTTGCCGGAGATACCGGAGAAATCACTGTATTTGCGCTCGACGGGGTCAAAGTGGGGACTGTACAGGGTCCGGAAGGGTGGAGAAATGGATTTGCAACGGTACGGTCGATTGCGGAGACCGGAAAAGATGAAATAATTACAGCAACTGAATCTGCGGGTTCGGTAGTCACGGTGCGAAGAATCGCGTCTCTTACTGCGCGACCGGAAGTGTTGTTTGCAACCTCCATGAAATCGCTTGGGAGCATTGCGTACGTATCTGAATTTTCCGATCCTGAACAGAATCGCATTATACTTGGTACCAATGTAGGTGTTGGGGGAGTAGTCACGGTGTATACGGTACAGGGTACGCTGGCACAGACATTTCGGCCGTATGATTTGTCATTCCGCGGAGGAATACAGGTGAATTCGGTCGTGTATGGCGAAGGAGGTAAAGAACGGATAGTGGTGACTCCTAAAGAAGGAGCGGGACCGCTCAGAATATTCGATATCGACGGGACTCGTTTGTTGGACCGGTCAATCGATACGGCAGCTATAAGTGGAAAAAAAGTAATGACAATGATCGGAACATATTGAAGTTATCCTTTAGAAAAATTTTATGCAAGCCGATATTCCTATTTTTGAAAAGAAAAACGTACTCGTCACTGGTGGTGCAGGTTTTTTGGGTTCGCATGTATGTGAGCGGTTGCTGAAGGAGGCACATGTTATTTGCATGGATGATTTGTCGAATTCGTCGATCGTGAATATTGAGCACTTGTTGCAATATCCTGATTTTGAATTTATCAAGTATGATGTGACCAAGCCGATTGATCTCCTGCAGTTTCCCGAGCTTGAGAAATTCAGGGTAAGATTTCAAGGGGTGCAGGAAATTTATCATCTAGCATGTCCGACCAGTCCAAAGAATTTTGATTCATTGAAAATTCAGTCACTCTGGGCAAATTCGCGTGCGATGCTCTCGACGCTTGATCTTGCGGTACAATATCGTGCGAAGTACTTATTTGGCTCAAGTTCGGTAGTGTATGGAGATCCTAAAAGTGAGGATCATATTTTTTCCGAAGATGACGAAGGGATCGTACACCATCTTTCGCCACGAGGATGTTATGATGAAGGGAAGCGATTTGCTGAGACCTGTGTCGAAACCTATGTACAAGTATACGGACTTGATGCGAAAATCGGGCGTATTTTCACTACCTATGGTCCTCGCATGAAGCTGCGGGATGGACTGCTTATTCCTGATTTTATTTTGGCGGCGCTGTCGGGTGAAGAATTGGTGATTTATGGAGAAGATTCGATGCATCAGTCACTCTGCTATGTGACCGATATGGTCGATGGGCTGGTACGACTCATGAATACAGGACCTGAGACACGAATTTTGAATTTGGGTTCTGATCAGTCACATCGTATGGGAGATATTGCGCGACAAATTATTGCGATGACGCGTTCGACTTCGACGATCAGATATGAAAATCCGTTGGTATTTTTGACCAAAAAAGGTATTCCTGATTTAAGGCGTGCCAAGGAACAACTCGGCTGGATTCCATTGGTCGGGCTGGAAGACGGATTACGTCGTACGATCGATTATACGCTTGCACACAAAGAAACGGTGAGTTATTAGTAGATTGTTGACCGGCGACTCACATATCACGACGTAAGATTTGGTGCATCGTATTCTGTGGTACTTCTATCCTTACGTGAATTTTTTTATGATCGTAGCTATTGTTCCTGCGTACAACGAATCGAAACGAATTGCATCGGTAGTCCGATCGCTTATCCCACATGTCGACGAAGTGTGTGTGATTGATGATGGTTCGACCGATGATACGACGGCGCGCGCACGAGAAGCGGGGGCAACGGTTCTTGGTCATTCGATAAATATGGGACAGGGGGCGGCACTTGAGACTGGTCATGCCTATGCACGATTGCGGGGTGCTGCAACTGTAATCCATTTTGATGGTGATGGACAGTTTGATCCGGGTGACATTGCACGTGCCTGTGAGGTGCTTGAAAAAGATCATGTCGATATCGTACTTGGTTCGCGGTTTCTCGGGGGGGCAGCTCATATTCCATGGTTGAAGCGATATATTGTGCTCCCGATCGCGCGCTGGGTTAATTATATATTTACGAGAGTTAGGTTGACGGATGCGCATAATGGGTTTAGGGTATTAGGGTCTCGAGCGGTTGCCGAGATCAAGATTACCCAGAATGGTATGGCACATGCCACAGAAATTATTGAGATCATTAGGAAAAAAGGGTTGCGATATGCGGAAATTCCGGTCACGGTACGATACCATGAATATGGGCAAGGGATGCGCGGAGGATTGGCGATTGTAAAGGATTTGATTATTGGAAAATTTGTTAAATAGTTGTATATGCGAATTATCTTTCAACTCATAATTGCATTTCTTGCGCTTTCAGCCTTGATAAGTGTTGCCCGAAAAAAACGTGAAAATCTACTCGGACCGTTGGGTGCGTTTTTTTGGATAGTATTTTGGGTTGCGCTCGTAAGCATTGTGTCTCTACCGAATATTGCGCAGCGTGTTGCTGATATGATCGGGATCGGGCGCGGAGTCGATCTGGTCATGTACGCATCGATAGCGGTTCTTTTCTTTGTAGTATTCAAATTACATATAAAAGTAGAAGGGTTAAAACGGGATCTGACCGTAATTGCACGGGAAAAAGCTCTTGAAGACAGGTCAGCGAAATAAGACAGGAACATTCGAATAAACGTATGAAAATAGCGCATATTGTTTCAACCTACCCTCCCTATTACGGCGGCATGGGTACGGTCGTATTTGAAACCGCATCACGATTGGCACACCAGGGACATGAAGTAGAGGTCTTTACTCCGAATTATTCGCGTGCTGCAGTAGAAAAAGATCGAAAAGATATTGTTGATTATGCCCGTCGCCTGAAGCCGAGTCTCGCATACGGCAATGCGGCATATCTGCCGCAACTGGCTCGCGAACTGGATGCATTTGATATTGTTCATTTGCATTACCCATTTTTCGGTGTTGCATCCTTGGTTGCTCGATGGAAAAAAAGGAATCCGGAGAAAAAATTGGTTGTGACCTATCACATGGATACGCGTGCAGAGGGACTAAAGGGGCTTTTTTTTAAACTATATGCAGAGTGGTTTATGCCCTACGTGCTTGAAACTGCGGATCGTGTGATCGCAAGTTCTTTTGATTATGTGGCGGAAAGTGATGCGCGAGAATTATATGAAAGACACAAAGAAAAATGGCGCGAATTGCCGTTCGGTGTAGATATTGAGCGGTTTCACCCCGAGGGAAAGCCTCTAGAGTTATTTGAAAAATATAATTTGGATCCGGCAGCTCCTACCGTCGTGTTTGTGGGCGGGATGGATGCAGCGCATTTTTTTAAAGGTGTTCCGGTGCTGCTTGAAGCAATCGCCCGATCAAGAATAAAAGGTCTCTCGTTACAGGGTGTACTGGTTGGGGATGGGGAATTGATAACTAATTTCAAAAATCAGGCACGCGGCATGGGAATTGCGGATACTGTTCGTTTTGTCGGTAGGGTTTCCTATGAGGAATTACCGGCACACTACACGATGGGGGATATATGCGTTCTTCCTTCAGTGACCAAAGGAGAAGCGTTTGGTATGGTTCTGCTTGAAGCAGCAGCAAGTGGGGTACCAGTTTTAGCAAGTGATTTACCGGGAGTACGTACTGTTGCGCTTGATTTGGGAGAAGTGTGTATGCCTGAAAGCGCAGAAGATCTTTCCGAAGCATTGGTCAATTTTTTTGGAGGTGAGGTGGACATGGTTCGAGCAGGAGAGCATGCCCGGAAAGTTGTCGAGGAAAAATATGCATGGGATCCGATTATTAGGCAGTTGGAACGTGAATATCGTTCACTTGTTGCATAGAATTTGGATGGTGTGCTATACTTATTCCCAGTAAAAACTTGAAAAGCCTAAAAGGCCAAAAACGCTTGAAAGGCTGTCGAAAAAAGCCTTTTAAGCGTTTCAAGCTTTTTCAGCCTTTTAAGCCTTTAACTATGGGGACATTCAAAAAAGGGTTATTTTTTGGAGGACTGCTTGGTGCAGGACTCATGTGGCTCAATACCACCAAACGCGGACGTGAGTTGCGCGATAATATGGTGGATTATGCCGCAGACGTGTATGCTGAGGTTAAGAAAAAAATTACCTCTTCAAAAGGGTGGAGACAATTGTCAAAAAACGAATATGTGCGGACCGTGGAAGAGGTGGTGAATAACTACGCAGTTGAACATGATCTTCCGGATAAGGTTCGGGATGTGGTCGAAAAAGTAGTCAAAGCCCAGTGGAAAAAATTAAAAGAAGAATAATTTTCATGAAATATGATTAAACGTTACATACTTACCATATTGATACTGATCTTGTTCGTAGGTTCATCAATTACCGCGGCGTATTTCTATTTTCAGTGGAAAAAAGCAGTGACTGCTCCATCTGCAGAAGAAGAGATTGCCGAAGTGATTGGAGTTATCGGTACCTATATGGAACTCCCTGAAGGAGAGACTCCGACGATTGCAACGGTTCTCGATAAAGAGAAGCTTGCCGATCAGGCATTTTTCAATAATTCAGAGAATGGAGATAAAGTATTGATCTATACAACTGCGAAGAAGGCGATCCTATATCGACCAAGTACCAAAAAAGTGATTGAAGTCGCGCCAATTTACTTTGATGACACACAACAACAGACAGGTACGCAGCAGCCTGCTACTGAGCAGCCAGCGACACCTCCTCCCACTGACTCCCCAACAAATCCAACCACTGAACTGACACCATAAGGAATACCTATGTAAAAAACCACCAGCTTGTGCTGGTGGTTTTTTGTTCTACTTGTCCACAATAGTGATATAAATACATGTTTTTTTGTGCTATACTTATTCTAGTTTTTTGAATAGTTTTTCATGCGTTTGTACAATTCATCAACAACCGAGCTGAAAAAGAAATATTTCAGGATCAGTACTTGGATTGTTGGTATCACGGCGGTAATCTTAGCGCCTTTTTTAACGTATGCCACCATCTATAGTCCAGGACAAACTCTCGAGCCGGATTGTGCTCCAACTGCTCCGAATTGTGGTGTTACTACACCTGCAACATCAGGTGCCAATACTGATATCACCTCGCTTTCGAATTTGACCGGAATTACGTCAACCCGTGCGTTTTTCCCACAACTCTTCTTTACCACGGCATCTGGTACGGCGATCACTTCGACCAATGCATATTTTGGTGCATTATCGGTCGACAGCTTCAACCCGGCTCAAATCCTTACGGGTAGCATTACTTCTACGAATTTATACATATTGGGAACTACAGCTCTACAAGGTCTTTCATTTACCACGGCATCTGGTACGGCGATCACTTCGACCAATGCATTCTTCACCAATCTGGGCGCGACGAATTTCAATCCGATAAACGTGAGCTCAGTGAATGTGACGACGACCAATCTGTTTGCCACTTCAAGTACATTGATGACGGTGAGTTCAACCAATCTTTTTGCCGGCGGACTCACGTTTTTGAATGCGACTGGTACCAATGTGTCGCTTGCAGGAAGTTTCACCCAGACTCCACTTCTTCAGCCTCGTATTGTGGGTGGGATTGCGTCGTCTACAGACTCTACGATTAATGGTGCGTGGGTAGTGCGCGTGCAAGGGAATTATGCGTATGTAGGAACCACACGAGTATCACATGACTATTTGAATGTAGTCGATATCTCAGACCCATATAATTCGAGTATTGTAGGCTCTGTCTCGTCAAATGATGGTGTCTCATCAGGTAATATGAATGATATTAGGGATGTTTTTGTATCTGGAAAGTATGCATATGTGCTAAGTTCATATGCATCTACGCCGCAGGATAATTTACATGTAGTAGATATTTCCGATCCGGGTAACCCTGCTATCGTAAGTACACTTCAGATCACCACTTCCAGCGCAACAAGCGATCAGCATGTCACCATCTCGGGAAACTACGCATATATTACGAATTCAACTATCGATAGTTTGTTGGTTGTGTCGATTGAAAATCCTAAAAATCCGGTTATTGTGGGTTCAGTGGTTTCATCTTCGGTATTAAACTATGCCCGTGGTGTTGTGGTCTCAGGTAAGTATGCGTATGTCGGTAGTGCGTATAATCCTTCGACAGGCGGCGGATCAACCTTGGTAGCAATCGATATCACAGAACCCAATAACCCGGTGATTAGGGACTCAATTACGGTTACGACTACAGCAACCTCAACAAGCTGGTCTTTTTCAGTCAGAGGGAGATATGCGTATGTTCCAGACACGAGTGCAGATTCGTTATATATCATTGACATTGCTAGTTCTACTAATATGAATCTGGTGGGCATGTTGACCGATTCAACAAACCTTGATGCGCCTTATGAAGTTCGTGTTTCAGGAAAGTATGCCTATGTGGGTGTGGGGGTTGATGATTCTTTACGTATCATTGATATTTCGAGTTCCACCAATCCAGTTTTGGTGGGAGGTGTAAAAGATTCTGCAAGACTTGATGCGCCTCGCGCAGTGGATATTTCAGGAAAATATGCATATATGGCGAATAATGGAGTGAACGGTGGTTTTTATATTATTGATATCGGTGGCATCGACGCACCCAGTGCCAACATCGGAGCACTCCAGTCAAGTAATATTTCAGTTATTGACAACGTCACCATCGGAAATAATGCATATATCGGAAACGCACTCAATGTGGGAGGTGGGGGGATTAAGACGGATGGTGTTCTTGCGGTCTCTGGAACCTCCACTTCCTATATCGCAGGCGGACTTCTCGTGTCAGCCGTCTCATCCACTAATTTATTTGCCACCTCATCGATATTTGGTTCTGCAACCTCGACCAATTTGTTTGCAAGCATTTTGTCGTTTGATATGGCAAACGGTGTGGCGATTACGAGTACAAACGTATTTGCCGGCGATCTTAGTGCAACGAATGCTTTATTTATCTCTGCAACCTCGACCAATTTGTTTGCGAACGGATTATCATTTGATATGGCAAACGGTGTGTCGATTACGAGTACTAATGCATTTGTTGGTAATTTTCAAGCTACCAATGCGACCTCTACCAATGCATATGTGACGGGCATGTATAGACAAACGGTACGTACAGATCCGGTGATGGTAGGTAGTATTACTTCGTCCACGTTATTTTTTGGTGGGGATGGAAGTATTGATGTAGTGGGTAAATACGCCTACACTGTGGCTAATTCAGCTAATAGTTTTCAGATTATTGATATTTCAAGTCCTACAACGCCCACCGTGGTGGGGGGTATGAAAACTCTTTCATTAAATAGTCCAAGTAAGGTAAAGATAGCAGGTAAGTACGCTTACGTTGTAAGTGGTGTTGAGAATTATCTTAAAATAATAGATATTTCAGATGTTGGTAATCCGGTAATCGTGGGAGAAGTAGAATCTGCCACAGGGATGAATGGGGTAATCGGTTTGGCTGTACTCGGTAAGTATGCCTATATTACCGGGAGTACGAGTGATAGTTTTGAGGTGGTTGATATCTCAAATCCCACTAATCCGACGATTGTGGGGAGTATAAGTGACGGTACCTATCTAAATGGCGTATGGGATGTATATGTCTCGGGTAAATATGCATATGTCGCGAACCGTGATGATTATAGTCTGGTTATTATTGATATTTCAAACCCTACATCACCAACTTTTACCGGAAGAATTACTGATCCGGGTAATTTAATTTTTGCACAGTCGGTGTATGTGTCAGGAAAGTATGCGTATGTGGGTAGCGATGGTGGCAGGGTTACTGTAGTAAATATCGCAAGCTCTACACAACCAGTTCAGGCTGGGTCACTAAGTACGGGATCAGTTAATTCTATTGAGGTTTCTGGTAGGTATGCGTATATTGCTGACTCTTCTAATGATAGAATACGAGTCGTTGATATTTCCAATCCTTCGTCGATGGCTGTTGTGGCAACATTGACCGATGGTACCTATCTAAATGGTGCCCGACAGATAAAAATAGTAGGTAAATATGCGTATGTTTTGAGTATTGCTGGATCAACGATGAGTGTTATTGATATCGGTGGTATCGACGCGCCAAGTGCGCACATTGGTGCTCTACAATCGAGTAATATTTCTGTGACAGAGAATATAATCATTGGTAATAATGCCTATGTTTCAAACGCACTCAATGTGGGGAGTGGAGGGATCCGGACCGATGGTCTTCTCTCTATTGGAGCGCTTGACGTAAG
Organism: uncultured Gammaproteobacteria bacterium; assembly: GCA_964571295.1. Lineage (GTDB taxonomy): Bacteria > Patescibacteriota > Patescibacteriia > Magasanikbacterales > UBA922 > UBA922. Next base: position 5,385 of record CAZNAO010000013.1, on the reverse strand, counting down.
CGTGAGTATGAATCCGGTGATTGCGGGTCGAGTGGTATCTACGACAGCACTCAGTGGTGCAAACGCAGTCTTTATTGCGGGAAAATATGCGTATGTGACAAGCTACGCGAGTGATTCTCTAACTATCATTGATATCTCAAACCCCACTACACCCACAATCACGGGATTTGTTTCTTCGACTCTTCTTGATGGATCTTATTCAGTTTCTGTTATAGGCATGTATGCCTATGTGACAGGTGCGGATGCGAACTCTTTTGTGGTAATCGATATTTCAAATCCTACAGGTCCAATCATTGTGGGAAGTATCGTATCTCCAACACAGTTGAATGGTGCGTTTTCAAATGCAATTGCAGGTAAATACGCATATGTGGCAAGTGTCAATGGTGATTCTCTAACTATCATTGATATCTCAAACCCTACTACACCCACAATCACGGGATTTGTTTCTTCGACTCTTCTTGATTTTACTCAAGAAATCGTGATTGCAGGTAAATACGCATATGTGGCAGGTGAGACCGCCGACTCTCTCACGATCATTGATATCTCCAATCCTACTATACCTATAATCACTGGATTTGTTTCTTCCACTCTTCTGGATCGGGCTGATTCGGTTGCAGTGTCGGGGAAGTATGCATACGTTGCAACACAAGGTGCCGATTCTCTCACGATTGTTGATATTTCCAGCTCTACTGCACCGACAATCACTGGGTTTGTCTCTTCCACTCTTCTCGATCTTGCCAACGGAGTCAAAGTCGCAGGTAAGTATGCGTATCTTGTGGGGGGTAGTACCGCAGATTCCTTTGTGGTAACTGATATCTCAAATCCGGTAACTCCAACAATTGTAGGGAGTGTGGTTTCGTCTACTGCCCTTGATTCTCCGAGCTCAGTCGCTGTCTCCGGTAAATACGCGTATGTGACGAGTTATAATAATAATTCTCTTGTGATCATCGACCTCGGCGGCATCGACGCACCCAGTGCCAACATCGGAGCACTCCAGTCAAGTAATATTTCAGTTACCGAAAATATTACGATCGGAAATAATGCGTATGTTGCAAACGCGCTCAATGTGGGGAGTGGAGGGATCCGGACCGATGGTCTTCTCTCCAGTGGCGGACTTGACGTGAGCATGAGTATGAATCCGGTGATTGCGGGTCGAGTGGTGTCTACGACAGCGTTGGGTGGTGCAGCCCATGTTGCGGTGGCAGGTAACTATGCGTACGTTAGTAATAATAGTGATGATTATTTTAGTGTTGTCGATATCTCAAATCCCGCATTCCCGGCTATTGTAGGCATACTTAATGATCCGGATGTTTTGGGGGTTGAGTCTGTGCATGTGGCAGGTAACTATGCGTATGGAGTCAATTTTATGAGTGATTCATTGGTTATCATTGATATCTCAAATCCCTCAAATCCGTTGTTGGTAAATACGTTCTCTTCGTCTCTGTTTGATTCTGCGCGAGAAGTATACATCTCCGGAAAGTATGCGTATATCACGAGCTACAATACCAGTGCTTTGCGTATCGTGGATATCTCAAATCCGTTGAATCCGTTTGTGGTGGGAGGTGTGGTGTCCAGTACAGCGCTCGGTGGTGCAAATGCAGTCCATGTGTCAGGTAACTATGCGTATGTAGGTACAGAAAACAATGATTCACTTCGAATTATTGATATTTCAGATCCCACTGCTCCGACTATCGTTGGGGGTGTTGCATCTTCCACACTGTTGGATTGGGTTCGTTCTGTAGATGTATCTGGTAAGTATGCATATGTAGCTAGTTACAGTGGAGACTCTCTTACAGTTGTAGACATCTCAAATCCTGCTTCACCTCAAATTGTTGGAGCTGTGCAAGATGCTTCTCTTTTGAATGGAGCGTGGACGGTAAAAGTCGCGGGGGAATATGCCTATGTGGTCGCAAGTCTTGATGACTCACTTCGTATCATTGACATTTCTAGTTCTACCAATCCCCGCATAGTAGGAGGAATACAGGATGAAGATAATATGTTGGTTCCATATGCGTTGGATGTGTCTGGTAAGTATGCGTATGTAGGTAGTAACTACAATAATGCACTTAATATCATCGACCTTGGCGGTATTGATGCTCCGGCTGCACATATCGGCGCACTACAGTCGAGTAATGTCAATGTGACCGACAATATTACGATCGGAAATAACGCCTACGTTGCAAACGCGCTTAATGTGGGAGCGGGTGGAATCAAAACCGATGGCGCACTTGCGCTCGGAGGTGGACTCACTCAAACACCGCTGATTCGTCCGATCGAAGTTGCAAGTACGAGTACTGAATCGGCAAGTGCGGTGTATGTGTCCGGTAAGTACGCGTATGTCGGAGGATATGGAGATACCTCTAATTTTCATGTATTTGACATTACTGATCCGCGGAATCCACGCAAAGTAGGCAGTATGGGGAGTATCTCAGATGTGCAGAGTATCCATGTCGCGGGCAAATATGCGTATGTTGGAGCATGGTCAGACGAAGGATTCCATGTCGTAGACATTTCCAATCCTGCAAATCCCACTGAAGTGAGTACGCTCAATTATGCGGGTGATTTACCAACTGTGTTTGCATCCGGTAACTATATATTTGCTGCGGACAGTAATAGCTTTAATGTGATTGATGTGAGCAATCCGATTTCTCCGATTGAGGTAGGAAGTGTTGCTCTACCTTCATTTGCAATGAGAGTGTATGTACAGGGTACATATGCTTATGTGACTACATTTGGTACCGGTGACGATTTTCATATGATTGATATTTCAGATCCATCAAATCCGGTAATTACGGGTAGTTTGAGTATTGCAGGTGGTGCATTCGATGTGCATGTTTCGGGTAATTATGCGTATGTTGGTGCTGGGTCACATGGTTCAGAAAATGAGTTTTTGGTTGTAGATATTTCCAGTTCCACCAATCCGGTTAAGGTCGGTGGTGTTGAGATTACTAATAGTGCTTCAAGTGTGTTTGTGTCAGGTAAGTATGCATACATCGGTTCCCAGTATTCCACTGAAGGAATGTTTCACCTGGTAGATATTTCTACTCCCACTAACCCAATTTTGATCGGAAGTATTGAACTAAACGAGGGTGTGTACAGTGCTGGTGCTGTGTTTGTATCAGGTAAGTATGCATATGTAGGAACTGATGGGAACGGCGATGATTTTCATGTGATTGATCTTGGCGGCATCGACGCGCCAGCGGCGCATATTGGTGCACTACAGTCGAGTAATGTCAATGTGACCGACAATATTAGGATCGGAAATAACGCCTACGTTGCAAACGCGCTTAATGTCGGAGCAGGTGGTATCAAGACGGATGGGGTTTTGTCAATTTCAGGGACCAGTACTTCTCAGATTGTAGGTGGACTTATGATTGGTGGGGCTTTGTCACAAACACCCTTAAAAAATGCACAGATCGTCGGTAGTCTTGTATCTACGACAGCGTTTAGTGGTGCGTACTCAGTCCATGTCTCAGGTAACTATGCATATGTGGCAAATGTATTTAATGACTCCCTCCGCATTGTCGACATCTCTAACCCAACTGCACCCACCATCGTCGGTGGTGTTGCCTCCTCTACCGCCCTTAACGGTGCTCGTTCAGTCCATGTCTCAGGTAACTATGCATATGTGGCAAATAGTATTGATAATTCTCTTCGGGTAATTGATATTTCAAATCCAGCAGCCCCCACCATCGTCGGAGGAGTAAAAGATAATGCAAATCTTAGTTTTCCGAGCGAAGTCCACGTTGCGGGCGCGTACGCATATGTCACGGGCTATGACCAAGGCTCTCTCAGTATAATCGATATCTCAAATCCAGTGTACCCAGTAATTGCTGGTACGGTTGTATCAACGACTGTGCTTGATGGTGCATATTCAGTATATGTCGTGGGTAGGTACGCGTATGTGCCAAGCTATGATAGTAATACTTTTAATATCATTGATATTGCGAACCCAATTAATCCTACAATCGTCAGTAGTATTACCTCTACGTATGTTAACGGTCCAAGCTCGGTTTACGTTTCGGGTAAGTACGCATATGTGACTAATGAAACAGGAGGCTCTCTCAGTATAATCGATATCTCGAATCCAGTCTCACCTACCATCGTCGGTAGTGTTTCTTCCACGTCGCTGGGTGGTGCGGTACGAGTTCAGGTTATGGGTAAGTATGCATATGTGGTGGGTTCGAGTAACGGCTCTCTTGTTACCATTGACATCACTAATCCAGTTGTTCCGGTTATTGTTGGTGAAGTCTCAATTGGGGGTGGATACTCGCTGGATGTTTCCGGTAAGTATGCATATACAGTAGACTATAGCAATGAATCTCTCTTTGTCATCGACCTCGGCGGCATCGACGCGCCAGCGGCGCATATTGGTGCACTACAGTCGAGTAATGTCAATGTGACCGACAATATTAGGATCGGAAATAACGCCTACGTTGCAAACGCGCTCAATGTGGGAAATGGAGGGTTCAAGACCGATGGACAGATTTCAGGAGCAGCACTCGATATTAGTCAGAAAATAAATCCGACCATAGTCGGAGGCGTGGTATCATCCACTGCACTTGATGGCGCTATTTCAGTCTATGTCTCCGGTAAATACGCATATGTGGCAAACGTATTGGGCGATTCATTGCAAATTGTCGACATAACAGAACCAAGTCGACCATCGTTGCTTGGTAGGGTGACATCATCTGCAATATTGGGTGCAGCTTTCTCTGTGGCGGTTTCTGGTGACTATGCATACGTGACTGCGGGTGAGAGTCAGGGTCTGGGGGTGGTAGATGTTTCAAACCCGAGGAATCCGGTAATTGTCGGTAGTGTCACATCGTCTCTTCTTGATGGCGCCCTGCCTTTGTACATTTCTGGACAATATGCGTATGTAGGATCATGGAATACATTTACTACGATAGATATTTCAAATCCATTGGCTCCTAAAATTGTCGGAAGCGTAGTATCTACCACTGCATTAGGTGACCCAGATTCGATATATGTCTCCGGTAACTATGCATATGTGGTGAATGGTGACAATATTTCTTTCAGTGTTGTTGATATTTCAAATCCGACTAATCCTGTCTTGGTCAGTAGTATTGTATCATCGTCTCTCCAGACGGTCCGGTCGGTCTATGTGTCCGGTAAATATGCGTATGTTGCCGGAGGGGCATTGGCTAATAATTATTTTGTTCGCACCATCGATATTTCAAATCCTGCGTCACCTACGATAGTGGGTGTGGTAACTTCTTCATTGCTTTCTGGCGCATACTCAATACAAGTTACAGGAAAGACGGCATTTGTGACAGCGGATGATGCAGTCCGTATCGTTGATGTTTCAAATCCAACGGCACCTAAAATTGTAGGCGGGGTTGTGTCTTCGACTGCACTTCAGGA
>CAZNAO010000012.1:0-22784 GCA_964571295.1 uncultured Gammaproteobacteria bacterium | reverse complement strand
ATCAAGGTGTTTGGTCTGTAGTTTGATCGCGGTTCCACCAAGCCATGAGATATGCATACATTACAAGGAGTTTAAGCATGATAAATATGAGGATAGTATAGAAGATGTGGGGTGGGAAAGCAAGGGGGTGGAAAAGGTCGGAAAGGCTTAAAATGCCTAAAAAGCCAGAATAGGCCAAACCTTTCAGGTATCTCAGGTCTTTTGAGCGTTTCAAGCCTTTACAAATTCAAAACTCTATGCTACACTCAGCCTACTTTATTTAACTCGGCCTGGCCGAGACTTGCTCTGAAGCAGGTTAAGCTATAGAAACTATGGCAACAAAAGCAACTACTCAAAATTTTGAGGAATTGTTAAAGGATTATTTTGCCCAGATTCCTCAAGTGGGAGATTTGGTCAAAGGACGTGTCATCTCGATCGATCGTGGCGAAGTCCGCGTAGACATCAATGGTATTATCATCGGTGTTGTTCGTGGGGATGAATTATTTAGTGAATCAAAAGAATTCGCGCATATCAAAGTGGGTGACGAAGTGGAAGCGACCGTCGTCGAAGACGAGAATGAAAACGGGGAAATGGAACTCTCGTTCCGAGTAGCCGGTAACCGTCTCGTGTGGGAACGCATGGTCAAATATGTAAAAGAAGGTACGATTATCAAGGCAAAGATTATCCAGGCAAACAAAGGTGGTCTCATGCTCCAGGCAGATGCGCTTACCGGATTCATGCCCGTGTCCCAGCTTAACCCTGATAATTATCCTCGTGTACAGGGCGGAGATAAGAATCGAATCCTTGAACACCTGAAAAAATTTGTAGGTAATACAGTAAAAGTAAAGGTGCTTGACGCAAATCAAGACGATGAGAAACTCATCTTCTCGGAAAAAGAAGTATGGGAAGAAGAGCAGAAGAATATTCTTGATTCATACAAAGTTGGAGACAAAATCGAGGGTGAGGTGTCCGCACTTACCCCATTCGGAGCATTCGTCAAATTCGGCGAGGGTCTTGAAGGCTTGGTGCACATTTCAGAAATCGTCTGGCAGCGTATTGATCATCCGAAAGATGTTCTCAAAGTCGGAGACAAAGTGAATGCACAAATCATTGATCTTAATAAATCAAAGATTTATCTCTCACTCAAGCGTCTGGTCGACGACCCATGGAAATCAGTCAAAGACAAGTACAAAGTAGGTCAGGTGGTGTCGGGTGAGGTCCACAAAGTGGAGTCATTCGGTCTCATGGTGAAGCTCGACCAGGAGATCCACGGTCTCGCACATATCTCGGATCTCTCAGAAAAGCGCGTAGCTGATCCGAAGACCTTGATCTCAAAGTTTGAAATCGGTAAGTCCTATAACTTCGAAATCATCTCGATTGAACCAGCTGAACACCGTCTCGGGCTCCGGCTTGAAGGAGTAAAGAAGCGAGAGGTAAAGACTGAAGAGAAAAAAGAAGAAGTGAAGACTGAGGAAAAAACAGCGTAATCACGATAAAACCTGCACAGAAATGTGCAGGTTTTTCTATCATTGACAAACATGCCATTTCTCCTTATACTCCCTCTATTGTACTTATAAAATGTTAGCTCTGATTATGAAGCAATTATTCAAGAATTTTTTTATTGTCTGCGTGGTTCTTTTTGTGATCGCCTCAGTAGTATCAACGGTGAATTTTGGGAGTGTGAAGCCGGAAAACGCAAGCATTTCCCGCTTGGTTAGTGAGATCAAGGCAGACACTGTCAAGACAGTGGAGGTTCGTGGTGATACGTTGTGGGTAACCTTAAAAGATGAAAATGCGACACCGCTTGAAGTAAAACGGGAAGTCGGGACCTCATTTGGAGAACTCATGACGTCATACGGAGTGACTGCGGATGAATTGAACACGATTTCAGTTGAAATCAAGGAGGAATCCGGTTGGAGATTTTGGGTCAGTATTATTGCGCCGTGGATCATCCCGCTCGTATTATTTGTGGTGCTTATCTATTTCTTTACACGTCAGGTACAGGGGGCAAATAATCGCGCCATGGGATTTGGCGAGAGCCGTGCCAAAGAGGCAAAGCCTGACGAACATACGAGAAAGACATTTGCAGATGTAGCCGGTGCCAAAGAGGCAAAGGAAGAATTATTGGAAGTGGTGGATTTTCTGAAAGACCCGAAGAAATTTACCGACATGGGAGCGAAAATTCCGCGCGGTGTGCTTCTCATGGGATCTCCCGGAACCGGTAAAACACTTCTTGCAAAAGCGGTCGCAGGCGAGGCCGGAGTGCCATTTTTCCATATCTCAGGTTCAGAATTCGTGGAGATGTTTGTCGGAGTCGGTGCGTCTCGTGTCCGTGATCTCTTTAATAAAGCAAAAAAAGCAGCTCCAGCGATCGTATTCATCGATGAAATCGACGCGGTCGGCCGCAAACGCGGCGCAGGACTTGGCGGAAGTCATGATGAACGCGAACAGACGCTCAATCAAATCCTCGTTGAAATGGACGGATTTGAACCGAATTTGGGAGTGATCGTCATGGCGGCTACCAATCGTCCGGATGTACTTGATCCGGCGCTTCTCCGTCCGGGTCGTTTCGATCGTCGGGTAGTTATCGATTTGCCGGATATTTCCGATCGAGAAGAAATTTTGAAGGTACATGCGAAAAATAAAAAACTTGCCGAGAATGTCTCATTGAAAAAACTTGCGGAACGCACACCAGGATTCTCAGGTGCTGACCTTGAAAACTTGTTGAATGAAGCGGCAATCCTTGCGGTGCGTCGCGGGAAAACCGTCGTAGATGAGCACGATGTATTGGAAAGTATCGAGAAGGTAATTCTCGGTCCGGAGAAAAGATCACGATTGATGAGTCAGAAAGATCGGGAAATGACGGCATATCACGAAGCGGGACATGCAATCGTGGGGCACTTCTTGCCAAACTGCGACACGGTGCGAAAAGTGTCGATTATCGGCCGTGGTATGGCGGGCGGATATACGCTCAGCATGCCGGAGAATGATGTGCGCTACCGCACTCTCGCGCGATTCAAAGATGAGCTTGCTATGATTCTGGGGGGGTACGTTACCGAGCGTATGATTTACGGACATGACCAGTTGTCGACTGGTCCCTCAAGCGACCTCAAGAAAGCCACTCAGCTTGCCAAGTCCATGGTCATCCGCTATGGTATGAGCGACAAACTGGGTCCCCGACAGTATGGGGAAAATGAAGAACTCATTTTCTTGGCGCAAGAAATTCATGACAAGAAGAACTATAGTGAAAAAACAGCAGAATTGATTGACGCTGAAATCAATGGATTCCTTGAAGAAGCTCGAAAGCGTGCGGAAAGCGTCATTACCGAGCGTCGTCCAGAAATGGACAAGCTCGTGAAAGTATTGCTTGAGAAGGAAACTGTTGAACAGGAAGAATTTGTGAACATAGTGGGAAAGTCTGTAAAGTCATAACATTGGGAAGTCAGAGAAAATACAATCCCCCGGAATGCCGGGGGTTTTTGTTTTGTGATCAAAATATAGAGGAGCGGTAATGTACATTCTTTATGATTTTAGACTAAAGTATGCTATACTTTCGCCAAACCATCTTCATTAATTTTTTTGTATGCAAGAACCTACGCTTCGCGAAGTGTTTCGTGCCAGTTGGAAATTAACCTGGAACCATAAGGCATTATGGATATTGGGATTATTCGCGCTCTTGCTCGGACAATTGGGAATTTTTGATGTAGTGTCAGGTATTTTTAAGGGTGCGTCTGAAGAATCACTACTTGGAATAACCGAGCAGATACGCTATGTGTTTTCTCCAAGCACCTTGCATGAGGTGGGAACAGTGCTCAATTATTCTTTTGAATCCTGGGGAGCACTTGCGTTACTCCTGGTTATCCTCTTCGGTTTGGGAGCGACATTGCTTGTGATTGCGGCAATTTCGCAGGGGGGTATCGTGCATGCCGCGGCATTGTCCATGAAGCATGGGCTCAAATCTATGGAGAAGTTTGAAGAATCATGGCATGCGGGAGCGCGTCATGTGTCTTCGATCGTAGTCTTGAATATTGTGAAAAAAAGTATTCTGTTTGCACTCTCGCTCGGTGTTGCTGCTGCAGCTCTTGCTGCGTCGATCTACGGGACAACCTTAAGTATTGTGATATTCCTGGTTATATTCATTGTTTCAGTTTTTGTGGGAATGGTTGCATCCATGTTGACGTTCTACATGGTCGGGTATTTGGTAGTAGAGGAAAAAGATCTGTTTGGTGCGCTCCGGCATGCATGGAATTTGCTCTGGAAACACTGGGTAGTTTCATTTGAAGTAGGTTTAGTATTGATTGTATGTAATGCACTCGTAGTTGCGGCACTTCTCGTGGGTATGTATGTATTCATTGCACCGAGTCTGGCGTTGAATGCATACGGAACCTTAATTGGTAACCTTGAGCTCGCACAGATGGGGACCTCAATTGCAATTGTGCTCATGCTTGCGTACGCTGCAATCGTGGGGTCAATATTTACGGTCTTTGTGACGACCGCATGGACCTATCTGTTTGCGATTATGCACCGATGGGGTTTCCGGAGCAGGGTACACGCATTTTTTGGAGGACTCAAACGATCATAATTTGTATGTCCGATTTTCCGACAATTGATGACTTGATGCATGCGGGCACTGATACATCTACCCCTGTCGATTCATCCGACAGCCAGATGACGTCAGAGAAAAAAGCACTGTCGAAGAAAATGAGTGAAATCAAGAAAAAAGAGCGTGAAATAGAAGCCGCTCGTTTTGCTGCATCAATTGGGATACCACATATCGACCTGACCAAATTTCCGATCACGCATGAAGCACTTCGACAGATCACTCGTGAAGATGCCGAAGCCGAGGGGGTGGTGTGCTTTTTTGCGACCGGTGATGAAATTCGGATAGGGGCGCTCGATCCTACGACTGCACGTGCGGAAGAAATACTCAAAGATATTGAAATGAAGAAGCATGCACACGGGGCGCTGTATGTCATCTCCGAAGTCAGTCTTGCACATGTCCTTGACCTCTATAACAAATTACCAACTGTGAAGCCGATCACAAAAGATGTGGAGATAACGGTTGATGCGTTGTCACGTGTCCAGGCATCAGTCAATGATTTTGCATCAGTCGCTGAATTGCTCAAATCCGCGACTACGACCGATATGCTTACTGTTGCCTTGGGTGCAGCGCTCAAAGTCGATGCCTCAGACGTGCATGTGGAAGCGGAACAGGAAGATATCGTGGTTAGGTACCGCTTGGACGGTATTTTGCATGATGTTGCACATATCGGGAAAGATGCGTATCACAAATTGCTCTCCCGTATCAAATTGCTTGCGGCACTCAAGATCAATATTACTACCAAACCACAGGATGGACGATTCACGATCAAGAGTCCGGATGGAGACATCGATGTCCGTGTGTCGACGATCCCGACCGTATTTGGAGAAAGTATTGTGATGCGTCTTTTGGTGCAGGGCAAAAAGGGAATCACTCTCGAAGAACTTGGATTTACCGAAGATGCGCTTCAAATCGTGCAAGAACAGATTGCACGTCCGACAGGTATGATTATCACGACCGGTCCCACTGGATCAGGTAAATCGACGACGCTATACGCCATACTTCAGATTTTGAATCAGCCGGGTGTGAAAATCATCACACTCGAAGACCCGGTGGAGTATCGGTTGGAAGGGGTAAATCAAAGCCAGATCGACCATAGTAAGGGATATACGTTTGCGACCGGACTTCGCTCGATTCTCCGTCAGGATCCGGATATCGTGATGGTCGGAGAAATTCGAGACGAGGAGACAGCCGAGATCGCCGTACAGGCAGCACTGACCGGACACCTCATGCTCTCGACTCTCCATACCAATTCGGCCGCCGGATCAATTTCGCGTTTTCTTTCCATGGGAGCGGCACCATATCTCCTGGCTCCAGCCCTGAATTGCGTCATGGGTCAGCGATTGGTGCGTCGAGTATGCCCATCGTGTCGAAAAAAAATAAGCCTGGGAGAACTTGAGGCAACGATTCAGATGCGCGTGAAAGGTATTATCGACCGCATGAATGAACGTGATAAGGAAAAAATTGCAGGAGGAGATCAGGAATTTTATGTAAGCTCAAAAAACGGTTGTAGTGCCTGCAACGGTATCGGATACAAAGGACGTATTATCATTTGTGAATTATTTGTAGTCAAAGAAGAAGTCAAAAAGGCGATTATTGAAGGAAAAGTAGGTGAATTCGATATCGAACATACGGCCCGTGAACATGGCATGCGGACGATGGTCGAGGACGGTGTCCTCAAAGCGGCCAAAGGAGTGACGACACTTGATGAAGTGTTTCGGGTAATTGAGTAAGTGTACGAAAGTGTGGTATACTTTTTGTTATAATCTCAAAACTGCGTAAGAAATACACTTCAGTTTTGAACTTTGAGTTTTAGTTTTGAATTTTTCCTATGCCTCTTGATTCTGCACCACTTCCTTCCGAACAGCCGGTCCGGTTTTACAAATTTATCGCACTGACATTTTTGTTTATCACTCTTGCTCTGGTCGGGACGATCATTTTTATGTCCTCAAAACGGGCATCAATCACGATTATTACCAAATCAGAACCGCTCGAGGTGACTGATACGGTCGAAATACATTCAGGTGATCCATCTGCGCTCGTGCCGGGAGTGGTAACGACCACTGTGATTGAATACGAAAAGATATTCTCCCCTGAGGGAAGTAGAACCGAAGACGCGATTGCAGTCGGTCAGGTGACCTTGGTCAATGATACGAATGCAGCGCAGCCCCTGATTGCAACCACACGTCTCTTGTCAAAGGAAGGCATTCTATTTCGTCTGAAAGATGCGGTAACCGTCCCGGCACAGGGATCGATACCTGCGGCAGTATACGCAGATGTGGCAGGCGCATCAGGGAATATTGCGACCACAACATTTACGATTCCCGGGCTCTCTGAAGATAAGCAGAAAGTGATTTATGCAAAGAGTAGTCAGGAAATGTCAGGTGGAGTCCGGACAATCGGAGTGGTTGATGCTGACGATGTGGAAAGGGCAGAAAAAACTGCTCTTGAAGAGATGAAAGCAAGAGCCACGACAGCACTCGAAGGATTTGCGGGGGAAGGTATGGTCGGAATATTCGATATCGTACAGTATACGTTTGATGATATTGCCGATATCGGCAAGGAAGTGGATGCGTTCACGGTGAAAGGGCGGGCAACCATCGCGGGAATCTGGTATGATGAGGTCGCGGCAAAATCATTCGCAGAAGACATGCTCACGAAGCGAGTAGTCGATAATAGTGAGATTCTTTCTTCGGTTGAGCCGAATCCGAGCATCTCGCTTGAAGGGTATGATCTTGAGACAGGGGAAATACAGCTTACGATTTCCCATCGGGGATTGGTAAATATCGATGAAAACAGTAGGGAATTGGATAAGAGTTCATTCTTCGGGAAATCAGAAGATGAAGTGAAGCGTTATGTGATGTCCTTGAAGCATGTGGAAGGGGTGGAAATGTCCTTTAAACCGCTCTGGAATCGCAGTGTGCCGCATGTAGCGAATAATGTGGAGATCATTGTCAGGGAAGTGCAGTAGGCTTGACGGAGGAGGCTGAAACGAAGTATAGTCTGTGTATCTAAAGCGTTGGTACGAGAACCAGCCCAGCCCCGGTCATCCGACCAGGCATGGTACCATTCTCGGAGCTTTATACAAATTTGCATAAGAAAAAGAACGGGTGGAACCGTTTTGGCTAGAAACCAGAACCCCGGCACTAAAGAGAGTAATATCTCAGTGCTCGGGTTTTTTATTTAAATAACATACAAAATACATGGAATACTATATAAGTTTCTATAATCGATATCTTGTATCTTTATCCATGTATATTGTATATTTGATCAATAACTAATGCATATGCACAACGAATCTCTCGAGCACCTCCGCCATTCTGCCGCACACCTTCTTGCTGCCGCGGTCGAAGAATTATACCCGAATGCGAAGCGTACGATCGGTCCTGCGATCGAAGACGGGTTCTATTATGATTTTGATTTCGGGACTGAAAAAATCGGAGAAGAGGATTTGAAAAAAATCGAGAAAAAAATGGGAGAAATCGTGAAACATTGGAAAGAATTTGAACATCGGGAAGTACGTGCTGAAGAAGCAAAAGAGTTTTTCAAGGATAACCAATACAAAAGAGAATTGATTGAAGAATTTTCAGGTGAAGGTGCCACTCTGACTTTCTACACTGCAGGAAAATTTACCGACCTCTGCCGCGGTGGACACAGTGAGAACCCTTCAAAGGAGCTTCGTAATTTCAAGCTGCTATCAATCGCAGGAGCGTATTGGAGAGGAAATGAAAAGAATACCATGCTCACCCGTATTTACGGAACCGCATTTCCGACCAAGGAAGAATTAGTCGACTACCTGAAACGGCGCGAGGAAGCAGCAAAGCGTGATCACCGTCTGCTTGGTGAAAAACTGGACCTCTTTTATTTCGATGAGTCTATCGGCAAAGGCCTCCCGATCTGGCTCCCGAATGGTAATGTTATCAAGGAAGAACTTGAGAAGTGGGCAAAGGAAACCGAGGAAGCATGGGGATACCAGCGTATCACGACCCCGATTATTACCAAGGAAAATCTGTTCTATACCTCGGGACATTTACCGCTCTACAAAGACAGCATGTACGCGCCGATCGTGATTGAAGACGAGAACTACTATATCAAGCCGATGAATTGCCCGTTCCACCACAAGACCTTTGCGGCACGACCCAAGAGTTACCGGGATTTGCCGGTGCGGTTTGCTGAGTATGGCTGGTGCCATCGCTACGAAGATTCCGGTTCACTATTTGGTCTCATGCGCGTACGGGGAATGCAGATGAATGACGCACATATTTATGTGTCAAAAGAACATGCAGTCGAAGAATTTGTACAGGTGATCAAGCTGCACGAGTATTACTACAAGACACTCGGTATTACGAATTATGAAATGGAGCTTGCCCTTCGTGATCCGAATAAGAGTGATAAATATCATGGCGATGAGGCTGACTGGAAAGAAGCGGAAGAAATGACCGTCGCGGCAATGGAAAAGTCCGGAGTACCGTATAAGATCGTCCACGAAGGCGCTGCATTCTATGGCCCGAAAATGGACTTCCAGATCTACTCATCGATCGGCCGCGCATTCACCGCATCGACCAATCAGCTCGATCTCTACATGGGAAAGAAGTTCGGGCTCGAATATATCGACAAGGATGGCTCGAGGAAGACTCCTGCGATTATTCACCGGGCACCGCTTGGCACTCACGAGCGTTTTATCGGATTCCTGATCGAACATTTTGCTGGTGAATTTCCGGTGTGGCTCTCGCCAGTGCAAGTAGCAATTGTCCCCGTATCAGAGAAACATCTTGAAGGCGCCGAAGCGCTCGCGGTCGAATTCAGGAAAGCGGGGATTCGAGTCTCGATCGACAAAGCCGACGAAACAGTCGGCAAGAAAATCAGAAAAACATCTCAGAGCAAAGTTCCCTATGCACTCGTGATCGGGGACAAGGAGCTGGAAGGCGGAGATCTCATGGTGCGGGTGAGAGGAATTGAAGAACAAGTCACCATGACGAAGCAAGGGTTTGTGGAGAAGATTAGGAAAGAGATTGAAAATAGGGTATAATGTAACTATAAAACAGCTCGGGGAGGGGCTGTTTTATAGTTGTATGTCTGCGTCATATTCTCGAGCTTTTTCCCAGCCTAAATCCCAAGCGGTTTTCAGTGCGTCAACGATTTCTTTGCTTTCAAGCAAAAAACCAAATTTTTCTTTGAAGGACATTACAGAAAATTTGTTATCATAAAGATAAATTTCAGGAGAAAAATCAAATTTTTTTTGAGGCAAAAGTCTGACCGTTCTCATAAATTTTTGTGAAACCCTTTTTAATTCTTTACCGTGATCATTATCAGGGACTATGGTTCGTATAGGAATATTTCGTCGAGTGCGTTCAGAAAAGTACCAGTCCGAATACTCACTTAGATCTTCACGAAAAAGATCACGTGGAGAAGAGTAAGCTCGAATCCCTTGTATCTTGTCAAAACATCTCAAACTATCTTCGTATAATTCTTTGATTCCTTCAAAACCCTCTACGTATTTAATAACAGGTTTAGTATATTTTTGAACGTAAAGCCGTGTTAGTTCTGATTCAAATACCTTTGCTTTCTGTAGTGTTGCTTCAAGTTGTTTTTTTTCCTCTTCAAGATTGATAATAATTCGTGTTGGGTCATCAATACTATACGAAAGTTTGCCACGAAATTTTGACTTCCGAACCATTTTTTTTTGACTGAGCGAATCAAGAATACTATAGCACGTAGTTCGGTTTATTTTTGCAGCAGACGCAATCGAAGATACGACTGAAGGACCTAAATCAAGCAGTGCTTCATAAACACCTGCTTCTGTTTCGGTTAGTCCCAAATCTTTTAATATAGAATGAATATGTCTTTTCACAGAAGAAGGAAAATTAATTATAATTACTTATCTGAATTTAATTTTATTTTAGCCAAATATATATTTTGTGTCAAAAAACGGACACAAAATATATATTTTAAGCTAAAATAAGCAAATATATTTGTTTATAAAATTTGACAAATTATATCTAGGGTGTTATTTTATACATTGAGGAGGGAGACTGGTTCTTAGCAAAAGAACTAGTCTACAAAAAACCAAGCTTCATCAGCCTGGTTTTTTGTTTATCTAATTTTTTATTACCCTCTCATCACCAAATATCCCACATACCCAACATACAGAAGTACGAACATAGCTCCCTGCCAGCGATTGAGACGGTGCTTGGTATGTACAAACATAAAGAAGAATAGAAGGAGTGACGCGCCTATGTTTACTAGAATATCGATCTGCACTGCATTACTGATCGGAAGAGGGAGGATGGTTGAGGTAAGGCCGAGAATCCAGAAAACATTGAAAATATTTGATCCGACGATATTTCCAATCGCAAGGTCATCGTGTCCGTGCTTTACCGCAATAATCGAAGTCACAAGCTCAGGAAGTGAGGTGCCGACTGCAACGATGGTGAGGCCAATCAGTGCTTCAGACATGCCCGCAAGCTCGGCTAGTACAATAGCATTGTCTACTAATAATTTTCCTCCAAAGACCAGGCCAATAAGTCCGCCAATAGTGAGGAGAATTGAGTGTATCCATGTATACATTTTTACTTCATCAGCGCCGGTGTTTTCGGTAACTTTGGTGATGCCAAAGGTGTAATACATGAAAATAAGAAATAATGCCATGAGCGCAAATCCGTCGGTGCGAGTGAGAATATTGGTGGATCCACCATCAAAAAATACATCATTTCCAAATATATAGACGAGTACAATCCCGAGCAGTGCAAGTGGGATTTCTTTCCAAGTGGTATTTTTTTGTACCTTGAGCGACCGGATGAGGGCGGAAATTCCTAGAATAAGGAGAATGTTTGCGATATTGCTACCCACTACGTTCCCGACTGCGATATCAGTAGATCCTTTGAACGCTGAGAACAAATTTACCGCCAATTCTGGTGCAGATGTGCCAAATGCGACAATGGTGAGACCAATGACAATAGGAGCCACCTTGAGACGTTTTGCAATAGACGAGGCCCCCCGTACCAGCGATTCGCCGCCGACAATGAGAACCGCGAGTCCGATGAGTACGAGAAAAATCGAGAGGATCATATATGTGATTCTAGTATGTTATTGGGGTAGTATAGGTGTAAAATTGCCTTTTGTACAATGGTACTATGCAAAAAACCAAGCTTCATCAGCCTGGTTTTTGTTTTGCACGATTTTATACAAGATTCAACACACACAATCCCTCAATATGCGGTGTCCGCGGAAAGAAGTTGTAGAGTCGGGAAAAGGTAATTTGGTATGCGGGATGGAGGAGTGCGATATCCCGTGCCTGAGTCGAAAGGTCGCACGAGAGATAGATAATTGTCTGTGGTCTGGTTTCGAGTATTCGCTCGACGACGCGATGATGAAGTCCTGCACGCGGCGGATCGAGAATAATGGTCGCATCACTCGTGATGAGTTCCACGACATCTTCGGTCGGTTTGCAGATTGCTTCCGCATTTTTTATATGGTTCAATTCTATATTCTCGGTCGCATATTGGATTGCCTCGGTATTATTGTCTACCAGGGTTACGTGCGTTGCGGCCGACGCGATAGGGAGTCCAATCGATCCGACACCGGAATAGAGGTCGAGAAGAGATGATTTTTTCGGGATGTGCGCATAGATATCATCGAGCGCTTTCTCGAATACCGGCAAGTGTACCTGGAAAAAACTGAGTAATCCTACCTTGAATTCAATTCCTTTGAGCGTGATCATGATATAGTCCTGTCCTTCGGAATGGAGGAGGTCGGTCGGAACCGACGCAGGGGATTTGTGCGTAGAATAGTAGAGTTGGAAGCCTATCATGTGATCAGTAAGTTTTGGATACTCAGGGAATTCCAAACGGTCTTTGATAAACAATGCCGCAATCGTTTTGCCCTTTCCGTCACTTCGAATCACAAGACTCTTTAGGCTTCGCATTGAAATCTGATGTTTCCGTATCCATGCGAGAATATTCTGTGCCGTTTCATTGATCGCAGTGTCCGCAAGCTCTGAACTGTCGATCGCATAGCGTACTTTTTTGCCTCGTTCGAAAAACCCGAGGCAGGTGCGTCCGGTCTTGTCGACCGCAAAGCTGAATTCCATCTTATTGCGGTAGCCGTAGTATTTCTCAGGATCATATACGAGTTCGGGATTGATGTTCGCGCAAGCTTCTTTCCCGATACGCTTGTACACTTCAACCGTAATCTCTTTTTTCCATTCATTCTCCTTCTCATAACTCATGATCTGCCACGGACTGGTTGAAAGGTAATGAGGGTCTTGTGGGTCCACCCGGTCTTTCGAAGCTACGATAATTTTTGTCGCGACTGCCTCGATATACTCTTTTCGTTTTTTCAGAATTTCAATTTCTACTACTTCACCGGGGAGCGCGTTCCAGACAAAATATACTTTCCCGTCTACCCGTGCAAAGCCTTGCCCGCCGAATATTAGTTTTTCAATCGTTATTTGCTGCATATGTTATGTACATCATCCCCGTGGAAACGGGGATCTTAGTATGATTTAGGATTCCCGCGTTCACGGGAATGACGAAGAGGGGATTAATATAATTTTTTATCTTTCAATATCTTCACAATCGGACAGGTCTCATGTGTACATCCTGCAGGACAATACATTCGTCCATAATCGATCAGTCGATTCGTAAGTTGAAACCATTCTTTTTTAGGAAATAATTCTTTCAGGTCAGCTTCTATTTTTTCAGGCTGCGTGTGTTTCGTCAGTTTGAATACTCTCGACAACCGCTGCACATGGGTATCTACCGCAATCCCTTCGACTAGAGCATAGGCGTTCCCGAGGACTACCAGTGCGGTTTTCCGACCCACTCCCGGGAAACTCATCATCTCTTCAATAGTCTTCGGTAATATTCCGCCAAACTCAGTATGGAGTTTCCGGGCAGTCGCGAGGATATGTCTCGCTTTGGTTTTGTAGTAATTTACGCTTGAGACATCGAGAGTGAATTCCTCATCTTCGGCGCGTGCATAGTGGGCGAGCGTCGGATATTTCTTGAATAGTGTCCGGGTGACCACATTCACCTGCTTGTCAGTCGTCTGGGCTGAAAGCATGACGGCGAAGAGAAGTTCAGCGTGAGTGCTGAATTCGAGTATCGTCTGTGAATCAGGAAACAATTGTTTGAGTTTCCGTAATACGAGTGTCGCACGTGCGTGTCGAATTTCATGCATAGTGGTCTCGTCAAGTTTCCCTATACTACCTAGAGAAGGTATATAAATCAAGGATAGCCTGACTACGGCAGGTACTTATGAAATGGTATAGATATTCCTGTTCCCGGATATCAGGCCTTCCTTGGTAAGTTTGAGAAGGGCCTCGGAAACTTGAGACTCGTCGTATTCTTCAAGATAACGGTCAGAAAGTTCTCCAAGGGTCGCGTCTCCCTTTGAAAGATCACGCAGGATCATACCTCTTAGTTTTCGATTGGATCCATGGAATGTGCTTTGTTTGGTGTAATGTGTGCTTTTTCTGCTGGGGTTCTTGTTGAGGGCCTTGAGCCATGTTCCGTAATCCATCAATGCGTTGTACCATTCGCGCGGGTGATCGCGATCAAGCACTGCCTCGATATACGGGAGCAACTCCTTGTCGTGTACTTCGTCTGCATCGCCGAAAAATTCATGGATAAAAACGCTGCGTATATTGGTCTCGATAAAAATGGAAGGATAATTGTAGGCATATGCTGCAATCGAGCCTGCCGTGTGCGGACCGATCCAGGGTAAGTGTACCAGCTCTTCAGGAGTTCTGGGGAGTTTCCCTTTGTATTCATGGACGACAATCTGCGCGAGCTTCTGAAGCCCGAGGGCACGCCGGTTGTATCCGAGACCTTGCCAGACTATAAGCACTTCTTTGAATGGTGCCGTAGCAAGAGTGGTAAATGAAGGGAATGTCTTGATAAACAAGTTAAATTTGTCGACGACACGCGGCGCCTGCGTCTGCTGCAGCATGATTTCAGATACCACAATTTTGTATGGCGTGATCGATTTTCGCCAGGGGAAATCGCGTTTATTTGCTCGGTAATAGTCGTAAACTTTTTGTTGGAATTGGGAGATTTGTTTTGATGATAAGACCTTTTTCATACCAATTGCTTATGAGGCCTGGAAGGCTTACGAAGCTTATGTGTCTTATAAGCACCCTAAGCCTCATGAGCTTTTTATATATCAATCTCAATCCCCACCGGGCAGTGGTCTGATCCCATCACCTGATCGAGAATAAATGCACGCTTCACTTTTGGTGCGAGTGAATTACTAATCAGTACGTAGTCAATACGCCAACCTACATTACGTTTCCGGGCACCGGCCATGGGGCTCCACCAGCTGTACTGAATTTTGTCTGGATTGAGTGCACGGAATGTATCCACCAATCCTCCCTTAATAAAATTAGTCATGTCTTGGCGTTCCTCATCCGTAAATCCATGTGTGTTGTGGTTACTATCCGGGCGCGCCAGATCGATTTCTTCGTGTGCTACGTTATAGTCACCGACAATAATAACCGGTTTTTTCTTTTCGAGCTTTTGTGCTTTTTTCAAAACCATGGCATTGAATTCTTGTTTAAACGGGATCCGGGAAAGATCAGGTTTGGCATTCGGAAAATAGATATTGATAACATAAAATTTTGGGAATTCAAGCGTATGGACGCGGCCTTCATAATCGAATTCCTTTTTGCCGATGCCGATCTCATGTGATATGACTTTCAGCATTCCGTCTTTTTCCTCATTCACCAGAGTCATGGTCCCTGAATATCCGGGACGTTCGGAAGAATTCCAGTATTCACCGTATCCTCCGAAATCAAACCGTTCTTTCTCACGCGCGCCATCTGAAATTTTTACTTCCTGGAGGCCAAGAATGTCAGGTTTTTCAGTATATAAAAAATCGGTAAATCCTTTTTTTACCGCGGCACGGATGCCATTGATATTCCATGACATGATAGTGAGGGACATAGGGAGTATCGGTTAAGTAGGTTTTGAGTATAACAATCTTTAGTGGCCTTATCAATAAAAGGGAACAGAGTGGGTAAAAGGTGCAAAGGCTTTTGTCGCTTTTTCCAAGTACAAAAAAACAGGGTTGTGCGTCCCTGTCTCTTATTATTATCGGCGTGGAGGTCGGTCTTCGAGAGGTCGAGCTTCGTTAACTTTGAGGCGTCGTCCTTCGAATTCTTTACCATCCCACATTTCGATTGCAGATTGTGCGCCGGCTTCATCAGCCATTTCCACAAATCCGAATCCGCGTGATCGGCCGGTAAATTTGTCGATCATGATTTTTACTGAACTTACGGCACCAGCCTGCTCGAAAGCAGCGCGTACACCGTCTTCAGTACTCGAGTATGGCAATCCGCCAACGTAGAGCTGTTTTGACATAAGTGAACTGTGTAGTCCTGTGGCATAGAGAATCTATGCGTAAGGATATGTAAATAAACGGTAAGGTCCACGTATACTCGTCGATTGATGTCCAGAGCTCTAGAGAGCGGCGCCGCACAAGCGCATTGGTTGACGATAAGAGACGAAATTTCGATAAAACACTTACACATGTAATACTATACCATATTTTACAGGAAAAATCAAGTCCCTCGTTCAAGTTTCATATAATACGTCTTTTCTTCGGGGGTGCAGCGTTCAAGGGCATAGCGGAGCGTGGTACGGGGCATGGTATGAGCGTAAGCCTTGAGAAAGTCAAGCAGCGCTCGCTTATTTCGCTTACCCACCTCTCTTAGCATCCAGCCAACGGCTTTATGGATGAGGTCATGGGTATCGGTCATGAGCAGCTCCGAAAGTTTCAGGGTATCATCGAATTGTCCGGCACGGATACCGGCAAATGTCGCAACAATTGCAATACGCCGCTCCCAAAGATTGCGTGATCGTACCAGTGTATAGAGGATTTTTTTCTCTTCCGGGTGGAGAAGCAGGTACTCACCAATAATATTCCGTGCAGACGCGTCAACCAGGTCCCAATTATTGATACGGCTGGTTTTGGCAAGATAATAGCGATAGATTTTTTGTTTCATGTCCTCGTTTCCTTTCTTGAATTGATAGGTAAGGATAAGGAGTGCGGTCAGACGATATTCATGTATTGGACTATCGAGCAGACGATCAAGCGTTTTTGAATCGAGATCAAGATGAGTTTTTGCAATTGCGCGCTGTTCGGGAACAGTGACGCCGATAAACCGGTCACCATATCCGTATTCTCCTTTGGTAGTCTTAAAAAACCGCTTGAGAAAGACGGCTTTTGCTGGATCACCTGCACGTTTGAGTTTGTCAGTGATGCTTCGGTAGGACATGTGATTAGGTAGTCACCGTTCGATCATAAATATAACTGGGCATGGTAACGGTATGGGTTCTGAATCCAAGCTTGGTGAGATGTGAGCGCAGATCGTGTTTCGGGAGATGCTGAAGTGTATCAAACACGTGTTCGCGGATAAACGAAGCGCCTAATATCGGAGATTCATGCACATGATGGTGGGAATCAGGGTGGGTAGGATCCTTGCGGTATGGGCTACCAATGACCGTGGGCTTGCCAAATACAGCGTCAAGGTTGGGATGAGAATGGAAAAAATCACGATGCTTTGCAAGATGTGTCGGTGAGACATAATCATCAGGAAGGAGAAACGTAATCACGCTCCCTCGCGCTGCGTGGATTCCGGTCGCACATGCTGCGTGAGTAGAGAGTGCGGGTCGGGAAATGAAGCGGATACGATTGTCATGAGGGAAGAGTGATCGGGTGTTGTGAAAAAGTTCATCCCCGACGACAATTGCTTCCCACTCGTCGTGGCTTTGGAGCAGGAGAGAAGAAAGCGCATGCGAGAGCGGTCGGTTGCGGCGCGCTGCAGGAATAATGACAGAAAATAACATATATCGCATCAGTTTTAGAGTTCTTTGATCTCGTCCAGATTTTTGTCAGGAAGATACAGCAGCGCAAATCCTGTGACGACGCCAAGGATGGCGGTGATAATATGCTGTCCGTTGAATGCAAGCTTGTCGATATAGTCGAGAATGTACCAGATTCCTCTCCAGATAAGTACCATGCCAAATACGATACCGAAGTTTCCGGCGAAATATCGGATAATGTGCGGGCGACGACGATTTTTTTTCTTTCGTGGCATAAAAACTAAAACTATGCTCATAAGTATAACATAGTTTTACGGAGAATCTTAGTGGGGAGGTATACGGGTAACTTTTTGTACTTTTTTCAAAATACGCATTATTTGAAAGAGTCTATCTTTAGCGGTACCTTGTTCGGTCTGTTGCGGAAAAATTTCATAAGTATATTTTTTCGATCACGATTGAGTGTGAGGAGAATCAATGCGCTGATAGTTCCAAAGAAAAAGATCATAACGAATAACGTATTGAATCCGAATGTGCTGACTACAAGCGCGCCAATGGTAGCGCTCGCAGCTGTGGCAATTCCGACACCCACATCTTCGAGTGACCATTCAAAACCGACAATGTGTCGGTCGATATGATTGGTGAACATGATACGCCACGCTGGAACAGCCATAGCATGTGCAAGCCCGTTTAATACTTGCAATACATAAATATGCCACGGCAGGGAGGATAAAGTGTAGAGCAAGGCTACGAGCGATATGAGAAAAGTTCCTACGATCATAAAAAAATATTCGTCAGTTTCTCCTTTCATGCGGTCCATAAGCCAGCTGAATGGAATAACCATGACGACACGGGTGAGCCAATAGCACGTTACCGCGTAGCCGATAATGGTTAAGTCGGCTCCGATATTTTCAATAATGAATACTGCATAGATAGGGGTAAGCAGTCCGGTTGCAAAAAACAGAAAAAAGTCAGAAATGATGAGAGTGCGGATGATAGTATTTATGGAATTGTTATTGAATATGGTCATATTCTTTATAAGAACTAGAGGTGAAAGGGAGATATAAAAACCGACATCTGGGCAGGTCGGTGTGTATTAATGGATAGCACAAAATACGACCGACTAGGGGGCGGTCATAAGAAGTGTGATATTTCTGATATAGACAGTTAATGGTGACATGAAAATAAGTATATAAGATCGAAGACGAATCTACAAGACGTGTAGTACTGAAATCATTTGGGGAAAAAAGTAAAAAATCAAAAATTATAAATAGCTTCGGAAATACGTTTGATTGAAAGAGCGGATTGTTGCGGATTCCGTCCTTTGGTCATGACGCAGAGAATGTAGGGTTTTTCGGGGTGGTATACAATTCCACAGTCATGCAATACATGTACTTGCTCGGCATTTTCTTGGGTAATAAAGGCTTCGCCAAATTTATGGGATACTGCGATATCTTCAGGAACTCCCGCGGTAATGCCTTGTGAAAAAGTAGTCTGAGATAAGTATTCAAGTAGTAAATTTGAATATTCAATCGTAAGGTATGATCCGTTGTACAGCTGTCGCAGAATATTGGAATATTTTTTAACGTCAATTTCTTGCTTGGGTTGGGTGGGATCGTCATTAATAAATTCGATACCTATATCATGTAAAATTTCGGCACGAATTTGAGGAGAGATAAAGCTATTGAGTGCTGTTAAAGATGTATTGTCTGAATATTCAAGCATGCCCTTGATGAGCTCGCGTATGGTGTATTCCTGGCCAGTTTTAAATACACGTGCAGGTTGGAAAAATTGCACTTCGTTAGCATGCGCTTCTTCTTCGGGTAGTGTGATGGTTTGGTCGAGTATGCTTGGATCAATTTCAGCGATTTTGTAGTAAATCATTGCGAGAGGGAGTTTCAATAGACTTGCGGCATAAAAATTTTCAGTTTCATTGATGCCAAACCATCGGCGGGTAGTGAGGTCTCGGTAGAATACTGAAGCGGTGGTGATGTGTTCCACATTTTTTTCTTCATTGATAATCCGCTGGACCGTTGCGTCCAGAGATTTGGTACGTGAGAGTTCATCATTGATGATCGTGCAATCAATAGTATGGTTGATAAAAGGATAGGGTGCGCATTCGAAAAGGGGGTTACGGTATGAGTGTGCGTAAAAATGGAAAATAAAAAAAGCCGTTATGATCGTTCCAATGAGGACACATATTCCGATCCAGCGCTGTTTAGACGAAAGTGAAAATTGCATAGACAAGCATGGTAATGAAAAGTTGGTCGAACGATCACATGCGGAGAGGGAGGGATTCGAACCCTCGGTACTCTTTCGAATACACCGCTTTTCGAGAGCGGTACCTTCAACCACTCAGACACCTCTCCATAACAATACCTTGCCTATACTAAAGGATTTCCAAGGGAAAATCAAGATGGATCTTGGGTTTTTCGAAGTAATCATGGTATGATGAAATACAAATTAATCATTGTATGGTCATCCTTGCATTACTATATTTTGTATCTGCATGTATTCTTACGTTTAGAAGGTTTGAGTGGGGAGTATATCTGTGTGTAGCGCTCTTACCTACGTATATCATACGATTGAATATAGGGCCGTTGCCTACCAGTATACTTGAATTGACATTTTTTGCAGTCGTCCTTGTAGGGGTCATAAAAATTACACGGGACGATATCAATGAATTCAAGAGATTTATTTTTTCACATAAAATATGGTGTGTTGCGATTGTTGCCTTTCTTCTGTGTTCGCTCGGAGGTGCATTTACTGCAATGATCGGAGCACTACATCCCATGCAGAAAATGATTGAAGGAATCGGTGAGTGGAGAGCGATGTTTCTTGAACCCGTGATGCTCTGTACACTCATCCTCATGCATCAGAGACGAATAGAGGTGGGTAAGATTATCGGTGCGTTGCTCATGAGTGCCGTAGCGGTGAGCGTGATTGCACTGATCCAGAAATTCACGGGTGTATGGTTTCCTCCATCGATTGAGCATACGTATTTGTTCGGGCGGGTCACGTCGGTCTATACTTCGGCAAACGCGATTGGATTGTTTACGGTTCCCATTATGTTTCTGTCAGTGCTCGTGTGGCGAAAACATACAACAGCCGTGTCCATTGCATTTTTACTCATGCTTGGGGCATTATTGTTTTCCCAATCCCAAGGAGCTTTGATCGCACTCGGAGCAGGCACACTCGTGTATCTTTGGATAAAAGGAAATAGGAAAGTTACAGTCGGAATCGCGGTTGCGGGGATATTTTTTGCGGTTGCGATCCCTTCGTTGCGAGAAGCGATGGTCTTCGCGGATCGTGCGGGGCAAAATCGAATTATGCTCTGGAAACATACGGTCGAATATCTGACCGAAAGTCCTTCGCATTTCATACTTGGATCAGGGATACGAAATTTTTTTGACGCGATTCAGTCTCCGTGGTATGACCTCAATGTGCTTGAGGCACTGAAATATCCGCACAACATATTCCTGAATTTTTGGACTGAAATCGGATTTTTGGGAATGATTTTGTTTGTCGGTATTTTTGTATATCTAGTAAGGATGGTATTCCTGGTCAGTGACACGACGATAAAAGCTGCGCTATTGGCAGTTCTCACGGCAATTGCAGTGCACGGGCTTGTTGACGTGCCGTATTTCAAGAATGATTTGGCAATGTTGTTTTGGATTATCGTTTTCCTAGTCGTAACTTCCAAAGTACACGTAAAGAAAACTAAGAAGATTTTCTGAGAGTAAGAACTTCCTTGAGAGTTTCAGGAGAGATGGCTTTGGTTAGAATGATTGTCAGCGCATAGACACTGCTACCACTAAGAATAGAGAAAAACAGTAACAAACCTTTGGTAATAGTAAGTGACGGCGCATACGGAGCGATGCCGGTAAGCAATGAAAGAAGAAACGGAATCGAGTTCATAAGTCCGAGTACTGCAGTCATGAGCAAGCCCCCAAGCATGGCCTTACCGGTAACACTAAACGAAAGCGATAGAGGGGTAAATTTGTCGATAGTGATATACAAAAGGATTCCGGCGCACAATTCTGAAAACACGCGTCCCCATGCAGCACCATTCATACCAAATGCAGGGATAAAAACAACATATAGTATTGTGGTTACAAGCGCGGTTACGGCATATACCCAGATCGTCTCTTTTTGTCGATTGATCGCAACTGCCACATGCCCGAATACGCCCCCGATAAAAATACCCACAACCGCAATCGAGAGAAGAATCAGCGGGAACGCGGCATCTCTAAATGGTTCACCGGCAACAAAGACCATAATTCGCTCTGAGAGCGTGATAAGTCCTGCTGCCGTGGGAATTGCAAGAAGCATCATAATATTAAATGACAGCTGTACTTGGGATTTAAATGTGACCAGGTCTTTTTTTGACCATGCATAGGCCAGTAGTGGAAGGATAAGCCCCATAACCATCATAGCGACCTGGGCGACAATATCTATGACGCGATATGCAGCGCCATAGAGCCCCACGTCGCGTTGGTCGTAAAAGAGTGACAAAATAATCGTGTCGCCTTTGAGGTAAATCACATTAAACATAATCGAAATTGCAATTGGCCACATTTTTATCGCTATCTGTTTCCAAAGTGTGAGATCACATGCAAGCGATACCGAGGTGGTTTTTTTGGTATGAAGCCACATGACTGCTGTATAGACAACACTCGAAAGCGTAATTGCCCACATAACGGGGATAAACGGCCATTGAGCGTAGAGACATAACACTAGTCCGGCAATAAGCGCGATCCTGCCAACCACTTCACCCAATGCCTGCACATAGGTGGAGAGTCGGGATTGATAATAGCCGATAAAAATCTGATTCATGGCAACCGAGAGCATGTTGATTGTCATAAATGAGATCGCGATTTTTACTTCGGTCGGATAGGGAAAAAATAGGGCGATCAACGGGGCAATTCCCAATCCCACGACTGCAGTGGTAAATCGAAATCCGAGCAAGTTTTTCATGAGTCGAGCTCGGTAGGAGGAAAGTATGTGTGGATCATCAGGAATATCTGTGGGTACCTCACTCATCATCTGCGCTGTAACCGGGATCAGTCCAAAATCAATTAAAATTGCAAAAAATTGCAAAAAGGCAAGTGTGGTAACGTACCATCCGAATTGCTCCGTACCCAGGTATCGGGTCAAGATACCGATCGCAATGAGTCCAAGCAGGGTTGAAATAACTTTGCCGACCACTTGCGCCGCGGTATTGTGTGCGAGTTGTTTTTTGAGAGACATAGGAATAGCTACAAGCTATCACATTTTTTCCCCAAATTCAACGAAGACAGAGTGGAAAAAACATGCTATACTGAAAAAACACTATCTTTCTATCACTATGTCTGTATATTCTATCATTCGAATGTTATGTATGG
>CAZNAO010000011.1:0-24851 GCA_964571295.1 uncultured Gammaproteobacteria bacterium | reverse complement strand
CCGGATTACCTTATGCGCCGGTGCGGGTATGGAAAAATGGTGGGAAGAAATACGGGGCAGATCAGCTACATGCGTATGCTTCGCCCAGGTACTTTGTACCCTCGTTTTCATGCGTATGTTGAAGTATGTGATGGTGGAATTCAGGTAAATCTTCATCTTGATCAGCGTCAGCCGAGCTACGAAGGAACAAGTGCACATGGCGGCGAATACGAGGGTGAAGTGGTGGAACATGAAGGTAACCGTATTTTTGCATTTTTTCAATCATTTAAACTTGCATAAGCAGTATGGACAGTACTACGGTCTGGGTTGTGATTGTGTTATTTGCAATTTTTATTCTTGCGGTCGCATTCAAATTCAGGAATGCCAAAACATTTAATCAGTTACCCTTGGAGCCTGGTGAAAGCGTGTTATTGGAAGATCAGCCGGTGCGGATATGGTTTCAAAGGAATACTAATGGGTCGATGCAAAATAAAAAAACGACCATCCTCATGCGTCCAATTATCAAGATTACCAATAAACGGTTGATCGTGGGTCAGCGTTTTTTTAGAAAACCGGATGCGCGCATCTACACGGTTTTTTCACTGATACCCACGGCAGATAGTGAAGGAATGCTTTCTAGGGCAATGCAGGACGGGTTTGCGACAACTGACATAACACTCTCGTCGCTCGTGGCAAAAAGCAAATCTGATGGTACGTATATAATCGACCTATTAGGAACCATGCATAATCTTCCGATTGTCGGGTCGATCACGCCACCCGAAATTATAAGAATACAAACCACCAATATTTCGGGATACGAGCAAGCACTCGGAAAGAAAGCTGAAGTTAGCTCTAAATAGCTAACGTCTCCTAAAAAGTACTCGACGAATGATGTAGAGGATGAATGAGAGAGCGAGAAATAATGTGGAAATGAATATCGCATACACCAATACCCATGCGACGGTATAGAAGAACGAAAGTTTCGAGATAAGAAATTCGGTATAAGGCACTTTAGTGAGTGTCAGAATAATATTAGTGAGAAACATGAGGAGTGTGATATGGAAAAAACCTTTCCACATGGTTTTTTGGTCATACGAACTTGGTGCCATGTGGAGCGCGATTGAAAGAGAAAGAAACAGGAAAAGCCAAAATTTCCATGAATGAATATGTATCTGATTCCATGCACCAAAAAACGATAATTTCCACGACAGTAGAAATTCGGTAAACGAGTGAGGAAAGATGGTGAGAGGTTCCACTATCGCTCCCGGATCAGGAAGGAATACATAGAGCAATAATACCAATACTGAGGATGAGAAAATAATCGGGGAAGAGCCTATAAAAAAATTACCGATGGTTTGATAACTGCTTCGACGGTCGTAACTGTGTTCCACGTGCCCCAGTTTGCCGGTATGTGGGTCCGGACTAAAGAAACTTACCGAATGAATCTGATGGCGGAACAGTTTTGCCATGAGCCAATGTGAAAATTCATGAAGTGGGGTGCCGATAATGCCAGTCACAATCATTCCGGTCCAACCGAATACTCGGGAAAAATACTTGCTGGTAAGGCGGTATACGATCGAATGGATAAAACCAAGACCAAAAAAAAGTCCAAATACGGCTACGATTTGGATAATGGTTGTGGTAAGAATAATTTTGACTGTCTCTACTAGCATACAAAATACATGGAATAATATACAAAAATACCATAACGAATTTTTGTTACCTTGTATATTTCTCCGTATATATCGGATTGTGAAAGTATATCACAAAATTTTTTTCAAACAAAAACTCCCGATGAAGGGAGTCAGTGTTTATTTCTTCTTCGCAGCCTTTGCTTTTTTTGCAGGAGCTGCTGCAGTGCGTACATGCACATATTTTGCAGTTTTGAGTTTTCCATCAAATCGCTTACGCTTTTTGGTCTGGAATTGTACTGAGCCGGATGCTACTGCGAACAAGGAGTCATCCACTGCGCGTCGGACATTCTGTCCAGGGTGAATACGGGTACCTCGTTGTCGAACGAGAATCATACCTGGGTGAACACGCTGGCCATCGCCTACTTTCACTCCAAGATATTGAGGGTTGGAATCGCGACCCAACCGCACCGCACCACCCGCCTTTTTGGTTGCCATAGGTCAAAAGTAACGGGAGTTAACTAAATATGTAAATTGCTACCAGCAAAAGTTAGTGTGGACTAAGTATACGCTACTCCTGTGTTCTTGTCAAGAACACACGCTGCACGTATACTGTAGAACATATGGAGTATCGTATGTACCCTCTCAAATTATATCTTCGGAAGCTGCCGGTCGCAATTATGGTTGCTGTCGGAGTTGTTCTTAATCTGTTTTCGTGGATCTGGCTACTACTGCAGATTCCTATGGATCTAGAGCAGGTTTTTCTTCATTATAATATACTGTTCGGAGTGGATCAGATTGGACAGCCTAGGGATATGTACATAACACCCTTGATTGGGCTAGCAATACTTGGGATTAATGTACTGCTAGGTTGGTTATTATATCGAAAGGATTGGTTTTTTTCCTATATTATGCTTTTGCTTACTATTGTGGTGAATGTAGCAGTAGCCGTAATGAGTATCTTGGTTGTGTTTTTAAATATTTAAGGTGCTGCTATGCGTCGAGCTGTCACGACTGCTAATCAAGGTGCGGATTATGTATTTATCGGCTACGCTGCAGCTCTTATTTTGTTTGGTCTCCTAATTTTAAGTTCCGCAGGTGTTGCTGTTGGGTTGGATCGATTCTCGGATGCATACTTTTTTATCAAGCGTCAGATACTTCTCGGATTTCTTCCGGGAATTGTCTTATTTTTAATAATGTCAAAGATAGACTATCGAATTTGGAGAAAATATTCACTCCCCATTTTTATTTTTGCGGGCATACTGCTATTTCTTGTTTTTGTCCCAGGCATAGGTTCCGATAATAATACGTTTGCACAAAGCTGGCTTGTTATTGGAAATTTTTCATTTCAGCCGATTGAAGCTGCAAAGCTAGGATTGATAGTCTATCTTGCAGCCGTATTGGCATCTTTGGGTAAAGGTGTGCGGGAGATGCACGGCTTTATTTCGGTTCTTGGGGTATCTGCGATCCCGCTACTATTGGTGGCACTGCAGCCGGATACGGGGGGTATGTTTATTATCGGCGCATTGATTATACTGATGCTTTTTTTTGCACGAGCGAAATTGACACATCTGGGAATCATCTGCCTCCTTGGCATCCTCGGATTTGTGCTCATGATATTTTCAACTCCGTATCGAGCAGACCGTTTTATGACGTTTCTTCATCCCGAACTGGATCCTGCAGGACAGGGGTATCAGATTAATCAGGCATTTTTAGCTATTGGCACCGGAGGATGGTTTGGGCTCGGTCTCGGACATTCTCGACAGAAGTTTCAATACCTTCCTGAGGTACATGCAGATAGTATTTTTGCGGTGGCGGCAGAAGAACTGGGTTTTATTGTTATGTGTTTATGCATCCTTTTATACGTATTGTTAATTTATCGAGGATTTGGAATTGCGGAGAAAACAGGAGATGAATTTGGGAAATTATTGGTACTTGGCATCATGAGTTGGCTGGGGATACAGACGTTTATGAACATCGGCGCCATGGTCGGTATCCTTCCACTGACCGGGGTACCCTTGCCATTTATAAGCCATGGTGGAACTGCGCTTATGATCGGCATGGCTGCACTTGGTATCGTGGTGAATGTGAGCAAATCAAAATAGTGTAAATTATTCTAATTATACTAATTAACCTAATTATTTTAAAAAGAACCAGTATTAATTTAGAGCATTTAGGTTAATTAGAACAATTATAAATTATGAAGATTTTATTCTCAGGTGGTGCCACTCTCGGGCCCGTAACTCCACTCCTTGCAATTAGGGACTCACTTCAGGAAAAATATCCGGATGCTTCGTATGTGTGGATCGGGACAAAGCGGGGACCTGAGCGGGAAATCGTGTCACGGAACCATATTCCGTATTATTCGATCCAGTCAGGAAAATTTAGACGATATCTTTCTCCCTTGAATATTATTGATGTGTTCCGGATTATTATTGGTTTTTTTCAAGCCTTCCGGATACTGTGGAAAGAATACCCTGATATTTGTATTTCTGCAGGAGGATTTGTGTCGGTACCTGTGCATATTGCGGCATGGTTTCTCGGGATTCCGACGTGGATACATCAGCAGGATGTGGGAGTAGGGTTTGCCAATAGACTTATGGTGCCATGTGCTCGTGTGATTACGACATCGCTGAAAGAGCTTACAAACAAATTTCCAAAGCGTAAAACTATATGGCTTGGCAATCCTGTTCGAAGTGAAATTTTTGAAGGACAGAAAAAACGCGCTCAGAAATTGTTTGGGTTATCAGGTAAATTACCAGTAGTACTTGTGTTAGGCGGGGGCACTGGTTCCCTCAAGGTAAACCAATTGATTGTAGAAGCCGTCCCGCATCTCAAGGGTCATGCAGAGCTTATTCATCTCTCTGGTCGTGAACGACCGCAAGAAATGGTAACTCGAACCAGTCAGCTATTTCCATATTATCATCTCTATCAGTTTTTGGATGCTGAAATGAAAGATGCGTATGCAGCGGCTGATATTATTATTTGTCGTGGTGGTTTCGGAACACTTACTGAGGCGGCGGCACTCAAAAAACCCTGTATTATCATTCCAAAACCGGGGCATCAGGTGGAAAATGTCCGCTTGCTTGAACGTAGAGGTGCTGCGGTATTGATAAACGAGCTCACCTCAGACGGCCTCTATACGGCAAAAAAAGTTCGTGAATTACTGTCGGATGAAACATTGAGATATTCGATTGCAGGGCGTATGCATGAAATTCTGAAAGTTGCTCAAAAAGAGGAAATACAAAAAGTTGTAACACAGTTGTTTGCATAAGTATGACGGTTATCAGTAGCTATGGTATACTATGCCCAGTAATGGCAAGGCTGCGCATAACCGCCTTGGACAATCGTTAATACGCTAATTGTCAGGAGACATGCCAAGTCCGCAACTTACCAATAAAGGTCAGGCTCCAAAACCTCCGCAAGATATCTGTATATTTGGACAGACTAATTTCCGCAATCAGATGCGGCGTTTTGGTATCAAAACCGATGACCGTAGACGGCACATGTATGTAATCGGTAAAACCGGAATGGGAAAGACGACAATCATGGAAAACATGGTACTCTCTGATATTTATGCAGGACACGGGGTGGGTCTGGTCGATCCGCACGGAGATTTTGCGGAAAAAATTATTGACCATATTCCGTCGTGGCGTCTGAATGACGTGGTATACCTCAACCCGGCTGATGTTGATAATCCTATCGGATTTAATATTTTGGAAGTGAAAAACGAAGAACAGGCGCACCTGGTTGCTGGCGGGCTTATGGGAACGTTCAAGAAGATTTGGCCGGACGTGTGGAGTTCAAGAATGGAATATATTTTAAACAATACCTTGTTAGCATTACTTGATTATCCAGGCTCTACCTTGCTTGGTATCAATCGTCTACTGTCAGATAAAGAATACCGCAAGCGAGTGGTGCGGCAATTGAAAGATCCGGTAATCAAAGCTTTTTGGCGTGATGAATTCGCCAATTACGATGATCGATATGCAAAAGAAGCGGTAGCTCCAATTCAGAATAAAATTGGGCAGTTTTTGTCGGCTTCAGTCATTCGCAACATGGTCGCCCAAGTAAAATCCACGATCAATGTGCGTGACCTTATGGATTCTCGGAAGATTTTTATCATGAACCTGTCAAAGGGTCGGATCGGGGAAGACAACAGTCGTCTGCTCGGGGGCATGCTTATAACCAAATTGCAATTAGCTGCAATGGAACGTGTTGATACACCTGAGCACGATCGTAAGGATTTTTTTCTGTATGTCGACGAGTTTCAGAACTTTGCTACTCCATCGTTTGCAAATATTCTCTCCGAAGCACGCAAATATCGTTTGAGCTTGATTATGGCACATCAATATGTAGCACAGCTTGATGAAGTTGTTGCTGACGCTGTGTTTGGAAATGTGGGAACCATCGTCACGTTTCGCGTAGGTGGAGCGGATGCAGAAATGTTGGTCAAAGAATTTACACCGACGTTTACCGAGGAAGATATTGTGAATCTTACGAAATACCAAATCATTTTGAAACTCATGATTGACGGAGTAGCTTCCCAGCCATTTAGTGCTGCGACACTCCCGCCTTTGGCAAGTCCTACCGGATCTGCTGAAAAAGTGATCAGGGTGTCCCGGGAGCGGTATGGGAGAAAGCGGGAATTGGTGGAAGAAAAGATCGCGCGCTGGAGTCAGTCGAACAGCGATGAGGAAGATAAAGGCGATGATTATGTCGCGCCTGAGTTGCTTGTCCCGAAAAATGAAATTAAGAAAATCAAAGCTACCGGTGAGCATCTACTTTTGCCCAAACCTGAACATAATGATCAAAAAAACAAGTCGCAGAATCAACGAAGATTTGAAGAGCATCAGAAAAAGACTGAAGGGGTCAAAGAGACGATAGTAGAAAAAACAATTTCATTGAAAGAACTGACAGCGCGCACTGAAGAAAAAAAGCATCAGGCGCACGTACCTTCTTCCCCGGTG
Organism: uncultured Gammaproteobacteria bacterium; assembly: GCA_964571295.1. Lineage (GTDB taxonomy): Bacteria > Patescibacteriota > Patescibacteriia > Magasanikbacterales > UBA922 > UBA922. The sequence continues at coordinate 18,271 of CAZNAO010000011.1, read as the reverse complement.
CCTCAATCTACGGTTTCTTCAGACGAGGGATCGGTTACTGAAAACGGCAATGGTGAAGGTAAGCGCAAGCGGCGACGAAAGCGTAAAAAGAAGAATGGGGGAGGAGAGGGTGGAAATCAGGCGCAGAATCAGTCAGGTCAGCAACAGCAACCCAATCGTCCATTTGCCGCAGCATTTGCGGATGTGAATAAACTCTTGGAACAAAAACCTCAGTCGGAAAAACCGAAAGAACCGTCACCGAAGAACGAATCCATGCCTCAAACTCCTGCTCCATCAAAACCTGACACCTCTCCACACGACCGACCTCCTAAAGACTTGCATGAAGATGAGGAAATTTCATTCGACGATATTACTTAATTATACGTTTCCTATGGAACATGTCCGTTTCCCGCGTGCACTCGGGTTCGCATTGATACTCTATCTGGCCACGTTTGTATTGGTGCTGCTGCTCTCTCTGGTATTCCGCATCGATATGAGTACTTCCGCAGAAATGCCCATCATGATGTGCCTTGCGTATCTCGTCCTTTTGATCCCATTAATTCTGATATGTGCAAAATGGTATTTTAGAAAATTCCAGCCGTCATTCAAACGCGGGTTGCTGCTCGGTGCATGTACGCTGGCAGTATTCTATATACTTGATACTACGATGTTGTTTCTCGGCTACCCGAAGGAGGAGGCGCTCGCATTGGTTAAAAGCATGTTTACTGACTGGAAATTTTATGCGGCGCTCATAGTGGTACTTGGCACCACGGCCTATGCAGGGTTTGAATTTGATCGGACGTATACCTTTGGGGATACAGGCCTGAAGAAAAAATAGGAAAAATAAGCATCGGCAGCAGTGCCGGTGTTTTTTTGACAAAATACAACATACATGGAAAAAGATACAATATAAGAAAATGTATATGGAGGGAAGTTTTCACGATAAATTAAAGTATAAAATTCACGGGTTTGTAATACTCGTATATAGTATTACAAAAAAATTTCCAAAGGAAGAAAAATATGGTGCGATATCCCAAACACAGAGAGCAGCACTTTCAGTCATGTTAAATTATGTGGAGGGATATGCACGAAGGAGAGATAAGGTGAAATTGAATTTTTATGAAATAAGTCATGGATCAGCGCAGGAAGTGAAATATCTGTTATATTTTTCACTTTGCCAGAATTGGATTTCGAAAGAAATATATAAAGACGCAATCAAAAGAGGTGATGAAATTTCAAAGATGCTCTGGTCTACTATTGACATATTGGAGAAAAAGGTAAATAATTGAACATCTTTTGTATCTTATTCCATGTATATTGTATATTATACAGGTGAAAGAAAGGTGAAGTATGTTTTTAAAAAGAACAGCCAAAAAAGTACTGATTGCCATGTCCGGTGGCGTCGATTCTTCGGTTGCCGCCGCTCTTTTGGTACGTCAAGGATATGATGTTACCGGCGCATTCATGATCAATTACGATACTATGGATAGTGCCGTCACGACCGATGGCGAATCCTGCTGGATTCCTGAGTATCGGGACGCACTGCGGGTTGCTGCACGATTGAATATTCCTCTGTTAAAACTAGATTTCAAAAAAGAATATAAGGAAAAAGTGCTGGAATACGTGTACCGGGAATATGAGGCAGGACGCACGCCGAATCCTGACATCTTGTGCAACAGCCTGATCAAATATGGCGCGTGGCTCGATGTTGTAAAGCATAAAGGTTTTGATATCCTTGCAACCGGACATTATGCACAAGTCGTGAAGAAAGGTAAAAAATATCATCTGCTCGAATCAGTCGATTCGGATAAGGATCAGACCTATTTTTTGCATCAGCTGAACCAGGAACAATTGTCTCACGCCATGTTTCCTATTGGAAAATACAAAAAAAGCCACGTGCGTGAACTCGCGGAGAAATTCGATCTGCCGACTGCAAACAAAGAAGAGAGTATGGGAATTTGTTTTGTGGGGGAAGTATCGATGAAAGAATTTTTGAGCAAGCGGATTAAGGGGGTAAAGGGAGATGTGAGAAAAAGCGATGGAGAAATAATTGGAGAACACGAAGGTCTTCCGTTCTATACGATCGGGCAGCGGCATGGGTTTGCACAGTCGGGTGGTGAGCGTCCGCTCTATGTAGTGGGAAAAGATATTGAAAAGAATGAGTTGATTGTCGGGTACGACAATGATCCCTCACTTTTTACCACAAGAATTGAAATTAGTGAAATGAATTGGACACTTAGTCAGCCACTGAAATCTTCCTTTGAATGTATGGTACGTTTCCGCCATCGTCAGAAACGTGAAAAATGCACCGTACAGGTGTCCGATCCTCAGAACATCACGATTACCTGCAGCAATCCTCAGCGTGCGATTAGCCCGGGTCAGTTTGCCGTACTCTATAAAGATGGCGAATGTCTGGGTGGGGGAGTGATTGTTTAGAAATATTGTTGTATACTATATACATCTACGGTAAAAATTAAAAAACTTCAGAAACCTTAATAACCATAGTCTATGGACGGCATTATAACCATCTGGGATTTTTTGCGAGCTACCTGGCTCTATCTTATCCTCGCGGGAATCATCCTCTTTGTCGCCCTCAAATACTTGCGCTAATCATGGATTTCGTGTACGATTAGCAAGGTATGTCTACTTCAGAACTCAGAAAAAAATATCTTGAATTCTTTGCAGGAAAGGGGCACGTAATTATCCCGTCGTCTTCGCTTATTCCGGAGAATGATCCCACCACGTTGTTTACCGGCTCAGGAATGCAGCCTATGGTTCCGTATCTCTTGGGACAGAAGCACTCGGCAGGAACACGCATTACCGATTCGCAAAAATGTTTTCGTTCGCAGGATATTGAAGAAGTGGGGGACAATCGTCATACCACTTTCTTTGAAATGCTCGGGAACTGGTCCCTGGGCGATTATTTCAAACAAGAACAAATTCCCTGGATGTGGGAATTTTTGACTGCAGAAGTCGGTCTTGATCCGAATCGATTGTATTTCACCTGTTTCAAAGGAAATGAAGAGCTGGGTATTCCTCGTGATACCGAAGCTGCAGAATTGTGGCAGAAACTTTATAAAGAAAAAAATATCGATGCGAGTATCGGGGAAGATCCAGAGAAAGATGGGATGAAACCAGGCGAACGGATTTTTTATTATTCAGAAAAGAAAAACTGGTGGAGCCGGAGCGGAGTTCCGGGCAACATGCCGGTCGGAGAACCTGGTGGTCCGGATACGGAAATGTTCTGGGATTTCGGAGTGGAGCTTGGATTGCATGAAGCATCGGAATGGAAAGATCAGCCTTGCCATGTGAATTGCGACTGTGGTCGATTCATAGAAATCGGAAACAATGTATTCATGGAATACCGGAAAACGGAAAACGGATTTGAAAAATTGCAGCAGCAGAATGTGGATTTTGGAGGAGGACTTGAACGTATCGCAGCGGCATTGAATAATGATCCGGATGTATTCAAAATCGATCTATTTGATCCAGTACGAACAAAACTTGAAGAAATTTCAGAAAAAAACTATACGATGGATCGTACCACGACGTATGCGTTCCGGGTAATTATGGACCATTTGCGTGCGGCAACCTTCCTCATTGCAGACGGTTCCATTCCGTCAAACAAAGACCAGGGTTATTTCACGCGCCGGCTGATCCGCCGGAGTATTCGGTATGCGCGAAATCTCGAAATCTCGGTAAACTTTACCGGAATGATTGCAAACGCGATCATTGAGGAATATCAGGATGCATATCCGTATCTTAAGGAGAAGCGCGACGGCATCGTTGCTGAAATGGAAAAAGAGGAAAAGAAATTCGGTGCGACGATTCAGAAAGGAATGAAAGAGCTGGAAAAGATTTTGAAGACTGATAGTACGGTCACCGGAAAACATGCGTTCGATCTCTATCAGAATTTTGGGTTCCCCAAGGAGCTTACGATTGAAATTGCAAAACAACTCTCGGGCGAGGACATCAATGTCGAAGAATATAATGCCGAGTTCAAGAAGCATCAGGATTTGTCACGCGCAGGATCGGAACAAAAATTCAAAGGCGGTCTAGCAGACCATAGCGAGATGAGTCTGAAATATCATACCGCTACACATTTACTTCATGCGGCGGTACAAAAGGTGTTAGGTCCTCATGCAGTGCAAAAAGGAAGTAATATCACGCCCGAGCGTTTGAGATTTGATTTTGCACATGGAGAAAAAATGACACCCGAGCAGATTACAGCAGTTGAAGAGTTGGTAAATGCAGCGATTGAGAGAGATTATCCTGTAGGATTTGAGATATTACCTCTCGAAGAAGCGAGAAAACGTGGGGCAATGGGATTATTTGGAGACAAATACGAAGATATGGTGAAAGTGTATAGTGTGGGTGATCCAAAAGAATTACCAGTCGCAGATCCAAAAGCTCCGACGTTTAGTAGAGAACTCTGTGGAGGTCCGCATGTGGAACACACCGGAGTGATCGGAAAATTCAAAATTGTAAAAGAAGAAGCGGTAAGCGCAGGAGTGAGACGTATCAAAGCGGTGGTAGAATAAAAAGGGTTAGTCATAACCCTTTTTTTACGTGCAAAAATAAGTAATAATTAAGTTTTAACAATGCTTGTCTATGGAAAGAGCACTCGAATACTCGCAGGTTTGGCTTGTGCCAAAACTCTGTGTCGTGAATTCTCGGTCAGAGTGTGATACCTCGGTATCATGCGCAGGGAGGCAGTGGCGGGTACCGGTAATGCCGGCAAATATGAAATGCACGATCGATTTCACGCTCGCACGCTGGATGGCAGAACATGAGTATTTCTATATTCTTCATAGATTTTACGCATACGAAGAAATTGTTGCATGGGTCGAGAAGAATCAAGATATTTTTATTTCCATTTCTCTCGGGGTAAAAGACAGTGATTATGCGCTTATTGAAACATTGAAATCAAAGAATCTTCGTATTGATGCTGTGACCATCGATATCGCACATGGTCACAGCCCGGCAGTCAAGAAAATTTTGGAACATGCGAGAAAGAATTTTCCAGAGTGCTTCATCATTGCGGGAAATATCGCAAGTAAACAGGCTTTTGTCGATCTTGCGGCATGGGGAGCAGATGCGGTGAAGGTCGGTATTGGCGGCGGTTCAGCGTGTTCGACCAAATTCAAGACAGGATTTACCTATCCGATGTATTCATGTGTTAGAGTATGTGGGGAGGTCAAAAGAGAAAAAAAATTGAAAACCATACTTATTGCGGATGGTGGAATCAAGCATAATGGAGATATTGCAAAGGCAATTCATGCGGGTGCTGATATGGTAATGGTTGGTGGTATGTTTAGTGCCTGTGTTGATTCTCCAGGTGAGACAATTAGTGTTGATGGCGAGATAAAGAAAATCTATTTTGGTTCAGCATCAGAGCATAATAAAGGCACACAACATCATGTAGAAGGTTTTTTACGTCACATCGAATGCAATACAATGACGTATGAACAAAAATTGCAAGAGATTGAAGAAGATTTACAAAGTGCAATTTCGTACAGTGGGGGAAAGACGCTATATAACATTAGAAATGTTGAGCATGTAATTACTTAAACACTCTATTCAAAATAAAAAAGCAGATAGTGTAGTATCAAATTAGTTTGCTACTTGCTATCTGCTTTTTGTTGTAGATAAGATTATCTTAGAATGAACAAGTTGAGTCCGGACGCCGTACCCAACTACGAGAAGTCAGTTGGATACAGCGCCGGGAACTACCGGTACGTGAGTGCTTCTTAGGCGACGTTTCCGTCTCCCGTGTTGCCCGGCATCTCCTCGCCGGTGAACTTTAGAAGACCGTTGTCGGTCTGGACGCGGCGGTTGTTGCCAGCCCGCACTCGACGCGGGTACGCAGGTCCCGTGGGGACCGAGTCGTCGGGGACGAGCGTGGCAGATCGGGTGTCTTCACCCTTGTCAGGGAGGGTACCGCAGAAGAACGAGGGAAAACGAGGGTCGTGCACAGAGCACTCCGAAAGGACGGTAGTAGTTGAAGCCTGTTCGAGCCAGCGAATGCTTGGCAATGTGCAAAACAGGTCAGCACAGGATACATGAAAAAAATGTCTGTGTCAATAAAAAACAAGTGGATAAACGATGCTTGACGAAAGGTGGTAGGCATGATATAGTGATGTTCGTACATACGAACAAAATAAACGATATGCGAAACATGACTCCGACACGGGAAGATTATATCCGGGCGATCCATTGCCTCGAAGAACAGAAAATTCGCGTTCGCATCATCGACATTGCACGCTATCTCAACCTCGCACGATCCACGGTATCGGAACGCATACGCGATCTCGAACGCGCGCGTCTCACCAGAAGCGACCGAAGCGGAGGGATCATCCTTACCGCGCACGGAAAAAAACGTGCCGTAAAACTTACGTACAAACATCGGCTGATCGAAGTATTCCTTCATCAAGTTTTAGATGTTCCTTTGGAAAAAGTGCACGACGAAGCGCACAAGCTCGAACATGCGTTTTCTGATGACGTAATTGAACGCCTCGCCCGATTTCTCGGCAATCCGGAAGTGGATCCGCATGGGAAGAAAATAAAATTGTTTGATTAGTTATACAGTTATTATGAATAAAAAAACAACAATACTTACTTCTATTATCATTATTGCAACACTCGTTGGTTTCTTTTTTGCATCACGCAATTCAAATAGTGATGGAGAGAAGAAAACGATGGATGGTAAACTCACCGTACTCTCCACCTTCACTGTTATTTCGGACATGGTTCGTGAAGTGGGAGGGGATAAGGTTGATGCGGTATCACTTACCAAACCGGGAGTGGAAATTCACGGGTATGAACCCACGCCTGGCGATCTGATCCGCGCATCACGTGCTGATATTATTTTTGACAACGGACTCAATCTCGAAGCATGGGCACAAAAACTCTATACGAGTGTGCCGGATGTCCCGCATGTGACAATTAGCGATGGTGTCACGGTAGTGCCAATTAAAGAAGGTTTATACCGAGACAAACCGAATCCTCACGCATGGATGTCTCCGGCGCAGGCATTAATATATGTAGAAAATATCAAAGAAGCCCTCATACACGAAGCGCCTGAACATGAGGCATATTTCACTGAGCAGGCGCGAATATATACTGAAAAAATCAAAGCGCTTGATACCACCATGAGAGAATCGATTGAGACAGTGCCTCAGAACCAACGATATCTGACCACCTGTGAAGGTGCGTTTAGTTATCTTGCAAAAGATTACGGCATGAAAGAATTATACCTCTGGGCGATTAATGACGAATCTCAGGGAAGCCCCCAGCAGATTGCGAAAGTGGTAAATGAAGTCAAAGCGAATAATATCCCGGTGGTATTTTGTGAAAGTACGATCGAGCCGCGCATTCAGGAAGAAGTGGTGCGTGAGTCAGGAGCCCGTATGGGAGGGGTATTATACGTCGACTCTCTTTCAGCAGCGGACGGACCGGCACCGACGTATCTCAAATTGCTTGAGCATACCGTTAACACTATTATTTCTGGATTAAAAGGAGAATAAGTATGGAAGAAAAAAAATACGCAATTGAACTTCGTGATGTGGAGGTTATGTACCACGATCACGTGGCATTGCATGATGCGTCACTGCAAATTCCGTATGGGACTTTTTCGGGAGTGATCGGGATGAATGGGGCAGGAAAGTCAACGCTGTTCAAAGTGATTATGGGATTGGTTACGCCGGACAAAGGCTCGGTAATCGTAAGTGGGAAAAACGCAAAAGATGCTCAGAAAAACGGAGTGGTTGCGTATGTGCCGCAAAACGAATTGGTGGATTGGGATTTTCCAGTATCGGTATATGATGTTGTCATGATGGGTAGATATGGATTGCAAAATATCTTCCGTACGCCGACAAAAGAAGATCATACAAAAGTTGTGGAAGCACTGGAAAAAGTCGCAATGTACGAATATAAAGACCGACAGATCGGAGAATTGTCGGGTGGTCAGAAGAAACGGGTGTTTGTTGCCCGTGCGCTTGCGCATGGTGCAGAAGTGCTCTTGCTTGACGAGCCGTTTGCCGGGGTGGATGCCAAAAGCGAAAAATCACTGACGCAATTATTGCTCAAGCTGAAAGAGGAAGGAAAAACGATCATACTTTCAACTCACGAATTGACGTCACTTTCAGAATATTGCGACCATATCGCTCTGGTCAAAAAGACCATACTCGCGTACGGACCGACGAAAGAAGTATTTACTCGAGAATTGGTAGAGGCCACGTACGATGGTGCGATGCACCATGTGCGATTTGAACGTTAATTTTTTGTTATGAATATTATTGATATCATCACAACACCACTTCAGTTCCCCTTCATGGTGAAGGCGATCGTAGTTTCTTCGGCAGTGGGGGTGGTGTGCGCGTTATTGTCATGCTTTCTGATTTTAAAAGGCTGGTCATTGCTCGGAGATGCGATTTCTCATGCGGTATTACCGGGTGTCGTGCTCGCATACATTATCGGTATACCATTCAGTATTGGTGCATTTGTATTTGCGCTTCTTGCGGTTTTGCTTATCGGAAGTATCAAGACGCACACCAAGATCAAAGAAGATGCGGTTATGGGAATTGTATTTACTATGCTATTTGCATTGGGACTCGTGCTCATATCCCGAACAGTTTCCTCGGTTGACCTCATGCATGTATTATTCGGGTATGTACTCGGCATATCTAATAGTGCCGCATGGTATACGATTGGTGTCTCAATTGCGGTTGTGGCAATCATCTTTGCATTCAGGAGAACATTATTGCTTTTTTGTTTTGACCCGACGCACATGCAATCGATTGGAATTTCGGTAAAGAAAATTCATTATCTGCTACTGGTTCTCTTAGCACTGACGATCACCGTATCGCTTCAGACGGTAGGTATTATTCTCGTGATTGCAATGCTCATCACTCCGGGATCGACTGCATTCGTATTGACGAAACGGTTTCCGGTCATGCTTGCGATTGCAACTTCGGTAAGTGTTGTAAGTTCGGTAGTGGGAGCATATATGAGTTATTATCTTGATGTCTCGACCGGTGGGTCGATTGTCTTCTTTCAGGGCTGTGTCTTTTTGGTGGCATTCGGATATTCGGTGGTGAAAAACAGAGTAAAGGTGAAGCGAAGCATGGTAAGTTTGGTATAAAGAAGTGTATGAAAAACTGGCAATCAACCAGTTTTTTGTTGTATACTTATCCGATATGAAACAAAGAATACACACCGTACTGAGAGCTGCATGGCAGGAACGATACAAATTCGCAAAATATGTCATTGTTGGTGTGTCAAGCGTTGCGATTGACATTGCGCTTTTGACAACGTTTGTTGAATTGTTCAAATGGAATCCGACTGTTTCGACTGTAATGAACCAGGCGATCGTATTGGGGTTTAATTTTACTTTAAACAAAAAATGGACATTCACGAGCAGTGGTGCGGCGCATAAGGAATTGATCCGATACCTCATGTTGTCAGTGTGGAATTACCTATTTGCGGTTAGTGCTATGTATGTGGGAAATGAACGTTGGGACTTGCCCTATCTCTTGGTCCGGATCGCATCGATTGCGTGTATGGTATTGTGGAATTTTGCATTGTTCAGATTTTGGGTGTACCGGGAACGAAAAGGGGTGGTATAAAAAGCAAGAACCCCCGGATTTCCAGTCCGGGGGGTCAGTATATGAAAGTCATGCCACTGCCGCGGCAAGGGAGTACCATCGGTACGATGCCAGCGGTGCTCACGATGTCGTGGACGGGTAGTGCTACCCGGTGGATCGTGACTCTCGTATTATTTCTGATTTTTCGTTCAACGACGCGCGGTCTCGGTAAGGAGACCAGCGCAAATCGTACCCTGCAATGAGGGCATTGACGATACTGGGCGTGCATTGCCTCTCCGGCGGAGTGAGCGATAGGGTAAGACGAATAAAGAGCCGGTAAAACGGTACATCAAAAGAGTGGTTTTGTCAATTTGAGAAGGAGAATAAGAATACCCTTTCATGGCTAAATTAAGCTAAAAATAGAGAAAAAATGACTCAAAAGTTGTACACCTTGACAAGGGCTGTCTAATACGCTACAATACCCGCGTTAAATATTTTTTACATGCCAAAAAACAATGATTTTTTGGAAGTCAGGGGAGTTATTGATGAACTTCTCCCTGGTGCCAAATTTCGTGTAAAGCTTGAAAACGAACACGAAGTAATCGCTCATTTGGGTGGAAAAATGCGGATGTTCAATATTCGACTCAACGTCGGTGACGAGGTGAAAGTCGAAATGACCCCGTATGATCTCTCAAAAGGACGTATTACGTATCGGTTCTAATGATTAATTAGTTTAAAGTCTCAACTAGAGCGGTGTAGTCCAGCAACAGGTGGACGTTGATATCGCATAGTAGTTGATGATTTTTGTTTAAATCTGAGTGTTTTATGAAAGTACAGCCAGCAGTAAAGACACGATGCAAGGATTGCAAAATCGTGATCAGACGCGGAGTTCGATTTGTAATCTGCAAGAACCCTCGTCATAAACAGCGCCAGGGACGCAAATTGCGCACCAAAGCGGGTAGTTAATTTTAGAATATAATTGTAATAACGTATGCGAGTCTCAGGTGTAACTATTCCACGCGAAAAGCGAATCGTAATCGCACTTACCTATATTTACGGTATTGGCAATACGAAATCAAAGAAAATTTTGGAAATTGCAAAAATCTCTCCGGATATTCGAGTGAAAGATTTGACTCAGGATCAGGAAGATAAAATCCGCACTATTATCGAGAAACAGGAAGTGACTGAGGGTAATCTTCGCCGCGAAGTGGTGGCAAATATCAAGCGTTTGAAAGATATTAAAGCGTATCGTGGTATCCGCCATGCGCGCCGGTTGCCTGCACGCGGACAGCGAACCAAGACCAACTCTCGCACGACCCGTGGTAATAAGCGAAATATCGCACCGAGCGGCAAGAAGCCTGCTGCACAGAAGACCTAAAGGATCTCTGTAATCTATCTTAACTCTGCGTAATCAATGTCAGTTATGGCACAAGCAACTACTACTAAAAAAGTTAGCAAAAAGAAAAAGGCGATTCGTTCTGTTTCTCATGGCCGGGCATATGTTCAGGCTTCATTCAACAACACCATTGTTACCGTCACTGATCAGAATGGTGACGTACTTGGTTGGGGTTCAGCTGGTGGGGCAGGTTTCAAAGGCCCCAAGAAAGCAACTCCTTATGCGGCGGGTATGGTGGTAAAAAATGTACTTGAAGCGATCAAGGCATACGGAGTCAAAGAAGTTAATGTATTTGTGAAAGGTGTGGGCGGTGGACGAGAAGCTGCAATCCGCGCATTCAATACCAATGGAGTCAACGTGCTTGCGGTGAAAGATATCACCCCGATTCCGCACAACGGTTGCCGTCCTCCAAAACGCCGTCGCGTTTAATACTAATAACGAATTTGAAATACTATGGGCAGAAATATTGGACCAAAAAATAAAATCGCACGACGTTTTCACGTAAATTTGGGGTTGAAAACCAATGCGACCAAAGTGGCTCGCCGCTTGAACCAGTCTCCAGGTCAGCATGGACCGACCAAGAGAAAAGGTACGAGCTCGTCATACGGGCGTCAGCTTGATGAAAAACAGAAAGCGAAATTTGTCTACGGACTTCGTGAGCGCCAATTCCGACGCTATGTCGAAGAAGCGAATAACATGTCAGGAGATTCTGGGGTAAACTTGAACCAGATGCTTGAAATGCGTATGGATAATGTGGTGTACCGGCTCGGATTTGCGGTAACTCGCGCACAGGCTCGCCAGTTGGTGAGTCACAGTATGTTCACTTTGAACGGCAAAAAAATGAATATCCCATCTCATATCGTGAGTGTGGGGGATGTGGTTGCGCTTAAAACCAATAAGACCGGTAAGAAAATTTTTGAAGGAATTGAAGAAAAATTACAGAAGCATGAATTACCATCATGGCTCCGAATCGAAAACGGTACTGTAGGTAAAGTTACTGCACGTCCGATGCCAACCGATTTCGAACGTGTATTTGATGTTAAACTTATCGTTGAGTACTACTCAACTCGCTAATCAGAGGTAGGTGTGTGAGTTTACTCACGCCCTGTCAACATAATCTACATATTTATGGATTATATCTTACTTCCGTCATCAATCGAGTTTCGAGAAACCGGCGACAAAAATATCGGTGAATTGGTTGTGACTCCATGTCATCAGGGCTATGGCACTACGTTGGGTAACTCACTCCGCCGCGTGCTCTTGTCGTCAATCGAAGGCTCAGCTGTGGAAGCAGTAAAAATCGACGGTGTTCAGCATGAATTTTCAGCGATTGAGGGGGTACTCGAAGACGTTATCGAGGTTACGCTCAACCTGAAGCAGCTTGCGGTGATTTCACATAGTGATGAACCAGTAGTTCTCACGTTGAAGAAAAAAGGTACCGGAGATGTGACTGCTGCTGATTTTGCAAAAAATTCAGACATTGAAATCATCAACCCTGAACTGAAAATTGCGACGATCACTTCTGACAAGAAAGAATTTTCACTTGAAGTCATCATCGGAAAGGGTCTTGGATACGTTCCAGCCGCTGATAAGGAAAGCAAGCATCTTGACCTTGGAACGATCGTGATGGATTCGTTCTACTCACCGATCAAAGATGTGGGTTATTCAGTGGAAAATACCCGTGTGGGAGATGTGACCGATTACGAAAAATTGACGATCAGAATCGAAACGAATGGAACGATTTCGCCAAAAGTTGCAGTAGAGCGGGCGACCAAAATTCTTATGGATCATTACAGTCTTGTGCTTGATGTCTCTGGTACAGCATCAAAAGCGGGAAGTATTGAAGAGTAATTTTTGAGATTTTTAACTGTGATATGAGACATCAGAAAAAAGGAAAAAAGTTCGGCCGGGAAAGCGCACAGCGGAAAGCTCTGCTTCGCAGCCTTGCTGAAAGTTTGATTTTGCACGGATCAATTGTGACGACCAAAGCAAAAGCAAAAGAATTGAAGACCGTGATTGAACCATTGGTTACCAAGGCGAAGAAAAATCGTCCAGTAGACATGGAAATCATCATGAAAACGTTGTATACCGGTAAAGCGGTTACCAAATTGGTCAAAGAAATCGCACCTCGATATACGGAACGAAAAGGCGGATATACCCGCATCGTAAAGCTCGGATACCGAAGCGCCGACAGTGCCGAGACCGCAAAAATTGAATTTGTATAATATGAACGCTATGAATACGAGAAAACACGTCGAAATTGACGCTACAAACCGAGCGGTCGGTCGCGTTGCGACTGAAATTGCGATGGCTCTCATGGGAAAAGATGAGCCCTCATTTGAACGTCACATTGATCGCGGAGCTTTGGTAGTGGTCGTGAACGCAAGCAAAGTGAAATTCACTGGAAAGAAATTCGTGCAGAAAGACTACAAACGACATACGATGTTCCCGGGAGGTTTGAAGACCACCTCGCTCCAGACCATTTTTACCGAGGATCCGACCGAGGTAATTCGTCGCGCAGTCAATGGAATGCTTCCAAAAAACAAGCATCGAGAAAGTATGATGAAGCGGTTAACTATTAAAGCATAAGCACGGTATGGCTACCAAACGAATTATCAAAAACGATTCAACCACACGAGCGGTCGGCCGACGCAAGGAAGCTGCTGCACGTGTCAAACTCATGACCGGAAAAGGGAAAATCACCGTGAACGGGCGTGAATATACTGAATATTTTCCAACCAAGATTCACCAGAATGTGGTCATGTCTCCTTTGCGTGTAACGCAGAAAGATGAAAGTCTGGATGTTAGTGTGCGTGTAGTAGGTGGAGGAGTAGCAGGACAGGCGTTCGCAGTACGTCATGGTATCTCACGAGCCTTGATTGAATGGAACCCTGAACTCAGACCGGTGCTCAAAGCAGAAGGATTTTTGACCCGCGACTCACGGGCAAAAGAACGAAAAAAGCCAGGTCTCACGCGCGCACGTCGTGGACATCAGTGGAGAAAGCGTTAGTTTCAGAATTACAAAATCCTCGTTTCGGCGGGGATTTTTTGTTATATAGATATCTAGGAGTGCGCAGGAGAAGCGACATGCGATACATGGAACACGATATACGATGCGACGTACTCTCCTTGGCTACTAACCTTTTTTACGCTAGAATACCTGTACTATGAAAAAATTGTCCCTTGGACAAAGTACTATTTACATGACTGTGGCCTCAATCGGGCAAAAGGTTATTTCGTTTGTCTATTTTGCGATCATTGCTCGGTCGCTCGGAGCAGGTGATACTGGTAAATATTTTTTTGCATTGTCATTTACAACTATTTTTGTAGTATTTGTAGACATGGGTTTTACTAGTGTACTGGTACGGGAAGGTGCACGGCTCAAAGAAAAAATATCGGAAATCGTGTCCTCGGTATTGTTCGTGAAGATATTTCTCGGAGGAGGATCGTATATTGCAATGGCCATAGTGTTATTGCTATTGAATCATGAATTCGAGACGCAGACACTCGTATTTATCTCAGGAATCACCATGCTCTTTGATTCCTTGCAGACTACACTGTATGGCACCCTGCGCGCTCTGGGGAATGTGAAATATGAGGCAATCGGAATTATCGCGAGCCAGTTCATTACACTCATTCTGGGTACCCTATTTTTGTATTTCGAATTACCGTTGTATTTTCTCATGATCGCCTTTTTGGTGCCGAGTTTTTTGAGTTCCATATTTGCAGGATATGTCGCGCATACACGATATGGGGTGGTGTTGCGCCCTAAGTACACACGTGAAGTTGTTCGCTACCTAGTACCGATCACGATTCCTTTTGCCCTCGCGACTATCTTCGGGAGGATCCTCTCATATGCGGATTCAGTCATGTTATCAAAAATGGCAGGAGATGTTGCTGTAGGATGGTACAGTGTGCCGTACAAAATCGCGTATGCGTTCCAATTTATTCCGTTCGCCTTGATCGCCGGTCTGTATCCGCGCATGAGCGAATATTTTGTTGGGAATACGAAGCGTTTCAGTGAAGTATTCAATCAAGGACTTAGATATCTCTTGATAGTTTCGGTTCCGCTCTCGGTTGGTATTGTAATAGTGAGCACAGACATTATTACTACGTTTTTCGGTGCTGAATATACGGGTTCGATCGTACCGTTACAGATTCTTATGTGCGGTATTATCCCATCATTCATAAATATTCTTTTGGGTGCGCTTCTCAATGCCGCAGGTCGCCAGAAAATACAGACCATGATTATCGGTGTCATGATGTGTGTGAATATAGCATTAAATATACTCTTGATTCCGAAGCTTGGTCCGGTCGGCGCGGCGATTGCTGCTACGACAGGAAATTGGCTGATTACGATCCTCTCATGGGTAGTAGTGACCAAAACCGTGGCGATTGAGTATGTAAAAAATGTGCGGCTCGTAGGTAAGCTCGGTATTGCCAGTCTCGCGATGAGTCTAGTAGTTTGGTACTTGGCGGGAGATCTACAGGTCGCGGTGCGGTCAGTGGTGGGTGCGCTCGTGTTTGGTTGTGTATTCATTCTCTGTAAAGGAGTTAGTCGTGAAGACATACGCTATTTCAAATCATTGAAAAAATAATCACCCTATGAAAAAAATATTACTTGCCACTATGGAATTTCCACCCACGTTTGGGGGGATCGCGACCTACGTTGCGGATACTGCACGGAATCTCACTCCCGAAAAAGTAATAGTATACGCTCCTGGCACTCCGGGCGACGGTGAATTTGATCAGGATGAGCCGTATACGATCATACGCAAAAGGCAATTATCGCGCATGGTCTGGCCGCGATGGATACGCTCGGCATTCCAGATGAGATCAATCGTGAAAAAAGAAGGAATTGAAATGATTGTGGTCAATCATGTGCTCCCGCTCGGCTATGCAGCATGGATCGTAAAAAAATTGAAAAAAATACCGTATATCATTATTTCCCATGGTACTGATATAGTATATGGTACGCGCACATCATGGAAGAAGAAATGGCTTCGAAAAATCATGCAGGATTCAGAGCAGATAATTTTCAATAGCGAATCGCTTCGCCGGAGATTTCTTGAGCGTCTGCCTGAATTCGAACATAAGTCTACGGTGATGTATCCCTGTCCTGATGCGATTTTTTCCCGTACACCTGATGGGAAAGTGGTCGAAGATCTGCGCCGTACGCTCGCACTTGAGGGAAAAAAAGTAGTCTTGTCAGTAGGTCGATTGGATGACGGAAAAGGTTTTCCGCATTTGGTGCGGGCATTTAGTGAAATTCTTAAAAAGGAACCCCATGCTGTCTGGATAGTGATTGGTGACGGACCGAAACGTGAAGATGTTATAGCGGAAATTCAACGCCGTCAATTACAAAATGTCGTCCGCTATATCGGTGCCATTCCACATGAGGATCTGCCTCGGTATTATTATCTGGCAGATGTATTTGTACTTCTGACCCATCCGGATAACGGGAGAGAGGAGGGGCTCGGACTTGTATTTCTCGAAGCGGCTGCTGCGGGTCTTGTCGTTGTTGCAGGCAAAAGCGGAGGCGTCGAGGAGGCGGTACAGGATAGGGTCACGGGCAGAGTACTTGATGTCTATCATGAAGCGAACAAAATCGTCGATGTGGTTGCAGAATTACTCGGAAATCCTGAGGAGCGCAGACGTATGGGGGATCTTGGGAAAGCGAGAGTCGCTGAAGTGTTTCAGTGGGAGATGCAGCTCAAAAAACTTGAACCGTGGATCGGCCCGATCGAACATTCATAATTTTTTATATGGCAAAAATACTGCTCAACCATGATGAACAGATTATATCGGAAATCGGACAGCGAGTCACAAGTTTCATGTGGCAATGGATGAGTTCGCTCTTTCTGTTATTGGTTGCCGCAGTGGGTTTGTTTTGGTTTTTTCGTCACGGGACTTGGGGGATCATCGGTTTTTCCGTGTTGTGTCTGGCAGGAGTATGGGGGGTTGCGACTGTCATCATCCGTGCGAAGGGAACCATGCTTGTAATCACGACTGAGCGGGTGATTGATATTGCTAAAGATGGAATTTTTGGAAAAACCGTATCAGAAGTGGATATGAGAAATATTGAAGATGTTGCGGTTCGTCAGCGTGGGTTATGGCGGATGATACTCAAATATGGCACGATCGAAATCAGGATCAAGGATTCAAAGGTGAAGATAGTGGTGGACCATGTCTCTCGTCCGGTGGGTGTACAACGTCTCATCAATGAGCTTCGCCGCCAAAATGTAGGGGGAATATCAGAAAAAAAATATTCATTTGAAAATTTGCATAAGGCGGTCACGGTACTCGAGAAAGAAGAGCTCATGCGTCTGAGAGAGCTAATTGAAACAAAATTGCAACAATTGAGGTAATAGAAAGAGCGTGGTATACTAGACAAATATGAATCGTTCTGAATCTTCGCGAGCGCATGTATTTTTTAGTTCAAAAGTGTTTCTGATATGCGCTTTTGTATTGACGCTGGTTTTTGCCATAGGATTTGCACGGGCGTATTTCAAAGATTATGCCTTTCGTGAGGAAGTGAAGCGACTTAAGGAAGAAATTGATCAGCTTGAAAAGAAAAAACTTGAATCGATTGAGCTCCTGAAGTACGTTTCGAGTAGCAGTTATCTCGAAGATACGGCGCGTGTCGACCTTAATCTCAAAAAGCCAGGGGAACAGGTGCTGTTTATCAATAAAATAGGTAAAGAAGGGGGTACTACACATGATATGGAAGAAGAGAGAGGCGCCAGTGGACAAGAGCTCTCGAATCCGCTAAAATGGTGGTATTATTTCATTCATCACTCGCCTGAGCGCGAGGGTTAATATCGAACGTTATGGACGAAGAAAAGAAACTCGGTACTCATGAAGAGAAACTTCAGGTAGAATCTGAGAAGAGAGGACAGACAAAGAATGCAAATAAAATGACCTCTTTACTTCTTGCGGGACTTGGGGTGGCAGTAGTGGTAGGTCTGATCATATGGTATGTCGTCGGAATTCAGAGCGTCAAAGCATTGTCAGAATCAAAATTTGCAGTCTCGACTGCGCAGATTTTTCGGATTCCGGTCGCATCGGTCGATGGACACAAAATTCCATATGGAGAATATGTTGACAATCTTCATGCGATGCGGACCTTCTATGACACGGACACGACCGGGCTGACTCGTCCGTCTGAAGCTGAAATGTCAGACTATGTACTGAGCAGGCTTCTGATCAACGAGCTCACTAAAATCGTGGCACAGGAATACAATGTATCGTTGAGCCAGGATGAACTCAATACCATCGTCGATACGAAATTGTTGCCGAGTTTTGAAAACCG
>CAZNAO010000010.1:0-25198 GCA_964571295.1 uncultured Gammaproteobacteria bacterium | reverse complement strand
GCGTACTCAGCTGTCTCCACTCAGAGCACGCCAAAACCCCCGGTTCCGGGCACTCCACTGATTGATGACTTTATTGGTAATTCACTTGATATCCAATCTACGATAAATGTACTCTGGGATCCAATTAGCGGTGCGGCATATTATACGCTGTACTGGGCGAATTCAGTTACTACGACCTATGGAGCAGTTTCCAGTACATTGATTATTGGTACTACCTTTACTTCTCCATCTTCGTTTTATGTACCTATTGATCGTTTTTATAATTACTCAGCTACTGAAATGTTGTATCTACCAAGTGAACTTGGTAATGCGACGTCCACTATTACGTCAACTGCTTTTTATAAGAATAGTGGTACTTCGGGTACGAGTGTTGCTTCGGTTACGATTTATTTGAAACACACATCTTCCACTGCTTTTGTGAATGGTACTACTAGTTTGGCCGGGTATACCCAGGTATGGACAGGGGCGTTTCCAAATTCAGGTACGAGCGGGTGGCAACAAGTTGCTTTTTCTCCCTCGTTTAATTATAACGGTACAGATGCTTTGTCGATGCTTGTGGTGAAGGGTTATCAGGCGTATGTAAACTCTCCTGCATACCCAGTGTATGCCGTATCTTCCACAGCAGAAAATCTTACTCGTAGATATCGGAATGATTCTTTTGGGTGGGATACTACTATCGTGCTTACCACTTCTTTCGAGCGACCGGTTACCAGATTTACGGGTTCCGGATTGGGTAGAATTGGAGGGACTATTCTCGTGAATCCAGACATGGTCACTACTACGGATTCGAATTACATCGTGACCGGACTCACTCCTTCAACCACCTACTACTTCCAGATAACGGCAACCGATCCGTATGCGCAGACCAGTGCCACTTCGACGATTACCTCTACCACTACTCCTCCGGCGCCGAGTCCGTCATCTACGGTGATCACCGGTTTTTCTCGCACTACTTCGACGATTACCGTTACATGGGTGGCTGCGAGCGGTGCCGGGTATTATACGGTTTCTTCGACTGCAGGCTCGACCGTTACCACCACCCAGACATCGTATACATTCTCCGGCCTTACTAACAACAGTCTGTATTATTTCCAGGTGCAGCCTTCCAATTCATATGGAGTGTCCACTACCTACTCTGCAGTGTCGAGTACGTATACCTATGCATCGTCTCCGAATGTCACGTCATTCGCATGGCCGACATCAAGTAGTATTCAGCTTACCTGGAGTACGGTTACCGGTACGACACAGTACACCGTGTCCTCGACCGCGGGTACTGCAACTACGACTGATCTCGCTTATACTTTTACTGGCCTCACCCCCAATACACCATATTATTTCCAGGTTCGGTCAGATCTTTCTGATTATTCCGGTGCGACTTCGACGGATATTATTGTAGGAACTTTCATTTCTGATATTACCGATACCGGACATTCCTCGGCATTCGGGAAGATCGAATGGGATGCTACGGTTCCGAGCGGGAGTTTTGTTACTGTGGAGATCCAGGCAGGGAATCAGTCCGATCTTTCAGATGGAGTCTGGACGACCGTCTCTTCAGGGGATGCACTTGATGCCAATTTTGACGGAACACGGTATTACCAATATCGGGTAACTATGTTTACGAGTGATCCGGACAATGTTCCGAGTGTTGAGGAAGTGCGTGTCGAACACTATGGACAGACAAGTGGATCCCTTATTTCCTCACCTTTTGATGCTGGTTCCAGTCTTAATCTGTTTGCGGGAATCAATTGGACTGCTAGTGTGCCAAGCAGTACGGTACTCAAATTCCAGGTACGCACGAGTCCTGATAATTCTACGTGGACTGCCTGGGCAGGGCCGGATGGCACGAGTAATTCTTACTTTACCGATGCGTCAGGCGGTGAGGCTATCCCTACCGCACTTGCAGATGGGGTCAATGATCGTTGGCTTCAGTATCGTGCATTTTTTGAAGGAGATGGGACCATCACACCGACGTTGTCTGATGTCACTCTGGTCTACACGGTGAACGCGATTCCTGAAATCATAATCACCAATGAGGATGATATAGAACAGGGAAGTGATGGGTCGGTGGTACTCACCTACAATGTCCGTGATACGGATACAGTGACCGGCGCGACTCCTGGATTGGTGGCGGTGGATTTGCAATATTGCACGACAAATTGTGATGTTCCTGGCTCTGAGACATGGGTGACTGCGGTAAGTACGACTCTGGCTGGGGATTTTGGAACAGGGATTGCAATAAACACAGCATCTTCAAGTGAATACACGAGCTATAGTCTCACGTGGTATCCAAAGCTTGGGTATCCAAATCAGTATTATGGAGGTAATTTCAAAATTCGGCTTCGGACGAACGATGGTGAGGCTGCAAATAACATCGGATATGCTGAGTCGAATCTGTTTACTCTTGACACAACCGATCCTATCGTTACTGATTTGGTGTCTGATGCTCGAAGTGACGAGGCTAGTTCGAGTACCATTTTCTTGACGGTATCTGATGACACACCGGAGGGGGTCGAAATTAAATTCTCAAATAACCCTGATCTTACGCCAGATGGCGCTAATCTTGATTCTGGAAATTGGATTCCCTATGCAGGTTCTTTCCCTTGGGCATTTTCCGGCTCTCCGGCACGAGTCTATTATCAAGTTCGTGATGTCTATGGAAATGTGTCAGATGGTGGTGATATTTCTCAACATTCGACTCTTGCACCACCTTCAAATTTTGTATTTCAAGATGTATCAAATGCAGCGAGTGAAGAGTGGCGTGAGTTTCTTGCGTGGGGTGTTGCCCCTGAACCTTTGGAGGGTTTCAAGCAATACACACTTTATCGATCTGAAGGTTCGAGCTCTACCTATGCCTCGATTTTGATCCAGACCGACCGTAGTGTCAACTATTATATGGATCAGGGATTGGAACATGAGAAGACTTATCAGTATCGGTTGACGGTTGAGGATATGGCAGGAAATATTTCGGGTTATACTGAAGTACTTTCTGATACTCCGGACGGGCAAGGTGGTACCGATATCGTACCACCGATCATTAGTAATGTGGTTATTTCGGATATCACTACCGACTCCTTCACTGTGACATGGGATACGAATGAACTTTCTAATTCGTATATTGATTATATTATGATCATGGGCGGAGACTTTTCGGATGCGGAGAATGTTGGGTCTGTATCGTACCTTGATCATCCTGGTAATTTAGGAGAACACCGTGTCGTACTCTCTGGACTTACTCCGAACACCAATTATTATTTCCAGGTGCGATCTGAAGATATCTCAGGGAATGTGGCAACAAGCACGCTTGATGAAAATGGGTATGTAGCAACGACACTTGCCGGCCCCACGATTTCTGATATCGGCGTACTGCATATCTCCAATACTAAGGTAGCGATTGCATGGGATACGGATGAGCTGAGTGATTCATACGTATATTATTCTACGGATCGTGATATGGCGGCGCCTATCTTGGTCGGTAGTACCGATGAAGTTACCGAACATACTGTTGTGATTGATGATCTTGTACCTGGAACTACGTATTATTACTATGTTAAATCTGGCGTTGCTGAAGATCGTAATATTGTCGGAGGTGAAATCAGATATCATACCTTTACCACTCTGAGCGATCAGACGCCACCGGTGATCACTTTTGATCCGGCGACTGATGTAACCGTCAGCGATACTGAAATTTTGGTAACGTGGAACACAAGCGAGCCTGCAACTTCGGTGCTTGCTTATGGTACCTCGACTGCGTATGGTTCGACCATCTCGAATACCGATCTTAATACCAATCATTCGTATACGATTTCCGGTCTCACACTTGATACGTTGTACCATATCCGATTTGAAGGTGCAGATTTGAATGGAAACACCTCGACTCCGGTCGAATTTTCGACCACCACGTCCGATTCTACAGACTACGATCCACCAGTTATTACGAATGCCACAACGACGGTCGTGACCGATGATCAGGCAATGATTGTATGGCAGACCAATGAAGGTGCTACCGCTTTTGTGTGGTATGGCACGTCTTCGTCGACTCTCACGGTATCAACGACACTTAATACCAATTATAATCGTTCGCATTCAGTTCTGCTTTCCAATCTTACAACATCGACTGAATATTATTATATGGTTGTTGCCGAGGATTTTACCGGGAACGTCGCGACGTCGAGCGTGTTGTCGTTTACGACACTTGAGGAACTCTCGGAAGAAAGTGAAGTCTTGCTTCGTGAAGAAATTGCGCGGGCAGAAGCACTTGCGAGTGCTCCATCCAGTGGAGGAAATAACAGTAGCAGCTATACACCTGATGTCACGGCACCGACTGTCCTTGCACTTTCGACTATTGATATTACGGGTTCTTCTGCAACATTCGTGTGGAATACGGATGAATTCGGAGATAGTGCGGTAGAGTTTGGTCTTACTACTGCTTACAATCGTGCAGGAGTAAGTTGGGAACAGACACCACAACATCGGATAAAATTGGTCGATTTGGAACCACTTACCACGTATCATTATCGTGTGAGTTCGGCTGACGCCTCAGGCAATCGAAGTGCATTTGTGACAGGAATGTTTACTACTACATTGGTAGA
Source organism: uncultured Gammaproteobacteria bacterium (assembly GCA_964571295.1). Classification (GTDB taxonomy): domain Bacteria; phylum Patescibacteriota; class Patescibacteriia; order Magasanikbacterales; family UBA922; genus UBA922. The sequence goes on along the minus strand of CAZNAO010000010.1, from coordinate 20,609 downwards.
AGATATCGAAGAGACTGCTCCTACCTCTACCCCTGAAAATCCTGAAGAAAATCCAGAAACTCCCGCTGAACCAGAAATAACCGAAGAGATGTTCCTTCTTGCAATGCAGCGTGCAGCTGAACTTATCAAATCTATGTCGACACAGGTAAGTGTGGATGTGCTTGAGAATACGTTGCTTAGTCAGACTGAGGTTATTCAGGAATTGTCGGCTCTGTTACCTCGGCCGGTAATCGGTGGACAGCCGGTGGTCGAGGAGACTGCAGATTCTGCTATTATCAAATGGACTACGGATAAGGATTCAAATTCACTTGTGGAATTCGTACCAGAGGCTGTGTTCCAGGAAACTGGTACGTATAACCAGACAATCGGTGATTCGCTTACCCTGACCAATGATCATGCAATCGAACTTCACGGACTCATTCCTGCAACCGAATATCGCTATCGAGTAATTTCTCGTACACCGACCGGAGCTGAGACTGTTTCACGAGACTTTACTTTCACCACACGTGCCCAATCGATCGAAATAGGTACGTATCGAGTTACTATCGTATCTCCTGAGGAAGCTATATTCTCATGGACCACGAGCCTGCCGACCGATTCGAGCATTTCATATACACCGTATCGTAATGGAGTTTTGGCGGTCGATGCGCGTCAGCAAGTCCGAGATCAAAGTGTTACCACTGAACACACGCTCAGACTCACCGGTCTTGAGGGGGGAGTATTGTATGATGTAGAACTTTTTGGGCGCGACAATGGTGGGAATACTGTGAGTAAGCTGATTCAAGGATTTTCAACTGAAGACACGGATGTCGCACCTCTCATCTCTCAGATCAAGACTGACTCCTCTATTATCCCCGGTGCCAAAGAACGTATTCAGGTAATTATCTCGTGGGCCACCAATGAACTCTCCACCAGTCAGGTTTTTTACCGTAGCGGGTATGGCGGGGCTGAAGATCAATTCCCGCAGAGTACACAGCTTGATACCAACTATACCAAGAAGCATGTGGTGGTCGTGACCAATTTTGAACCCGGGAGCGTGTATCAATTCCAGGTCGAGAGCACCGATTCCTCGGGCAATACAGCGAGATCAAAGACCGTGAGTGTGCTGACACCACAGAAAGAAGAGTCGGTGTTCCAAGTGATTCTCGGCAATTTCGAAGATATATTCTCGTGGGTTGGTCGCTTGCGGCGATAAGGAGGGCTGCGATACAATAAGCGTCATCTATTACGTAATTTTACCTATATATAATTTATTACCATCACTATGCCTGAATTAACTCCTCGTCCACGACGAACTACCAAAACCTACAAAGACTTGCGGGTTCTTCGGGGAGGGGCTACAAAGAGCCCGGTACCTACGGCCGCATCATCAGATATTATCACCCCGCCTTCGACTCCTGACGCACCTATTTCTCCTCGTATTCCGTCTCGACGGCGGCAATCTATGAAATTTTTTATTGTGCTCGGAGTGGGTATTATCCTTATATTTGCTGTCTTAGGCTGGTATTTGATTGTACAGCGTAATATACGCGCACTTTCTGAGTCACCGCTCACATTATTTACTGCACGCATATTCGGTATGTCGGTCGCCAAGATCAATACCGAAGAAATTCCGTATACGAATTATCGTGATCAATTGCGTGCAACAAAGATGTTTTTTGATACTGATACGACGGGAAATTTGACCAAATTGAGCGATCGAGAAATGCAAGATTATGTATTGGCACGTCTTCTTATCAATGAATTAACGGGTCAGGTTGCACGGGAATATAAAGTTACGCTTGAAACATCAGAACTCGATCAGTTAGTCCAAACGCAGCTTATTCAGAATTTTGGAAGTCGAGAAAAAGCTGAAGAAAATATCCGTGGCCGCTATGGCTGGACATTGGATCAATTTGTGGAGAATATTATCAAGCCTGCTGAGCTTGAGCGTAAATTGGTCAAGGCGTATCTTGGTTCTATCGGATATCCTGTGCCAAAAGAAGTGTTACGAGAGCGAGCCGAGGGAGTGCTAAGCCGGATTAAGGCTGGTGAAGATTTCGAGGTACTTGCGCGGGAATTCGGCATGGATTCTACTGCGGAAAGTGGTGGGAATGTGGGATGGTTCGTGCGGGGCATGTTTGAGACTGCGGTCGAGGATACTGTTTTTTCTCTTGAAAATGGACAAGTCGCTCCTGAGTTGGTTGAGACTGAAAATGGATTTTATATCGTGCGAGCGGATGATCGAAAGACTGGTCAGGATCCTGAGACCGGCAGGGAACGTGAGGAAATGAGTGCTCATATGATATTTTTCAGAATCGACAAGGATGACGCAGCTCCCTATGCTGAATACATGAACAAGCGATTACTTGAATCAAAAGTTACGGTCAAGAAAGGTATCGTCAATCCATTGGCCAATTTTTATGCGGAGCAAAACGGTACGTAAGCCATTTTTGTGTATCTTTTATCCACATATTTTTTAAGGTTTTTTGCTAAAAATGGTATAATATTCGCTGTGTATTTGCGCGATTGAATAGTCTCGCATTTTATGGCGTCTACTTCCAAAAAATCTACTCTCCTAAAAAAATTTTGTTCTTTTTTTCGTACCTCTTCAAAGAAAAAGAAAAAAGATATATTTGCCGATTATTGGGTCTGGCATGAATTGGTACTTTCGTGGGTACAACTACGTAAAAAGGTACGAACTCGTAGAGGGAGAAAACAGTTACGTGTTTTGACTTTCCGTATCATACGCCACTATTTTAGGAATTTCGTTTATTTTCCTGTGTGGCTGGTCAGGTTACTGACACCTTCGTATTTCAAAGGTGAGGTTACGGTATGGACAAATATACGGACTATTGTGAAAAGTCCTGATTTTAGACCGCTTCGATTGGCAGTGGTATCACACCTTACTTTTTTTGCAATTGCGGTTCAGGTCGGTTTGTTTATCTTCTACCATTTACCTTCCGCAGATGCGGCTACCTATGGATGGATCCAGACCAATTGGTCATCGGTCTCGACTACTGCTTCTGCGACACACAGTAATGATCGTACGGGTTGGGCTCTATTTTCAAGTTCAACCATGATAAATTTTTTGTCTTCGCCCGGTGATATTGTTCTTGCAACCTCAACGTATACTACTACTGATGATGGTACTCTTTCCACAACCGGATTTGCTACGGGCGGTGGATTTTCCAATGGGACGTTAGTTTCTACTACGATCAGTGGCTCTGGCGCTGGTGCTGAGGTAAGTCTGGGTGTGGCATCAGCTGGTGGAGAAATTTTGGAATGGGATTCTTCTCCCTATAGTTTACCCGCTACGATTAGTGGAACTGAAGATGGAAATGGTGCTATGGTTACCGATGGATCTGATGCCTTTTATATTCTTCGTGGTGGAGGAGCGACCGGGTTTTATAAGTTTGTTCCTTCAGATAAGAGCACTAGCACACTTGCTTCAGTTCCGACCGCTATACCTCCAAATGGAGGAGGTGGTTCTTTGGTACTATCTGGAAATTATATTTATGTGTATTCGGGAGGGAACAGTGGTCCAAAATTTTATGCATATTCCATATCAGGTGATTCTTGGACCACACTCACCAATCCTCCAAGTTCTCCATATGGAGATGGTATCGGTAGTACAATGGCCACTGATGCTGATGGTAATATCTATTTTGCTGCTGGTGGGGCAACACCTAATTTTTTTAAGTATACGGTTACGTCGAGTGCGCCATATGGCTCATGGAGTACTGCGTATACGCTCGGTAGCTCAGTAGGAAGAGGTTCTCATGCTGTATATGATAGTGAGAATAATGATATTCTTATTCTCACGGGTAATAATGGACACATGGTTAGTAAGTTCGATATTGATACGAATACCGTGACCAACTATGGTGGAGCGCCTAACGATCCTGGATATACGAGTGGTGCGTTTATGGTAAAAAATGATGATAATGATATTGTGTATTCTATTACGGGGCAAAATTATGCTTGGCTTGAACGACTCAATTTGAATACGGGGACATGGGCAGGTCGACAAACTTCATCAACCCCTACTGCAGGTGCCACAGTGGGTTATATGCTTCATAAATCTGGAGAAAGTCGTATTTATACTACGTTTGGAGGTACTAGTTTTTATTATCTTAATCCTTATACAGGGCAGTGGACTTCAAATTCAATTCCTGGCTCAATAGGGCGTGGTGCTACCATGATTCGACATAATAATGATGAAATTTATGTTCTTGCAGGTGGTGGAAGTAGTGCGATTTATCGTTTTGCGATCAATGCGGGAACTCAATACTATACCTCAGGCACACTCACTTCCGCGACTATTGATCTCAAGTACGCTACCTCTACTCGGTTGTCATGGTCATCTACTGCACACGGTCAGACCGGAGCCGATTCGGTGAAATTTCAGGTTGCGGCAAATACCGATAATGCAACATGGAATTATATCGGGCCTGACGGGACTTCGGGAACTTATTTTACGACGTCAGATACTGCCTTGCATTCATCGCTTAATGGAAATCGATATTATCGGTATCGTGTTTTTTTGAGTACAGCAAATGCATCATTCACCCCGGTTCTTAATAGTGTTACGTTTACGTATCACGGCTACGTTTCATCGGGAAATTTGATATCTTCTGCGTTTAATGCTGAGGATGATACTAATGTGCTTGCTGCAGTGTCATGGAATGGTGCTACTCCTACGGGAACGGTAATCAAATTCCAGGTACGCACAAGCCCTAATAATTCTTCATGGACTTCATGGATGGGTCCTGATGGTACTGGGAGTACGTATTTTACCGATTCATCTGGCTCTCAGTCCATGCCCGTTGCTTTGAGTGATGGAGAAGATGATCGCTGGATACAGTATCGGGTTTTTTTGGAATCTGATGGGAGTGGCACGCCAGCACTTGCTGAAAGTACGTTGGTATATGTGGTAAATGCACCCCCAGAAATTACCATAACTACATCAACTGTCATGGCTCCTGACGGTACCGTGACGGTGTACTATGATGTTCGTGATATTGATTCGTCGACCGGGTCAACGCCGGGTGTAGTTGCAGTTGATTTACAGTATTGTACAGCAAATTGTTCAAGTCCTGGTGGTGAGACATGGGTAACTGCGACAGGTACCAGTCTTGTAGGAGATTTTGGGGCAAGTGTTTCTGTAAATACCGTATCTACTACCCAGTATACGAGCCATACTATTACGTGGACTCCAACTTCTTCGTATAATAATCAGTATAATGGCTCCAATTTTAAAATTAGATTACGTGCAAATGATAGTGAAGCTGCGAATAATATTGGGGTTGCTGAGTCAAATATTTTTGTACTTGATACTACTGATCCGGATGTTTCGATCACTGTGGATGGAAGGAGTACTACTGCGGAGACGCTTACCATTGCCGTGACTGACGATACGATGAGCGGGCTTGAGATGAAATTATCGAATGATAGTGACCTATCATCTGATGGACTAAATCCGAGTTCAGGAAATTGGATTCCGTACACCTCCACCTCAACGTGGAATTTGGGGACTGGAGGGACGACCGTATATTATCAAATTCGGGATGCATACGGTAATGTGTCTTCAAATGGGGTCATTTCGAGTGCACAGACTCCACAGATTCCTGGAAATTTGTTCTTTAAGGATATTTCTAATTCAGAAACTGAAGAGTGGCGAGAATTTATTGCGTGGCAGATTATTGATGATCCTGCTCCTGGTTTTGCTGAATATACTATTTATCGTTCTGATGATGGAGTAAACTACACAGAGATTGGTTCTCAGATTTCTCGTATTATTAATTACTATCTTGATACTGAGATTGATACAGGAACTACATATTATTATAAAGTAACCGCGGAGGACCAAGATGGAAATATTTCAAGTTATTCAAGCGTGGTGTCTGATGATCCTAATGGTACAGGAGGTACCGATGTTTCTGCTCCATCCATTTCTAGTGTTGCTACCAGTTCATTGGGCCCCTCCTTTGTGACTATTACTTGGGAGACTGATGAAGTTTCTGATTCATATGTTGATTATATTACGGTCCCTGGGGGTAACTTTGATGATGCTGAGACAGTCGGTTCTACTATTATGAGGAATACTGCTTCAGGACTTGGATTGCATAGTGTGGTGGTAACCGGGCTTGCTCCAGAAACTACGTACTACTTCCGTGTTCGGTCCATTGATCCTGATGGGAATCAGGGTGTTAGTTCACTTCCTCCTGATGGATATTCATTTACCACTTTATCTGGACCTGTCATCAGCGACGTGACAACTGCTGAAATTCGTAATACCCAAGCAACAATCACCTGGAATACAGATGAGGCGACTGATTCGTATGTTATTTTTTCGACCTCTTCAAATTTTACTGCATCAACCACGATCGGTTCGCCCACTTCTGAAGTTAACCATGAAGTCATACTTGCTTCTTTATTACCCAATACTACCTATTTTTACTACGTACAATCTGGTCTTGGTGTTGATAAAAATACGATTGAAGGACAGGATCAGTACTACACCTTCAAGACGACCGCTGACTTAGAGGCGCCTGAAATTTCTTTTAATCCAGTAACTGACGTCTTGATTTCTGATACTTCTGTGGTGATCACGTTTGATACGAGTGAGCCGGCAACATCGACTCTTCAGTATGGTACCAGTGATGAATACGGCTCGCTCGTTTCTTATGACGCACTAAACAGCTCTCATCATATTGAGTTAACAGGATTACTTGCGGGTACCGTCTATTATTTTAGTCTGCAGGTCGCCGATATTGATGGTAATGAGTCAAGCCCTCTTGAATTTTTTGTGACCACCACAGATACTGCCGATTATACAGCGCCGGTGATTTCCGATGTTGAGACTCGGGTAGTTACGGATGATGAGGCATTGTTGTTATGGAATACGGATGAGGTGGCGACAGGTATTGTGTATTATGGAACTACTAGTAGCGTGTATACGACTTCAAGCGTTTTTGTTTCCACATATAATCAGTTACATTCGATCGTGCTTAGCGGACTCACCACCTCGACTGAGTATTTTTATATCGTCGTTTCTGCTGATATGAGTGGAAATGTCTCCACATCTTCTGAACATACATTTATAACCCTTGAGGAGCTCTCGGAAGAAAGTGAAGTCTTGCTTCGTGAAGAGGCCGCGCATGCGGAGGGGTATGCACAAGGGGTCGCTGATATGACGCCACCTCCCGATGAAACGGCTCCGACTATTTCAGCTGTTCAGGCGATTGTGGTTACGGATGACGAGGCTATGATTGGGTGGACTACCAATGAGGGTGCAAGTGGTATTGTATATTATGGTACGTCCAGTAGTACCTATGATTACTCGAGTGAATTTGTGCCGTCATATAATCGCACCCATGCCATTCTTTTGAGTGGTCTCACCACCTCGACTGAGTATTTTTATATCGTCGTTTCTGCTGATGAATCGGGTAATACCACTACGTCTTCCGAACACACCTTTACGACACTTGAGGAGCTCTCGGAAGAAAGTGAAGTCTTGCTTCGTGAAGAAATTGCGCGGGCAGAAGGGTATGCACAAGGGGTCGCTGATATGACGCCACCTCCTGACGGTACTCCACCGGTTCTTTCTGGTCTCGGTGTTGAGGTGGTTACCGATAATGAAGCACTGGTCGTGTGGTCTACCGATGAATCTGCAAACGGAGCTCTGTACTATGGCACAACCAGTGGTGTGTATACGGCATCGAGTACGCTGCTTTCAGTGTACACCCAAGCACATGCATTTGTTTTGTCCGATTTATCTACCTCGACTGAGTATTTTTATATCGTCGTTTCTGCTGATGAATCGGGTAATACCACTACGTCTTCCGAACACACCTTTACGACACTTGAGGAGCTCTCGGAAGAAAGTGAAGTCTTGCTTCGTGAAGAGGCTGCGCGTGCCGAGGGTGTCGCGCAAGGCTCTGCATCACAACCGAGTTCTGGTGGGGGTGGGGGATCGGTTGGTGTTGACACCACACCACCATCAATCATTGATTTTGGTATTACTCCAATTGAATCTAATCGTGCTGTCATGAACTGGAAGACAAGTGAGGATGCAAACGCATTGGTGGAATTTGGCGCTACATTGAATTATGGACGCGGTGCGCTTGATTTGCAGCCCGGACGTGAACATGCAGTTGAATTGGTTGAACTCACCCCACTTACCACGTATTATTATCGTGTGAGTTCGTATGATCTGTCAGGAAATCGAAGTGTACAGACTATCGGTTCTTTCAAGACCGTCGCGTTTGATGAAGATATTCTGACAGATGAAGAAGATATTGATACACCGACCTCAACGCAGAATATTGAAGAGTTGTTCCTTTCGACTATGCAAAAAGCGGCGGATATTATTAAGAGTCTTTCAACTCGTGTGAGTGTGAATACTCTTGAATCAGGTTTGATCGAGCAGACGCGCATTATTGAGGATCTTTCAAATATCCTTCCGTTACCTATTATCGGTGGGCAACCTGCGATTGGTACCGGTTCGAATTATGCCACGATTGCATGGACCACTGATAAACCTGCTAATTCTCTCGTAGAATTTGCGTCTGCTGAGGCATTTGCACGCACAGGCTCTTATGAACAGACGGTTGGCGCTCCATTTGTCTTCAATACACGACATGGTGTCGAAATAAAAGGACTTTTGCCTGATACGGTGTATCACTACCGTGTCATTTCTCGAACGCAGACAGGGTCTGAAACTAAATCTCAAGATTTTGTCTTCAAGACTGATCGAGAAAATACTGAAATTGTAAATTATAAGGTTGATACACGTTCTTCTGAAGAAGCGATTTTTTCTTGGACTACCAATATACCGACAAACTCTGTATTAACGTATACTCCGTATCGAAATGGACAACTATATCTTGACGCTCGGCAAACAGTTCAAAATTCAGCATACACGACGCAGCATATCCTTGAAGTCGATGACTTTGAAGCGGGTGTATTCTATGATGTCGAACTTTCAGGAACTGATTCAGGGAACAATGTGGTCAGTAGGACTATCCAGGGTTTTACCACCGAAGGCGAGGATCTGGCTCCGGTTATTTCGCAAATTAAGACCGATTCAGCGATCGTGACTGGTGGCAAAGAGAGGATCCAAGCTATTATTTCATGGACAACCAATGAGCTCGCTACGAGTCAGGTTTACTATCGTAAGGGATTTGCATCTGGTGATACTGAATTTACTAATAGCACCCCAGTGACCCAAAGTTATGTCAAAAAGCATATTGTTGTGGTTACTGATTTTGAGCCAGGCCAGGTGTACCAGTTTGTCGTCGAGAGTGTGGACTCATCGGGTAATGTCGGCAGGTCAAAGACGGTAAGTGTACTTACTCCCCGCAAAGAAGAGTCAGTTTTCCAGGTTATCATGAGTAATTTTGAGGGTATGTTCTCGTGGATTGGGAAAATTAGGAATTAGTCAGGTGTCCTTTGTCATTAGTTGACAGAATGGAATACTATTACGTATACTTATCCTATACAGAGAAAGGTGTGTTGATGGGGTGTGGCATCCTCGGAGCACGTTTCTTCTCCCTAAGAAAAAGTGCCCCGTTGTCTAACGGGGAACTTGGGTGGAACCCCCGGCTGTTGCCGGGCCCAAGACCTTTATGCAGGTCTTTTTTTATTCAATTTTCGTATGAAAAAACAGACTGGATCCATGGATACACTCGTGTCCTTGGCAAAACGACGAGGGTTTATTTTTCCTGGCAGTGAAATTTACGGCGGACTTGCAAACAGTTGGGATTATGGCCCACTTGGTTCCCGCATGCGCATGAATCTGAAGAAACTGTGGTGGAAACGATTTGTCGAATCACGCGACGATATGGTTGGGCTTGACGGAGCGATTCTCATGAATCCGAAAGTATGGGAAGCGAGTGGGCACACGGCGACATTTAGCGATCCCATGGTCGAAGACATGGTAACACACAAACGATATCGTGCGGATCATGTGATTGAAGAAAAGACCGGCGTGAGTACTTCCGGTATGACGCTTCAGGATATGAAGCATATTATTCGAGAACAGAAGATTTTGAGTCCCGATGGAAATGCACTGTCTGAACCTCGGCAGTTCAATCTCATGTTCGAGACGACTATGGGTACGGTCGCAGGCGAGGGGAGTCGTGTATATCTTCGTCCCGAAACAGCCCAAGCGATGTTTGTGGATTTCAAATCGGTTGTGACGACAAGTCGCAAGCGATTACCCTTTGGTATTGCTCAGATTGGAAAAGCATTTCGCAATGAGATTACGCCCGGAAATTTTATTTTTCGCACCCTTGAATTCGAGCAAATGGAAATTGAATTTTTTTGCGAGGAAAAAGATTGGGAAAGGGTTTTTGAATCATGGCTTCACGAAATGAAGGATTTTGCTGCCTCAGTCGGAATTACTCTTACCAGACTTCATGATTTTGAAGTTCCTGAAAGCGAACGAGCCCACTATTCCAAACGTACGGTCGACCTTATGTTTGATTTTCCATTCGGACAAAAGGAATTGTGGGGAATCGCATATCGTGGAGATTTTGATTTGCGGCAGCATCAGGAACATTCAGGACAATCGCTTGAATATACGGATCCTGACGATAATAAGCGTAAAATTCTCCCACATGTGGTCGAGCCAACATTCGGAGTCGATCGCACCCTTCTTGCAATTCTTGTTTCTGCGTATGAAGAGCAGGTGGTCGGCGAGGGTGATACTCGAGTGGTATTGCATTTGAAGCCCGAGATTGCGCCGTACCAGGTTGCGGTGTTGCCACTGATGAAAAAAGATGGTTTGGCTGAAGCTGCACGAGAAATACATCATGCGTTATTGAAGCAGTTTAGAAGCGATTATGATGAGACGGGGAGTGTCGGGAAGCGGTATCGACGTCATGATGAAATCGGTACGCCGTACTGTATTACCTATGACTATGACTCCAAAAATGATCGTTGTGTCACTGTCCGCGACCGTGATACAATGACACAAGAGCGGGTGAAAATTGCTGAACTGGTAGCCTATTTGCAAAGTAAAATGAATTAATCAGTCTTAATAAATTGTTCTAATTAACCTAATTATTTTATTTTTTTAGGTCAATCAGAGCAATTAGAGCACTTAGAATAATTTTTTCCTATGTACGAACAATACAAACTTTCTAATGGCGCTGAAGTGCTCCTTGTTCCCTTGAAGGATGCACAATCCGTGACTACCCTCATCATGTATCCGGTCGGATCACGGTACGAATCTCAGAAATTAAACGGGGTCTCGCATTATATCGAACACCTCATGTTTAAAGGTACGAAAAAGCGGCCGTCTACGCTAAAACTTACGAGCGAGATTGATCGACTGGGTGCTGAATACAATGCATTTACGAGTAAAGAATATACCGGATATTATATCAAGACCGCAGCAAAATATTTGCCGACCAGTCTTGACATCCTTTCTGATATGCTTTTCAATTCGTTGTTTGATGCGAAAGAAATGGAGAGGGAAAAGAACGTAATTGTCGAGGAAATCCGTATGTATCATGATAATCCACTCATGCATATCGATACGCTTGCTGAGAGTATTATGTTCGACGGAAGTCCTTTGGGTTGGGACATTGCAGGAACTGCGAAGCATGTGTTGTCGTACCGGCGCGACGATGTCCTCCGCTATCGCGATAAATATTATCAGCCGAGCAATATGAAGATCGTGATTGCAGGCGCGATCGGTACTAATACACATGAACTGATCGAGACATTTTTCGGTTCATATACTGATCGAGAGAAGCCACAACATTCATATAAGCCGGTACAATATGGCTCGACCGCGAAATCAAAGCGATTGATAATTGATTCCAAGCCTACCAATCAGGTACAGATGATGATTGGGTTTCCCGGATTTACCCATACGGACAAACGGTTGCCGGCACAAAGTGTCATGAATACTATTCTCGGCGGATCCATGAGCTCGCGCTTGTTTATCCAGATCCGTGAACGCAGAGGGTTGGCGTATATGGTACGATCTGGAGCTGAAGAGTTCCGAGATGGTGGTTATGCCTTTGTCCGTGCTGGTCTTGAAGCAAAGAATATTAATAAGGCATTGTCGGTGGTTCGGTCTGAAATCGAGAAAATGTTGGAAAAAGGTGTCACTCCACGTGAACTTGAAGACGCGAAGACACATATCAGAGGATCGTTCACGCTTGATCTCGAGGATTCAAGTACACAGGCAAACTATTATGCGCGCGAATTGTTGTTTCAGTCGAAGGTTGAGACGCCTCAAGAAATTTTGTCGCGAGTTGACCTCGTAACCCGCGAAGAAGTGCAGGCTGTTGCAAAAAAATTATTGAATTGGAATCAAGCACGCGTTGCAATTATCGGGAATGTGGAAGTCGAGGATGTGGAATTTTAATTAATCCATAAAGTCAAAATTACGGTTTTTTGACTTATACTTATTGTATATGCGCTATATATTTGGAAATTGGAAAATGTACCTCAGTGAAGAAGAAAGTGTGCGGCTTGCCAAGAAGATCAGCGTGTTAGCAACTGATACTCAATTTTCGTGTGCGGTATTTCCGAATACGCTTGCATTTGCGGCAGTGCGTGACATACTTCGTGATACTGCATTTTCGGTCGGTGCACAGAACGTGTCGTGGGTTCCGAGAGGGGCATATACGGGAGCAACTTCTGCGGAATTATTCCGTGAATCAGGGGCACAGTATGCACTGGTCGGGCACTCGGAGCGACGATACATCTTCGGGGAGGATGACAGCGCAGTCAGGAAAAAAATCGAAGCATGTATTGATGTTGAACTCACTCCAGTCGTTTGTGTCGGTGAAGAAAAACAGGACCGGACGGACGGGAAAGCGGAGTATCGCGTGAGAAAGCAGATTATGAAAGCATTTGATGGTCTCTCAGTCGCATCGACCGAGATCATTGTCGCGTATGAACCTGTCTGGGCGATCGGTACAGGGGACGCGTGCAGTGATGACGAAGCAGTGCGTATGATTACGCTTATCAAGCAAGAGATCGCACAGTACTATACGGGTGAGGTTGCGGTAGTATACGGCGGAAGTGTGGATGCTCGAAACGTGCACTCATACCTTGCGCATGGAGTCATTGACGGTGTTCTTATTGGTAAGGCATCGAGTGATGCGAACACATTTGAGACCATTCTTACCGAGAGTATACGATAATATGTTGTTTATTATTTCAATCATTTTGGCTGTATTATCACTCCTCGTGATTACGTTGATTATTTCAAAACATTATCATCAGATTTTGCTTTTGAATGTGGATTCATTGCCATTTATGCGCGAGGAACAGAAAAAAGATGAGTTGATTCGAAAGAAAGCTGTACAGAAAAGCTCGGCGGTACATGCTCAGGTTCGGTCTAGTGTGATCACTCCTATTGTCGTTTTTGCTCGTTCGATCCAAAAAGGTTTTAGACGTTTTGTTGGTAAAATCGAGCGGAGAGCCATGATGCATGATACCAAGAAACGATCGCTTGAAACTCCTGAAGAGGAATCACGCAGGGAGCTGACCATCCGTGAGCTTATGTTTGAGGCAAAACGTGATACAATGCAAGAAGACTATGATACTGCGGAGAAGAAATATCTCGCGGTATTGCGTCAGGATCCCAAGAACACTGATGCGTATCACGGACTCGCAGGTGTGTATCAGAAACAAGGACAGAATCTTGAGGCAAAAGAAACCTATCAGTTTATCCTGCAGATCAATCCGTCCGATGATCAGACACTTGTCAAGCTCGGGGAAATGTATGAAGAGGAAGGACGGCTTGAGAAGGCGGTCGAATACTATGAGCAGGCAGTTTTGAGTAATCCCCATAATCCTGTTCGTTTTGCCAAATTGTATGATTTGCTATTTGAGCTAAAGCAATATGAAGTGGCACTCGAGGCAATCCAACAGGCCCTTGAAATCGAGCCCGCGAATCCGAAATACCTTGACAATTTCACTGAAGCAGCTATACTATTGAAGCGCAAAGAACTGGCGGAGAAGGGGTATCGTGAATTACGCATGATCAATCCCGAGAATCAGAAGTTACAATTATTTCGCCAGCGAATTGATGAAATTCAAGAATGAGATTGTTATGCCGTCTTAGCTCAGCTGGTAGAGCAACGGTTTTGTAAACCGTCGGTCCGGGGTTCGAATCCCCGAGACGGCTCGTGTATACAATTAAATGGGGGTCGATTCCCGAGCGGTCAAAGGGGGCAGACTGTAAATCTGCTGGCTCAGCCTTCGTAGGTTCGAATCCTACTCGGCCCACTGATAAAAATCGCTGTACACGGCGATTTTTTGATTTTGTGCTACGTTAGGTGTAAGATTGAGCCTGATTTTTCGTTATATAAGTATGAGTGAAGATATCCGGCAAAAGTTTCTTGAGTTCTATGATCACCATGCGGATGCCATATTTCGCCATTGTTTTTTTCGGGTCTATGATCGCGAATTGGCGAAAGATTTGGTCCAGGAAGTTTTTTGTAGATTTTGGGTGGTTTTACAGGGTGATAAAAAATATGGACACTCATCAGCTTTTTTATATCGAATCGCTCATAACTTGATTATTGATTATTCGCGTAAGAAGCATCCGTTGTCGCTTGATCAGCTTTTGGAGCAGGGTTTGAATCTACAGGATGGTAGTCATCTAAAACTTGAACAGACTATTGATGCGCGACACGTGTATAAGCTCCTGTATTCGCTCCATCCCGATTATCAATCAATTGTGGTTATGAGATTTATCGACGGTATTGGCCCAAGTGAGATTGCTGAAATTCTCGGACTGAGTGAAAACGTCGTATCTGTCAGACTTAACCGCGCGATTAAAAAACTTCGAAAAATGACAGAACAATCGAATATATAATTTGTATGAAAGACATTTTTGAACAATTCAATAAAGAAAAAGAGAAGATTTATTTGCTTCCAGACGAAAAATTCGCTCTGCGTACCCGTATATCTGCATTTTTGTCGGATCAATCTTCAAAAAATGACCGTCGAAAAGTGTCTGGTATTTCCTTAATTTTTGATAAAATTTTTAGTCTTAAATTACGGCCTATGTTTATCGCATTATTTATCGCTTTGGCTTTGGGTGGAGGAACTGCACTTGCTGCAGAGAACGCTCTTCCGGGCGATACACTGTATCCAGTAAAAATTTATGTTAATGAACAAGTTCGAGACGCTCTCGAGGTGTCTGCCGAAAAGCAGGCTGAATGGGATTTGAAAAAAGCCGAGCGGCGTTTACTTGAGGCAGAAAAACTTGCTCAACAGGGTAAATTGAATGCAGCATCTCGTGCGGATATCGAATCTCGAATTCAAGAAAATATTGATCGGGTAAATGAATTTCGAGATCGTGGCGAGACGGGTGAGGTGCAAAGGGGGTTAGGTATTAATTTGGGAGCTATGCTCCGTGCGCATGGAGATATTTTAGAGTCTCTTATGTCTCTTAACACGTCGAATACTCCTCGATTAGAACTTCGTTCAATACTTAATTCGATCAGATTGCACACGAGCTCAACAATAAATACCAGTTCGTTGACCTATGCTGATAACGGTGTAGAGTCCGCTGCACTGAACAAGCTGAACGCTGCCGAGAAGAAGATGGTTGAGGTTGAGAGTTTTGTGTCGCGGAAATGGATCGGATACAGCGGTACCTCGACCACCGGCACTGCGACATTTTCCCTTGAAACAAGAGTAAGAGCAAAATTGCAACAAGCTCGTGATTTTATTACTCAGGGAAAATTGAAATTTGATGAGGGATTGTATCGTGAAGCCTTTGATCTGTTTCAAAATTCTATGGGAGCCGCACAACAGGCAAAAATATTGGTTGCGACCGTCCAAGAATTGAAATTGGATATTCGTCTTGAAAGAGAAGAAGATCGGAATACGACCTCTACGAATGAGCGCGGTTCTAATGTCAATGAAGGTAGGGGTGGATATGATGATCGAGAAGACAAAAATAAAAAGCCTGATGCAAATAATGGACGAGGCAACTCTGACACAGACAAACGCGAACCGGTGTCAACAATAAATGGTTCGGTAAATATTCGAATCAGATAATTGTGATAAAACCCCCTCTATCCAGAGGGGTTTTTTGTTTGCTTACCGTATATCATTTAGTACTTCTTCCACATGCGTCTCTGGTTTCACTTTTTCGTAGTGTTTGAGAATCACACCGTCTCTACCGATAAGGAATGATTCGCGCATAATACCCATGTATTTTTTTCCGTACATGGATTTTTCTTGCCATACGCCATAGCTTGCAACCACTTGTTTGTCTGTATCGGCAAGAAGCGGGAAATTGAGCTGGTACTTATCTGCAAATTTTTGATGGGATTTTTCATCATCGACGCTCACGCCGAGCACTTGTACGTTTTTTTCTCTTAGTTCGTTTAGTCGGTCACGAAAGCTACATGCTTCTGTGGTGCATCCCGGTGTATCGTCTTTCGGGTAAAAATACAGCAGTACGTACATGCCGGCATATTCAGCAAGACTGTGGATGGTACCAGTCTGATCCTTAAGCCTGAAATCAGGGGCTTTCGTGTGGATAAGAGACATATTTCAAAGTTAGAAGTAAAAAGAGAAATATACATCAACTGTATCACAGTGCAGTAGTGCTTGCAAAAAAGTATTGGAATGTGTTAGGTTTCTCGAGTATGAATATTGAATCATATCAACATCTCTGTCGATCACTTGAGGAATTGCGAAGCGCTGGAAATCCGTATTGGAATGCAGGACCTGCAACTATTGAGTTTTTGATCCGTCATATTGAGAAATTTCCTCAGTGTCGGATGCTTGAGATCGGTACTTCAAATGGATATACGGCTCTTCGGCTTGTTCCGGCTTTGTCGGAGGCGGGAGGAACCATTACGACGGTCGAATCGCATGCCGGACGAGGTGCTCTGGCTCGGAAACATTTTGATAAGGCGGAAGTAGGGGATAGGGTTATGCTACTCCCCGGACATGCCCCTGAAGTTTTTTCAGAGCTTACCGGTACGTTTGATCTCGTGTTTCTTGACGCAACGAAGTATGAACATGCTTCCTATGTCGAAGGACTTATGCCATATCTTCATGCGGGTTCGATCATTGTTGCAGATAATGTAGAGTCCCATCATGAAGCGATGGGTGCTTTTGTCCGTTTTATGCAGGAATCTCCTCGGTTTTCTGCTGAAGTATTACCGATTGAGACAGGTATATTGGTCGCTCGGATGCGGTGAGATTTCCTATTGACAGAGGAGGGGCAATTCAGTATACTACTTTTCGCGTATTTCTTACGCGCGCCTAGCTCAGTTGGTTAGAGCATCTCGTTTACACCGAGAGGGTCGGGGGTTCGAATCCCTCGGCGCGCACGAACAGTAACAGTTAACTTCTGACAATTAACTTTTGACGAATACATATTCGTTTTCGTTAGTTGAATTAAGTTAGCTGTTAATTGTTATCACGCCGTCATAGCTCAGTTGGTAGAGCGCGTCCATGGTAAGGACGAGGTCTCCAGTTCAATCCTGGATGACGGCTCCAAAAAATAATCTGCCCGTAAGGGCGGGTTATTTTTTTGTTGTAGTTTAACAGGATTGGACTGAGGGAAGGGTGAAACCGTAAGGTTTCACATGCCGAGGAAAAGTATTGAGAAACCCGAAGGTTTCTCAAAGCGCAGTGAGCAAAGCGAGCGAGCAGTGAAATCCCTGGATGACGGCTCAGTTAAAACATCTCGATTAAATCGGGATGTTTTAGTTAGTGCGATACTTTTCAAACCAGGTATTTTGTAATCTATTCTTGGGATCGTATATTTTTTTTGTTTCAAAAAATTCATCGATCTCAGGATATGCGGCGTGTAGTTGTTCGGGTGAATAATATAATTGATAGGGGAGATAGTAGGTCCCGTTATACTTGAGCACCAGATCAATCAGTTGTTTCGTGGTTTGTTCTAAAATTTTACTTTCCGTTTCATTAAAATGCTGATTGAAATACAGCACGAGCGCAAACATATTTTCCTTTGCATAGGGAAGAGCGGTAATTTCATCTTTGTGTACATACCGGACCGTTACGTTGAGCAGGTTTACCTCGTTTTCAGTCACGATGCTTCTGAGACCGTCGACAAATTCAGGAAATTCTTCAGGTGAAATGAAATATTCTTGGAGAATGTCCGTATCTGCCAGATTATTTTTTAGATATGACATAGAGTCATACATTGCTTGGTTTCTCGCAAGTAGGCAATCGTTTTGGTCGATGAGTGCAGTATTTCGTTCTACTGTGCAGGGCGCTATTTTTTTACCTATATATTTTTCCAGATTCCAGCGAAGCCATTTTCCCACTTTCCCTGTTTTTGAAAGATTGAAGATCAGTCGTTGCATCCAGGCTGACTCAGGTTTTGTGAGCGGCGGAATATCTGCCGCATCAGTTTTGGTAAATGTGTGCACTGCAGTTTCTGTCAGATAAGAAAAAGGATTCATGGATAATCTTCCATAAAATAATCCAATCTCTGGATTATGTTCAATATTGCTTTTGAAATAAGCCGGGAATTCGGTATAGGGCATATATGTGGTGTTCCATTTGTAGAGTTGATTGTCTACAAGCTGAATTTCCACCTCGAGAATAATTCCAAATAATCCATATCCTCCGATGACATGTCGGAATAATTCAGGATTTTCTGCTGGTGAGGTATAGGTAATTGATCCGTCAGGAAGCATTACCCGCATACTGCGTATCGTTGATGCGACGGATCCCGGATTGTGCGCAATCCCGTGCGCGTTTACGCTTATTGTACCCCCAATCGTAAAAATATTGATTGACTGCATTGCTTGTATTGATAGGCCTAGCGGATCGATCTTGGTTTGTAATTCTTCCCAGGTAGCTCCGCTTTGCACATATGCAATCTTTTTCTCAGTATCAATTTCTATCTGATTAAATGGGCGCATATCAAGAACTAGCCCTTGTCTTTTGAAGCTCTGTCCTCCCATACTATGCTTTTGCCCCGCAGCAGTTATGGGGAGGTTATTTTTTTCTGCAAATGTGAGAGCGTCAGCTATATCTTGTTCTGTTTTTATTTTCCGCACACCATAGATCGGAGTACGGTTGAGACAACTTGCGTCATTAGTAAAACCGCCATGTTGTGTAAGCCACTCAGGACCACTTATTGAAAGAGTGGTGGTATTACCGGTAAGGGTGGGATAGGTAAAAATGCAGTTTTTTGATGAAATGGGCGTTTTTGCAAAATCATGAAGACGCTTAACTCCAAAAGTGAGGATAATTACCAAAACCCCTATGATTGCATATTTTAATTGCGCTAACTTTAATTTCATAGTTTTTTATAACGGTATGATACCAAAACACAGAAGAAAGGACTAATTTTTTGATTATTTCAGTTCTAATTTCACTTGGTAGAGAACGGATGATGTGCTATACTATATGCTATAAATAGTAATAGTATGGTTCGAAAAAGTGTTAGTACGATGCATAGTATATTTATACGCATCTCTTTGGTGCTCACGGTTTTTTCTCTACCGGCATTGTTGTTTATTTCTTTTGTCCTTGGTTTTACAGAGAATTTTTCTCCTGGAGGCAATCGATGGCTTTTTCTCGTTACCCTGATACCTTTCTTTTTGGAATTGATATTTTTGATTCCATATGTTCGATATTCACGGTCAGGCGGAGTACAAAAAGAATCTTTTCATACGACAAATTTTATCCAGACTCCCCGCGACACATGGAAGAAAATAGTGTCCGGTCTTGGTGTCGTGTTATTTATTTTCAATATAGGCATTATCGTTTGGGCATCTGTTATTCTGTTTGATGCGATTGGAGATCGTAAAAATACGAATTTTTCCGATTATTATACTAATCCCAGGTATTTTCAGGAGAGGGTTAACGCAAAGATGTATTGGCTAGGGGAAGGCGGCATATCGGGCGATTATGAGGATATTACCCAGCCATCTGACACCGGGAAAAGGTACAAGGTAGCTGTGGATGCAAACACTCAGGTGTTTATCATGTCACCTGATTTTGTTTCACGTACCGTGAGCGGGAGCATTCCAACTTCTTTTACTTCCGAGGATATCACGTTTATTCAAGGCGTGCTTCGACTATCCGGACACATGCCACGTGCCGAGAGCGGACAGGCTTTTACTATTCCGGCTGTACAAAAAACAGAGATGTATGGAATGCCCATATATTGGATTGCCAAATATGATAACTCGGATTTATTTGTGCAGGCTCTTGTAGAAGATGTGAAACGTGTCAGGGTTCTGCTTCATGTGGATGTATCAGATATTGACTACCACAATAATGAATATCAGGCGATCGATGACGTCATCAATAATCCAATTATCCAGGAAATTCTCTCGGCTGTTTCTCGGTAAATAAATTTAGCTAAGCAAGTCATATAAACCCGGCCCTAATCGGCTGGGTTTATTATTCCTTTATTGACATACCGGCATATTGCCTGTAGAGTTTTTCCACCATACCCTGTCCATTAGGAGGCTGTGACGTGAAGAAGGCGAAGAGTAAGACCAACGGTTATTTGATTGCCAAGGCGATTATCAGGAGCTATGACCAGCAAAACCGCGAGGAACAGCGGTTCAGAGGGCGGATCCGGGTCATCACCCGTCGATTCGCGGGCAAGATCATCACACTCGAGCAGATCGAGG
>CAZNAO010000009.1:2550-26236 GCA_964571295.1 uncultured Gammaproteobacteria bacterium | reverse complement strand
CAGTGGGTCCTGGGTTCGATCCCCAGTCGCCGAGCAATAAAAAACAATCTGGAATATCAGGTTGTTTTTTATTGCTTTTTTTATTGATTGTATGATAGTTTAAAAGATGGATAATATTCTGTATGAAATTTTCTTTCTCTCAACGGACGTATGAGTTTTTGCGGGTACTGAGTATCCTTCTTATTTTTGGTGGTGTAGTGGTGTTGTATCGATTGTATGGTGATTTTTCTTTTTCACATTTGAACGCATCAAAACAGATTTCTCAATTTGATTCACTTCTTTCCTTTGATTTGGATACCACATCAGATGTTGAAGAATTCGTTGATTCTACGAGTACACAATACCGGGTACAGATTCCAAAGATCGGAGTCGATATGCCGATCGTGATTGGTGAGACTGATGAGAAGAAAGGGCTTGATGGGGGTGCGTGGCTTATTCCAGGCACAGCGATTCCAGGTACTACTGACCCATATAATAATGTTGTTTTGAGTGCGCACCGGTTTAAATATGAATCTGGAAAATATACCTTTTTTGAAGTCGATAAACTGGTCGAGGGTGATGAGATTGTTCTCGTGACACCCTCGGGAGAGTTGCGTTATCGTGTTGCTGGTACCGAGGTAGTATTGCCCAATGCAGTTCGTATTTTGGAAAAAAGTGATACGCCTATGTTGACATTGTTCACCTGTACACCTACGTGGAGTTCGGCATATCGATTGGTTATTTATGCGTATCCTCTAGAGTAGTGTGGATGAACCTATTGACTTTTTTTCTTTATTTGGTGCATACTATGGGTATTAAGGAGGTTAATCTTTTATAGATAGAGTGTTATATGAGTATATCCCGTAAGATTGGTTTGTCCGTCGTAGCTACCTTGATGATGGTGGGACTTTTTTCGTTTACAAGTTCTGTGTCAACTGCCACCCCTCCGACTTGTAACGGTGTTCCGGCTACTATATATGTAGAAGGAAATGGGCAAAATAAAAAGATTGTAGTAGGTGGACCAGATAATGGTCAGAACTATATCGGGACGTTGAATGGAACTGAAGGGAATGATGTGATCGCTGGTACCAATCAAGCAGACACTATTAATGGTAATGGTGGAGATGATTTAATTTGTGGTGAGCAGGGAACAGACACTCTTTCTGGTGGTGAAGGCAATGATACTATCTATGGTGGAAATGGTGGGGTTGGGGGAGATTTGATGGATGGTGGACCAGGAAATGATTTCTGTGATCAGCAGAATGGCCCGGGTGTGCAAGGATGTGAAGCTGATGTAGACGAAGAAGGTATTATTCAAATCACCAAAGATGCAAGTCCAGACAGTACACAGGATTTTAGTTTTTCAGGGGATTTGGGAACTTTTTCTTTGGATGATGATACTGATGCAACGCTTTCAAACTCTGCTTCATTTGGAAAAACTGCAGGAACCTACACCATTACTGAAGACATTACTGAGGGGTGGGCTCTTACTAATCTTACCTGTACAGGAGGCGGTGCTGTAAATTTGCAATCACGTAGTGTAACTATTGGTCTTACTGCAAATACAATTGTATCGTGCACCTTTGTGAATACTCAGGATGTGGTTGTAGACCTTGATCAGGATGATGATGGAATTCTTGATGATGTTGATAATTGTCCTTCAGTACCAAACCCAAATCAGGAAGACAATGATGATGACGGTATGGGTGACGCATGTGATCCAGATGATGATAATGACACTGTTTCTGATGAAGTAGACAACTGTCCATTAGTTGAAAACACTGAACAAACTGATACTGATCAGGATGGTATTGGTGACGCATGTGATGAGACACCAAATGGTTTAGCTTCTCTGACTGTTTCTGTGGTGGTTGTTAATGATAACGGGGGATCACGAACTCCAGATTATTTTACCGTATTTGTAACTGGTACAGATTTTACTACGACCTCTCCAGGTACTACTGACGGAATTTCTCTTTCTATTGAGCCTGGTTCATATACGGTAGAAGGTTCAGGAGATGAATTTTATACAAAGACACTTAGTGAAGACTGTGTTGGAAGTCTTGCGCAGAATGATGAAAAAACATGTGTAATCACGTATGATGATATTAATCAGGGTGGTGGTGGTGATCCTGAACCTGAGCAGCAGACCGTTCTTGTTCGTGTTTTAGTAGTGAATGATAATGGAAATACTGCAACCTCTTCTGATTTTATAGTAACAGTCACTTCTACTCTTGGTGAAGTGGCTACGGTAAGCAGTACTCCAGGATCATTTGAAGGTACGATGTTTTTGGTAAATCCGGATTCATTTTTGGTCGGCGGGTCTGAGGCTAATGATTATACCAAGACCATGAGTGGATATTGTCAGACTCCATATAAGGGTGAAGTTCAAGTTGAACTTGTTGGAAAAATAGAACTTGCTGTTGCAGAATTACCTACGTGTGTAATCACGTATGATGACATTGAATTGGTAATTTCACAAGAACAAATTATTTCTGCTTTGACTACAAGTGTAGTGTTCACATGGGAGACCAATCATCCAGCGACCAGTCGTGTGGTGTATGATACTGTTTCACATCCCACTACGACGGTATCTTCTACTGCTGAAAATGCTACCTGGAATTATGGTTATGCATTTTCTACAACTGAAAATAGTGAATTCACTACTACACACTCAATGACTATTACCGGTCTCACTCCTAATACCACCTACTATTTCCGTCCAGTCTCTCACGGATCTCCTGAAGTGACTGGTATTGAATTGACTACGAGCACTCTTGCAGAGAGTACTGGTGGATCAGGTGGTGGTTCATCTGGTGGAGGTAGTTCTTCAGGAGGTGGGTCAGGATCAAGTTCGTTCCCGATTCCAACGGTGAGTAACCCAACCACTCCAACACTGCCCCCACAAGTATTAGGGGAGAGAATTACTGATGAGGAAACTAATACTGGAAGTGTGCTTGGTTTCACCATGCTTCCTACTACCGGTGGTGTTGATATGAGCAAACTACTAGTGACCATAGGCGCTTTTCTCAGCATCTTATGCGGTATCTTCCTTCTCAAGAGGGTCTCATATAAATTATAACTCGCTTAATCCCTGCTTTATGCAGGGATTTTGAGTTTTTGTGAGTATTTTATGAAGCAGGTGTTCCGTAAGTATTTTGTTCCGCATGAAGATAATCATTACCATCCCCATATTTTGCACACCAAGCGAGCGATTTTTTATTCGTTCGTTTTTGTCCTCATGAAGAGTATCTTGTTTTTTTCGATTGCGTTTCTTCCTATAACCGTTTTTACTCTGCCTGAAATTTTGGTAGAACAGCAGGTAAAAATTATTACTCTCACTAATTCTCTCCGTGATCAATTAGGGCATTCTCCCTTGATAGTCAATCAAAAACTGACCTATTCTTCTGACCTCAAGGCGCAAGATATGGTTCGGGCACAGTATTTCAGTCATGTCGGACCAGAAAATCGCAATTTGGCCTATTTTTTGGGTCAGGCGGGGTATGCCTATCGTGTAGCTGGAGAGAATTTGGGTATGGGTTTTATGGACGCAGATTCGGTGGTGGCAGCATGGGTCAATAGTCCTACGCATTATCAGAATATTATTGATACTGATTTTGTTGAAATTGGTGTTAATCTTGCAGAAGGGATCTATAAAGATGTTTCTACTGTTTTTGCTGTACAGCATTTTGGCACTCCAAAACAGGTTATTGCACCAGCCTTGGTTGAGACCGTTGTATCTAGTACCGAAACTGTTTTTGTGTCAGAAGAGGTGATAGAGGAATTTCCTGTGTCTATCCCTGAGCCTACTTCTGTACGATCGTCGGACATTTCTTCTGCCGAAGAATTCCCATCTTCTATGCCTGTCTTGTCTGTCCATTATGATGAATTGGGTTCATATGTCCATTGGGAGGAGTACGATCGCGATAGTATTCGTGTGGAGCCTTTTGTTTTGATAACAGGACCGGTGGCACGTGTATCATTGCAGGTGGGTGAGTACTCTTTTGAACTTCAGAGAAATTCAAGTGATCCGTCTATGTACACTGCTTCGAATATTCTCCCTCTTTCAAAAGAGGAGGTGTTCAAAACCGTCTTGCCCGCGTCTCTTGTGATTAATTCTACTGACGAGGAGATTATTCGTGAGACCGTGTCGTGGCAGAACCCTGCGATCATTTCATCGACTCCTATACAGACGTATACCGAAGCAAAAAAAATACTGCCCTTTGTTTCAAGTATTGTTCAGTTCACCCAATCAGTCTACATACTTTTCATCTGTCTGTTTTCGATTGCACTGGTGCTGTCTATCGGAATTGAAATTAGGAAACAACATCCTCATGTTATTGTACAAACACTTGCTTTGATTCTGCTTTTGGTGGTATTGCTTGTGGCCTAGCTGACTCTGTTTGGTTGCAACAAATTGCGTTAAAAATAAAAAATACCGAATTCGGTATTTTTTATTTTCTGCATGATTATTATTTTTTGACTTCCCGGACATCTGTTGCTTTTGTGGTAAACAGGATTCCGTTCAAGTGGTCGATTTCGTGCTGAATCACTCGAGCAAAAAAATTCTTAGCATCAAAAGAGAATTTGTTACCCGATCGATCACGCGCTTCGACGTGAATGTCGGAATACCGCTTGACGGTGCCATAGAGCCCTGGAATTGAAAGGCATCCTTCCTGATCATTATTGGTTTTAGTACTGTTTTTGGTCCAGGTTGGATTGATCAGTATCAAATCTTCATGAGGTACCGTCGTTTTACGATCAAGCTGAATGGCACCTTTACCAATGATACAGATCTGAATACTTTTATTGATTTGCGGTGCTGCAAGCCCGATTCCTTCGCTTCGATACATGGTTGGGATCATCTCATCGATCAGTGCCTGAATTTCTGGAGATATGATTTCCTCTTGAGTCAGCTCACGAGCGGGAGTTTCGAGAATTGTATTCGGAATGGTGATAATGGTAAGCATATATTACGGAGATAGGGTGTTGGTAGGATTATAATCGACTACGACACCCAGAGGAAGTCGTGTGTGTAGATTTTCCGCATGTACACGATATGATTTATTTTTCATAGTTATTATCATACCATGCCAGTACTGTCGTTGGTAGTAGGTAGGGTGAGTTTCAAAAATTGGGCTCATTTTAGCTGAAATATTGAATTCAGTCAAACGTCGAGCCATGATTTCCTGGAAAATCTGGGTATTTTTTTTGCTCGCAGCCTTGGTTGAACCTGCGATGGTGTATTTGGTGAGTGTGGTATATGGAGGCAGGTTCAATTTTTGACGGATACCTAGTTCTGTCCGGTATAGACGGTCAGGTTCGGAAAATAATTTAAACAACGGCTTATCGATTCGTGTAGATTCAATTATGAATGGTGTGTCGGGATTTTTTCTATACCGCACCTCGTTGATTATGTGTATCGTGTTTTCAAGTGCGTGATATTCGGGAACTGCCAAATACCGATCAAGATCAAGCATGACAAAAAGCCCTGTTTGACGCTCTCGAATATGGGATAGCGCCTTAATCGTGCCTACAATTACTCGAGGGTGACCAAGGGTTTCTAATTCTTTGAGCGTGGAGGATGGTGTCTCGTCATCAACGATTATGACCGGCATTTTGATCCCTGCATGTACAAACAAACGTGTAATATGTTCAGCAACTTTTTCATCTCCAATACCTTGAAGTAATACGAGAGTTGAGCCGCATGCAGTACATACACGGGGAAGAGGGCGTTCTTCATGTGTGTAGGCTGCCTCCATGATATTACGTTCGCGATAAAATACCATCGGCAAGCCTGTTTCACGCGAAGTCTCGATGTGTCCACAATCTTTACATACAATTAATGTTGCAAATCCTTTGCGTTGTACCAAAATTACGATGTCTCTCCTATTTTCTTTTGCAACATGTACAATATGTTCTTCAGTAGTGATCGAGCATATACGCTTATCACCTGGCTGTGGAATATGTTCGATCAAGCTTATGGACGATTCAATTGTAGAGGGATTAAACAATAAGCCGGATGTATAAGGCTGATTGTCGACCATGCATGGCACGTTTTTTTTGGCGATATGATAGTACATTCCGAAACTGGGAGAGAAACTTGTGTAGGTAATTCTAGATCCGTTTATACGTGCGAGTTCGCAAGCCATATCCCGGGCGTGGAATTTCGGCTGCTGGTCATAACTTTTGTACTGTCCATCTTGTTCACGGTCGAGAATAATTTTTTTTATATTCGTGAAGGGCAGGGTCAGTGCGCTTCTGGTGCCAATGACTACGAGCGGGGAATCGGTAGCATTCCGTACTGTAAGCCACTGTGTAAATTTTTCCTTATCGCTCAGATCAGAATGCCAAACTACTATCGTACCCGTATACGCACGTTCTATTATTTTTTTTGTTGACTCAAGTAGTGAGATTTCGGGTACTAAAATTAGTGTGGTACCTGAGATGTCACTTGATGAAATTATCCGTTCATGTTCAGTCGCTGTTGTATACAATTCATATGACTCGGAAAAACCAGTCTCAGTTGTATTTTCGGGCAACGGGTTGAGCGTGATCGTTTTTAATTTTCGTTTCTGGAGCGGAAGAAGGGCTGTTTTGTAGACCGTGGCAAGACTGGTTGCGTATATAGAGGAAAGAAGCTGTAGAAATTGCTGAGTTGTCTCTGGGACCAGGGGAATATCATGTACGAGCGCATCCAATTCTTTGTATGCAAATTCAGGATTGTGTTCATGAAGAATTTCGACAATCACTCCGAATTCTTTGGTTTTCCGAAGTTCAATTACGGCGAGCTGTCCTTTGCGAACCTTGGATTCAAGAGAACTTGGGACTAGATAGTCAAAAACCGAGACAGCGCGAGGAGTTCGCTTGACCGGAACAATTCGTACAATCACACGTAACTTATGAAAAAATAAATTCTGCCGTCAGGTATCCTACGCCAAATGGATGTTCATATGCAAGATTTTTGAATTCATAATTGACGTTTTTGAGTGCACCGAGCAATATCAGAAGCGACGTGTAGCCGGTTTCTGCGGCATTCTCTACAAGTTCGTGAGGAAGTGTTGCGATGCCTGTCGTATTGTGGGATTGCAGGAGTTCAATTATTGATTGGTCGAATTTTTTTCCTTCTTCCCTAAAACCTGCTGGAGAATCAGTGGTAAGACCGTGGGAAAGGTTTGCTGAAGCAATAATTGCAACTCGTTTATCTGATTCCATGCACGCTTCTTTAATCAAGTTACCAAATGCTAGGTGTGTAGTCGGGGGAAGCTCAGAGGGGCTGATCGGTAATACCTTGATTTGCGGCATGTGTGATACGAGATAATACAAAGGAACTGAAGATCCATGGTCAAGTTTTTCTTCACTTATCAATTTCAGTGAGATTTTTTCCTTGCTTGCTGCGTGTGAAAGTTTGGCTGCAAAATCTGGTGAACCGTTGTAGGTATTTTTGAGTGAATGGTTACCGAATTCTTCAAATGATGCGGTAAACTTAGTATTTGCATTGACTACAAATGTGTCTGCATGTGCTTGTGCATGAGGAGTGATGACGATAATCACATGCGGTTTTGCCACGTAGAGATTTTCTTCCAGGATGGAGAGCGCCTCTGTGGTTTTTACCGCTTTTTCATCTGAACCATTTCCTACTCCGGGGACAAGGACGGGGGAGTGAGGGGTAATTCCGGCAAACACGAGAGGCATATGCGTAGGATTAGAAATTTGATAACGCCCATGACGCAAGCCTTGATGGTTCATCGAATCGCGACTCGGATCCGAAATCAGGATTGCCCATGGTGACGAGAATAAATTTTTTATGATCACTTGCCCGCTCTACTAGCATGACTAGGCAACTTCCGGATTCGTGTAGAAAACCGGTTTTACTTGCTAGGATACGGTAGGGAAGTGTGCGACGTACGAGCTTATTACTGTTTACTTCCGTGTGCCTGATCGTGTCGTCAGTACTTGATACTTCGGAATAAGTATAACTGGTAGTCCCTAGTGCTGAGGCTATCGTATCATTTTTCAAAACTTCGCGAAATAGGGTCGCTACATCTGCGGCAGAACCTTGGTTTTTGAGGCTGTAACCGTAGGATTCTGCAAATGACATGCTTTCTAGTCCAAGTTTTTTTGCTTCTGCATTCATGAGTGATGCGAAGTCGTTCATCGAATAACCAAGTGTTCGCGCAAGCATGACCGCTGCCGTGTTGTTTGATGATACGAGTGTGGAATACAGTATATCTTTGTTTACCACCACGTCACCTTCGGAAATTTTGTAAGTATGGTATGCAGATTTATGTAGCGCGGCTTGGTACGTGGTTGATTCTTGCATTGGCAGACTGTTATCAACTGCAAGTTTCGCTGTCATGAGTTTCGACAGTGACGCGAGCGGTCGTACCGCGTTTGCATTTTTTCCAGCCAGAACCGTACCTGTATCATATTCGGCTACGACATATGCTTCAATTGGTGTCTCGAATCGAGATCCGATAAATGATACCTGACTGGTCGGGGTGCGAACCATAAGGTCAACCGGACTTTTCTGCGTAGTTGCTGTCGGAGTTGTTGGTACTGCAGGTTTTTGTTCTGGGGGAGTTACTGAACTTGTCTGTACTGCGGTAGCAGCTGCATTTCGGAGATAGATTGGCTCTCCGGTCTCATGAGCCATGCCTACGTATTCGCTGATCCATACAATATTTTTAAAATTGTATCCTAGTCCGTTGAACACTGCTTCGCTTGCAATATGTCGTTTTTTACCATTCTCTATGACATAAATTTCATTATATCCTTTTATTCCGAATAATGTTCCATCTTTGAGGAGTATCGTATTTCCAAATGCAAGATTGAGTGATGCTAATTGGCTTGCGGACATTTTTTCCACAGCAAGATGTGGGAAATTCACTTGAGCGATCGCTGGATCAAAAATTGGATGCATTACTCCGTCTTCAACAAAATACATGTTTTTTGATTCGGTTGTCTGGATAATTCTTCCGAGCGGGGCATGATTGTTTCCAGAGATCGTTTTACCGAGTTCATATCCAGCTATTTCGTCTGGAGTTACGTCAATAATTTCATCTGGATTGAAGCCAAGCTGGCGGAGGACATCCCTGCTTTCAAATGGGCGTTTGAAATCATAATCCAGGAGGTAGTATCTTGTTCCATCAAATACGATTGCGTAATTAGGGAGTGCAATATCTTTTCCGTCAGCATATCGTGCGAGTTCGCTTGTAGGCACTTTCAAGATTAATTTAGGATCAAAACGCGTGGTCAGAGCGGTTGCGCTTTTGAATTTTCGTTTTTCACCGTTTTGGATGAGGTATACATCTGGGCTGTCTGCAGTTTTGATCAATGACCCATCTGGATACACTTGGTCAAACCAATCCTGCCACAATTTCCAGAAATTTTGATTTCCCTGGATATGTGGGGTGTAGGTATAGAGAAATGCAGTCGCCAGGTTTGCCGGAGTAACCTGAGTGTCATCAATCAGGTATGAGGATAGTGGTCGTTTGATCCATGCTTGGTTTTGTACATTGTCATAGTACCATCGGATGATTGCGGCCGCACTGTCGACCTGTATACCAAACCCTTTGTGTTTCTGGATAGTAGGGTCGCTCATAGAGCAACTATCACAAACACCATAACCAGTTGCCCAATCCAGTTGTTTTTGGGTCGGGTCGGTATCAGTTATAAGACTTTGTTCTTTTTGTAGCTTTACCAGAACATATTTGGGATTGATTTTATTATCTACTGCGGCTCGGTAGATAATTTCGGACGCTGGACGGTCGATACCGTTTTTATCTGCGGCACTGTAGGTCGCGATGAAACCTCCTTTTTCTACCAGAAATGATTGAATGTCTGCGCGGTTCATACTTTGCCAATTCTGCATTTCCTCGTCCGAGATAAGGAAATTTGGATCGAATGTGGCTGCCAGCAGACTCTGGGGAGTGGCAAGTGTCAGGAGTAAGAACCAAAAAAGAATAATTTTTGTGAATTTCATACGGGGAAAATATGTTAGTTTTTTCATTATATCATAGGTTTATCGAATGGTTAACCCGAAGGTGGGATTTATTTACTTTAAGCCATTTTTATGTTAGGATGGGCGTATCTATGGAAACAAGCGGAACTCTCTACATTGTAGCTACCCCGATCGGTAATTTATCAGATATTTCTGCACGTGCGCTGGAAATTCTTGGCTCGGCCGATCTTATTCTTTGCGAAGATACACGAGTTACTGCGAATTTGCTTACCCGCTACAATCTCAAAAAAGAAACCAAAAGCTACCATCATCATTCTGCTGAAGCGGTAATTAACGAGATTATAGAACTCTTGAGAATAGGAAAGACACTTGCATGTGTATCCGATGCGGGAACCCCAGGAATCAGTGATCCAGGGAATATGCTTGTTTCAAAAGTCCGTGAAGATTTGCCTGAATGCCAAATCATCCCGATTCCGGGACCGAGCGCAGTTATTTCCGCTCTTTCGATTTCAGGATTTCCGACCGATAAATTTCTCTTTCTCGGTTTTCCCCCGCACAAGAAAGGCAGAAAGAGTTTTTTTGAGGAAGTTGCACATTCAGAATATACAGCTGTGTTTTACGAGTCGAATCATCGAATCAGGAAATGTATAGATGAACTGAGTGGAGTACTTGAATCAGAAAGACACGTGGTTATCTGTCGCGAGCTTACCAAAAAATTTGAAACAACGTATGCTGGAACGATTGGACAAGTCAAAACCATGAGCATTTCGGAAAAAGGGGAGTTTGTGATAGTCATAAGAGGGAAAAGATAATAATATATGAACAAAAAACCATTCTACATTTCAACCGCAATTCCGTACGTTAATGGCAAACCGCATATTGGACATGCTTTGGAGTATGTGCAGACAGATGCGAAAGCCCGGTTTGAACGGCTGCAAGGAAAAGACGTATTTTTTTTGACCGGAACCGATGAGAATTCCCTCAAGAATGTTCAGGCTGCAGAGAAGGCAGGGGAATCTACCGAGAAATTTGTGAAGGAACATGCGGAACATTTTCAGAAATTCAGAGAACTGCTGGATATTTCGTATGACGATTTTATCCGCACGACCGAAAAACGTCATTTTGACGGCGCGCAAAAACTCTGGAAAAAATTCAAGCCGGAAGATGTGTACAAGAAAACATATAAAGGATTGTATTGCGTCGGGTGTGAAGCGTTTTATACTGAAGATGAGTTGATTGACGGGATTATTTGTCCTGAACACAAAAAACCGTGCGACGTTGTCGAAGAAGAAAACTATTTTTTCAGACTTGGCAATTATTCCACACAGCTTCGTGAATTGGTTGAGAAGAACATCATCAAAATCTATCCGGAAGCACGTAAAAACGAATGGCTCTCGTTCATCGACCGTGGGCTTGAAGATTTCAGTATTTCACGCTCGCGTGAGCGTGCGCATGGCTGGGGAGTGCCCGTGCCGGGCGACGAATCACAGATTATGTATGTATGGGTCGATGCGTTATCAAATTATATTACTGCGCTTGGATTTGGTGAGGAAAAAAAGGAATACCAGACCTATTGGGAACAGGGAAGAGAGCGGCAGGTAGCGCATGTAATCGGAAAAGGAATCGGTAAATTCCATGTATTGTACTGGCCTGCATTTCTTATTTCAGCCGGAGTTCCACTGCCAACCGAAATTTTTATCCACGGCTATGTGACGGTCGAAGGAGAAAAAATCAGTAAGTCACTCGGCAATGTGGTGGATCCGGGTGATGTTGCGGAAAAATACGGCATTGATGCGACCCGATATTACCTGCTTGGCGCGATTCCTGCAGCACAGGACGGCGATTTTTCGTATGCGCGATTTGAGGAGTTTTATACGGCACACCTTGCAAACGGAGTGGGAAATCTTACTCACCGTATTTTAACCATGCTCGAAAAATACACCGGAGGAAAAGTTCCGGAGAGAAATTCTGAAGATATTTTTGACGTGAAAAGTTTCTGGAAAAAGTATTTTGAACTATTTGAAAGTTACTCATTTGATGAAGTGTCACAGCAGATCAATAAATTAGTTACCGGCATTGATACGGAAATTTCTACCTATAAACCATGGGAAAAAGCAAAAGCAGGAGAAGATATTACCGGACACTTGTATCAGATTTCCGAAGGGTTATTCCATCTTGGTGTAGCACTTCTTCCTCTCATTCCATCATCAGCTGAAAAGATTTTGGTTTCACTGGGAGTGAATTCAAAAGAATTCGTATTATCTGAAATTTCAAAGTGGGGAAATCTCGAAACGGGACAGCAAACAAAGAAAGGTGAGCCAGTGTTTCCAAGATTAGAAAAGAAATAGTATATGAATCTACTTGACATTATCATCCTTGTTACTGTTGCACTCTTTGCTCTTGGTGGCTTTTGGTTTGGATTGTTCCATACCATAGGCTCACTTATCGGTACGGTCGCAGGAGCGTTTGTCGCGAGTAGGTATTATGAGGCTGGAGCGCAGTGGCTTATCAATACTACGGGTTGGAGTGCCAATGTATCGCGTGTCGTGATGTTTATCGCGATATTCGCGATCATCACCCGAGCCATTGGCGCTGCGTTTTGGCTTATCGGAAAAGTGGGAAGTGCGGTATTACCAATACCATTCAAGAGTACGATCAACCGACTTCTGGGTATGATTGCAGGTGGAGCAGAAGGGCTTGTCTCGATCGGACTGGTCATCTATTTTATCGATAAATTTCCTGTGGGAGAAGGAGTCATGAAGGCAATTGAAATGTCCACGTTTGCCCCGACTACAGTTGCGGCGGCCTCCATCCTTGTTCCATTATTTCCTCAGGCGCTCAAAGCTCTCGAAACCACTCTTGATGTGATTGAACAATCGTTATGATGATCGATACACACTGCCATATACACTTCAAAGCATTCGAGAATAATCGAGATGATGTTATTGCTCGTTCGAAAGAAAAGCAGATGATCTTGAATTTGGTCGGAACCCAACAGAGTACGAGCAAAAACGGGGTTCTGCTTGCAGAAAAATACGACTGGATGTACGCAACCATTGGACTCCATCCAATCCAGATTCATGAAGTCGATGTGTATGAAGAAACGACGAATTTTACCTCACGCGGAGAAGATTTTGATCCAGTATTCTATCGTGAACTTGCGCAGCATCCGAAAGTAATTGCAGTAGGAGAAACTGGCCTTGATCGGTTTCATTTGCCAAAGGACGAGCCTGAAGAACTGTATCTTGAACGCCAGAAAAAAGTATTTCGACAGCATTATGCTATTGCCGAAGAGTTCGGTCTGCCACTGGTCATGCATGTCCGGGATGCGCATGATGAGATGATTATGCTTTTGAAAGAAATCAGGGAAGAAAAAGGGGAATTGATTCCCGGAGTAGTGCATTGTTATACCGGAAACTGGTCACAGGCAGAACAGTATCTTGAGCTTGGTTTCAACCTTGGATTTACCGGTGTGGTTACGTTTCCGCCGAAGAAGACGAATCCTACGCCACAAATTGAACTTGAAGAAGTGCTCAGAAACATGCCACCTGATCGTATCCTCGTCGAAACAGATGCTCCATTTTTGGCTCCCCAGGCATACCGGGGGGAGCAGTGTGAGCCGTGGATGGTAGAGGAGGTGCTTAAGAAATTTTCTCTTATCCGAGATGTTGCTGTGGATGAAATAACTCGGCAAGTCAATGAAAATACGTTACGTCTATTTACCAAGATTAAGGTGATATAGGTTGGGAGAGCAAGAGCACTTTTCCACCGAGCACGAAAAAATACCATTGACGAAATGGTTTTTTTTGTATATGCTTATGTGGTTTCAATTTTATTAATATGGAAAACGGACAAGAAAAAAGAGAGGCTTTTCGGCATAAAACATTTGTACTCATGCTGAGGCTTTTGTTTATATTCGGAATTCCTGCGGCCGCGGGGTATTTTATTGGGAATTATCTGGATGTGCGATTCAATATGAGACCGTTCGGTTCCGTTCTTACCCTCATTGCGACATTCATACTCTCATGGACACTGGTAATCAGAATGTATCTCAAGCTCGAAAAGGAGCGTAGGATGATTGACGGGGCAGATAAAAATATGGAGACTGAAAACAAAACGAATACATTAGAATAATATGTTTCTCCAGGTGCATGCAGAACAACCCTCGATTCGTCCAGAAACCGTTTTCTCAATTGGAAATTTTGAAATTACCAATGCAATGATCATGGGTACAGTGGTTACTCTATTTTTTCTCATTATTTCGCTTCTCGTCTCCCGAAGAAAAAATATCGTACCGACCTCATTCCAAGCAGTCACCGAGAAAATTGTGGAAGTATTTATCGGTCTCCTTACGTCAATCGCAGGGAGTGAAACCATCGCAAAAAAATTGTTACCTCTAATTGGTGCCTTGTTTCTTTTTTTGGGCTTTTCAAATATTGTGACTTTAATCCCCGGTCTTTCGGCAATTACGTATAATGGCGTATCGATTTTCCGGACTCCAACCAATGATTTCAATATGACCTTTAGTATCGCCTTGGCAATGGTAATACTCGCAAATATCATGAGTATTAGAGATTTTGGATTGTTTGGGCATATTGGTAAGTTTGTGAAAATAAAGGAGGTAATAGAGGGTTTTAGAAAAAGCATTGGCGCCGGGTTGCTTGCCATTATTGATTTTTTTATCGGGCTCCTCGACATTGTGTCTGAATTCGCAAAGGTGATTTCACTGTCTCTCAGATTGTTCGGCAACATGTATGCAGGAGAAGTGCTTGCTGCTATTTTTCTTGGTGCGCTTGCGATTCTTATACCGGCACCGTGGACTGCGATGAATCTGCTTGTAGGTATTTTGCAGGCGATGGTGTTCGGATCATTGACCGCTGCCTATATCACCCTTGCAATTGCCACACAGGAACCAAAGAAAGCGTGATATTACCAATTGACCATTCGATTGGTGATAATACGTTTTATATACTTAATTTAGTAATATTAGTCATATGGATGTCGAAGCAGCACGTCTTATTGCAAAGGGCATGGCAACATTATCAATGTTCGGCTCAGCAATCGGGGAGGGGTATCTTATTGGAAAAGCGTTTGAAGCAATCGGGCGAAATCCAATGGTAGAAAATAGTTTATTTACGAAAATGATTATCGGTGTCGCGTTGGCAGAATCTACCGCAATTTACGCATTTGTGGCATTTTTTATTATCTAGTAGAGAGTAACTGGACTTATTCGAACAGAATAGTATATGGATTACATTCTAGAGACACTGGGTAAAGTAGGCTTTGAATGGAAGATGGCATTATTCAATCTCATCAATTTTTTGATTGTATTCTATATCTTGAAGAGATTATTCTTTGCACCAATTGTACGAGTGATCGAGGAGAGAAAGCAGATGGCACAAGATACGGAAGATAACTTCAAGAAAGCCAAGACAGCCGTAGCAATGGCGCATCAAAATTCAGAAGAGATTGTGAAAGACGCAAAACAACAGGCAAATGGCATTATTGCCCAAGCTGTTACCGAGTCATCCGCTCTTGCTGAGAGTATGAGAAAAAAAGCCCGCGCAGACGTGGAAACTATTATTGTGCAGGCCAAATCAGCCATTGAATCAGAGAAAGAGCAGATGCGTCATGAATTGCGCAGAGAAACCGCCCATTTGGTGGTTGATACCGTTGAAAAGGTGCTCGGCGAAGGAATGACGGCGAGTATTGATAAACAATTGACCAGTAGATTGATTTCAGACCTTCAGAAATCATAAGAAAGTATTCTAAAAAAGAGTCGAGAGAAGGCTCTTTTTTTGGTATATGCATAAATTCAGGGGCTCTATGGGGATAAATATGAAAATATATTGACAAATTCTATAATTTGCTATACACTTGAGGACGCTTTCTATGGAGAACCAACCCCCCAAAAATTCATCTGATCGTGAGTATGTATTACTCGGACTTCAGATCA
Source organism: uncultured Gammaproteobacteria bacterium (assembly GCA_964571295.1). Lineage (GTDB taxonomy): Bacteria > Patescibacteriota > Patescibacteriia > Magasanikbacterales > UBA922 > UBA922. The sequence goes on along the minus strand of CAZNAO010000009.1, from coordinate 10,337 downwards.
TTGGGGACTTTGGTGCCACTATTGCGGTACCGGTCGTAACTCTTGTGATCCTCGGGCAATGGCTTGAAGGAAAATACGGACACGCACCATGGTTCACCATAACAGCATTTGTGCTTGCTGCTTTCCTCTCAGGAAAGATGATTTACCAGAAAGCAAAAGAGTACAATGTAAAATATCATGAAATAGAAAATAGAAGTCGAAAGTCATAATGTTTATAAAGTTGAAAGTGACGTTACTCAACTTTACAGACGTTATGACTTTACAGACGTTATGACTTAAGATATGGCTGAAATTCATATTCCAGGGTTAGCGCCAGAAGTATTGTTCCACATGGGACCAGTTCCGGTTACCAATACCGTTGTAAATGTGTGGCTTGCGCTTCTGATTTTCCTTGTACTTGGAATCATGATCAAGAAAAGAATCGCCATGCGACCGGGAAAATTACAAAATGGTTTTGAATATATTCTTGAATTATTACTTCCATACTTCGACCAGGTGACGGGAGATCGTAAAAAAACTATTCGCTTTTTGCCTATAGTCGGAACGATCTTCTTTTTTATTTTGTTATCAAATTGGCTTGGACTTTTACCAGGAACTGGAAGTATTACGGTAGGGCACAATATGTTGCTCCGACCAGCAAACACGGATCTCAATCTTACTGTGGTGATGGCGCTTGTTTCGGTTATTGCGTCACACGTATTTGCATTTCTCAGTATTGGTGTGTTTACTCATCTGGGAAAATTTGTCCAAATCGGAAATATTGTGAGTAGTTTCAAAAAAGGCCCCATGGCTATTTTCCAAGCATTGATTGAGTTTGCGGTAGGACTTCTTGAAATTGTGAGCGAGGCGGCAAAAGTGTTATCTCTTTCTCTTCGTTTGTTTGGAAATATTTTTGCAGGAGAGGTATTAATTTCAGTCATGTCAGCACTTGTCGCAGCTTTAGTTCCGGCTCCATTTATGTTACTTGAGCTTTTGGTAGGGCTGATCCAGGCTGCGGTATTTGCAATGCTCACGTTGGTGTATCTGACGGTTGCAGGGCAGGAACCGCATGGGTCCGAAGCAGGGCATCATTAGAGAATATTGTTTACTGAAGAAGTATTCTTCAGTAATATTATTCTTTAAGTGAGGTACCATTCCGCGAGGTAAAAACCAACCCCTTTTACCCCTCGCCGGTACACGGCATCTCGAAAGGAACATGTATGGAAGGTCTAAGTCATGAGTCAATCGTGGTATTGGCAAAAGCATTTACTATTGCAATCGGTGGTATGATTCCGGCACTTGCAATCGGTAAAATTGTCTCAAAGGCAATGGAAGCAATCGGACGAAATCCAGAAGGAGCTGGAAAATTGTTCGTTCCGATGTTGCTCGGAGCTGCGTTCGCGGAAGCTATCGCAATTTACGCGCTTGTGGTTGTATTCACTTTGAAATAGTTTGATTGGTTTGTTGATGAAGTTTCATCGACAAACTGAATTGATTTATTTAATAAAGATACAAGTTGGAAATTGAAATTTGCTTGTATCTTGGAACTTAGTAGCCTATGGCAGAAGAATTACAAACTGGAGTATCTACTGAAATTGCTGAAAACATTGGAGTTCTTGGTAGTTTGGGTATCAATGGGTCACTATTCGTGTTTCAGTTGATCAATTTCGCGCTTGTGGCTACTATCGTTTGGTTTTTGATTTTGAAACCTCTTACAAAAAAAATGGAAGAGCGAAAAAATATTATTGACGAGAGTCTTGATCGAGCGAAAGAAATCGAGACTAATCTCAAGATGAGCGAGGTGAAATTCCAGGAAAAATTAGAAGAAGCCAAAAAAGAAGCAAATATTATCGTTGCTGGTGCGCAGGAAGATGCCACCCGATTACAAGAAAAAATGAAACAACAGACAAAGGACGAGGTGGAAGCTCTTATTATTCAGGCAAAGAAAAATATTGAAGTTGAAAAAGGTGAGATGCAGACAAGTCTAAGAAGGGAGACCGTAGAAATTGTAGTTGCTGCGATGGAAAAAATATTAGGAGAAAAGATGAATGATAAAAATGATAAAAAATTTGTCGAAGATATTTTGAAGACAATTAAATAGTATGGCAAAATTGCTACCAAAACAATACGGAAAAATTCTCTATGAAAGCACCAAAGGATTGGAGGGTGTTGAGCTTGAGAAGGTGATACATGGCTTTCTCGTGTTTTTACGAGAAGAACAAATGCTGTCAAAGACAGATTTCATTATGAAAGAATTTGAGAGATATGCTAAAAAACAGGATGGGGTAGAGATGATAGAGATTACGAGCGCGAGAGAACTGACGCAAAATGATATAAAAGAAATCAGTAAACATTTCGGAGAAAAAACAGAAGCAACCGTGCGAGTGGATAAAAAATTAATTGGAGGGATAATGATACAGACGGACAATACGATTCTCGATGGGAGTCTCAAAGGTCAATTAGAGAAATTAAAACAGCAACTATAACTTTACCCAGACCTGCCGGCAGGCATGGCAATCAGTAAACCAGATAACTAGAAAATTATATGTCATATACCGATCAAGTGATAGCATCACTAAAGAAAAATATCGACTCGTTCAAAAAAGAAGTCCAGGTGGAAGAAGTGGGTACCGTGATTGAGATTGGTGACGGAATCGCGCGTATGGGTGGACTTGAAAAATGTCAAGCTCAGGAGATGTTGGAATTTCCGGGAGGAACATTTGGTATTGCTTTGAATCTACAAGAAGAGACAGTGGGTGCTGTTATTTTGGGTGCATATCAACATATCAAAGAAGGTGACACTGTGAAACGGACAGGTCGCATTATGTCTGTGCCAGTATCAGACACTCTCATCGGTCGAGTAGTCAATGCAATCGGAGAGCCGATTGATGGTAAGGGTGCAATCAATACCAAAACATTTTATCCCGTAGAACGTATTGCTCCTGGTGTAATGACCCGCGAAGCGGTGAATCGACCAATGCAGACGGGTATTAAAGCGATTGATGCGCTTATTCCTGTAGGACGAGGACAGCGTGAGCTTATTATTGGAGATCGACAGACAGGAAAGACCGCAATTGCGATTGATACGATTCTGAACCAGAAAGGGCAGGATATCATTTGTATTTATGTGGCAGTAGGTCAGAAAGAATCAAAAGTTGCTCGAATTGTTTCAAAATTGCAAGAAGCGGGGGCGATGGACTATACAATTGTGGTTTCAGCCGGTGCTTCTGAACCAGCGCCAATGTCTTATCTTGCTCCTTATAGCGGGGTTGCGATTGCTGAATACTTCATGGATAAAGGGAAAGATGTGCTGATTATTTATGATGATCTGACCAAACAGGCATGGGCATATCGTGAAATGTCGCTCTTGCTTCGACGCCCGCCAGGACGAGAGGCATATCCGGGAGACGTATTTTATCTCCATTCACGTTTACTTGAACGTGCATGTAACCTCAATAAAGAACATGGTGGTGGATCTATTACCGCATTACCGATTATCGAAACGCAGGCAGGAGATATCTCCGCATATGTTCCAACCAATGTAATTTCAATTACCGATGGTCAGATCTTCCTTGAAACTGATTTGTTCTATCGTGGTATCCGCCCGGCACTGAACGTGGGTTTGTCTGTCTCTCGTGTGGGAGGTTCAGCGCAGATCAAGCCGATGAAGAAAGTGGCGGGAAGTCTGAAACTTGGATTAGCTCAGTTCCGTGAACTCGAAGCTTTTGCGCAATTCGCGAGCGATCTTGATCCAGAAACCAAAAAATCAATAGAGAGAGGGCGTCGAATGACTGAACTTTTGAAGCAGCCTCAATATGTTCCAGAGCCGGTGGAAGAACAGGTTGTCTCGATTTACGCGATGTCACAGGGATTATATGATGCGGTTGAGGTCATACATGTGAAAGATACTGAAAAGAAGTTTCTTGAATTTATGCGAAAGTCAAAAACAACTTTGCTTGAAAAGATCAAGAAAGGAGATTGGAATGAAGAAGTGGAGAAAGAGTTAAAAGAAGCACTGACACAATTCGGTGCGAGTAGTGACCAGAGAACAACGAACTAATTGGGGCGCTACTGTGGAAGTCAATAATTAATTTAGACAAAACAATTGACGAAGTATGAACGTAAGTTCGTTGATCGTCGATTGTAGTTCGTAGAATTATATGGCGGTATCAGGAAAAGCAATCAAACAACGCATCAAGTCGGTAAAGAATACCAAAAAAATCACCAAAGCAATGGAGATGGTTTCGGCTGCAAAAATGCGAAAAGCAGTACAGGCGGTGATTGCTACTCGCACATATGCAAGCCTTGCAAAAGATTTGATGGAGAGGCTTGGTAGGGTAGGGGAAGTCAAGAATGCTTTAACTGAAGTGAGACCAGTAAAAAAAATATTAGTAATTGTATTTAGTTCAAATAGAGGTCTTGCAGGAAGTTTTAATAGTAATATTTTCAAAAAAACACAGTCACTCCTTACTCGTGCCGATGTGTTTGGGAGCACTACCGTAAATGATGTATTGTACGAGGTAATTGGGGTGGGGAAAAAGAGTGCTTATTTTGCAAAACGATATGGCTATCCTTTGGTTGGTGCGTACGATGCGATTCGAGATAATCCAGGAATGGAAGATATTATGCCTATTGCTACCTTCGCACTTGAGAAATTCAAAAGTCAGGAGTATGACTCAGTTCTGATCGCATATACTGATTTCAAATCAAGTATTGTCCAGCAGCCAAGAGTACGAAAACTCCTACCAATATCAAAAGAAGACATCGAAAGACTGCTAGAAGAGTTACCAGGAGAGCATACGGTGATCGAAGAATCTGACCAGAGTATGCAAAATGAGTATGAGTTCGAACCAAGTGCTGAAATGATCATTGATACGATTTTACCCCGACTATTCGAAGTTCAGATCTATCAGACACTACTCGAGTCACGCGCGAGTGAACACAGTGCTCGAATGGTTGCAATGAAGAATGCAACAGAGGCTGCAGGTGAAATGATCGAAGGATTGACGATAGAATTCAACAAAGCACGTCAGGCAGGAATCACGAAAGAAATTGCAGAAATCGCCGGTGGAGCAGCAGCTTTGGAAAATTAAACTAAAATGGATAAATTCCTTCCTAAATAACTAACTAACTATATGAATAAAGGAAAAGTAATACAAGTCATCGGAGTGGTCGTAGATGTGCAGTTTCCCACTGAACTTCCTCCGATCTACAACGCACTTGAAATAAATTTGGAGAAAGGTAAAAAACTCGTACTCGAAGTACAGCAACATTTGGGTTCACATAGTGTGCGCACGGTTGCCATGGGTTCAGCCGATGGGCTTGCGCGTGGGGTCGAGGTGATAGACACCGGAGCTCCAATTTCAGTTCCGGTAGGTCCGGAAACTCTCGGACGCATGTTCAATGTGGTTGGTGAACCGATTGATAATAAGCCACAGGCAAAAACCAAAAAGAAATACAGTATTCACCGCAAAGCTCCTGATTTCAAGAGTCAGTCACAGAAATCGGAAGTATTTGAAACCGGTATCAAGGTTATTGACCTTCTCTGCCCATTCTTGAAAGGTGGAAAAGTAGGACTTTTTGGAGGGGCGGGGGTAGGAAAAACGGTTATCATTCAAGAATTGATTCATAATATCGCCCAGGAACATGGAGGATACTCAATGTTTGCGGGAGTAGGAGAGCGTACTCGAGAAGGAAATGATTTATATGGAGAAATGAAAGAATCGGGAGTGTTAGAAAAAACAGCACTTGTATTCGGACAGATGAACGAACCACCAGGAGCGCGTGCGCGTGTAGCATTGACCGCTCTTGCTATGGCAGAATATTTTCGTGATGAAGAAAACCGCGACCTGCTCCTCTTTATCGACAACATTTTCCGTTTCACACAGGCGGGTTCTGAAATGTCCGCACTTCTCGGCCGTATGCCTTCCGCTGCCGGATACCAGCCGACACTTGCAACCGAAATGGGCGCTCTTCAGGAACGTATCACTTCGACTGATAAAGGGTCCATTACCTCGATCCAGGCGGTATACGTACCGGCAGACGACCTTACTGATCCGGCACCGGCTACGACATTCGCTCACCTTGATTCTACCGTCTCACTCAACCGCGCTCTTTCTGAAATCGGTATTTACCCGGCAGTAGACCCGCTTGACTCGAGTTCAACCGTGCTTGATCCTCAGATCGTTGGTGAAGAACATTACACAGTCGCCCGTGAAGTGCAGAAAATTCTTCAGCGCTATAAAGATTTGCAAGATATTATTGCAATTCTCGGTATGGAAGAGTTGTCGGATGAAGATAAAATTACTGTTGCGCGTGCTCGAAAGATTCAGCGTTTTCTCTCACAGCCGTTTTCTGTTGCGGAACAATTTACTGGCATGCCTGGTAAATATGTGAAAGTCGCTGATACGGTAAAGGGCTTTAGAGAAATTCTTGATGGAAAACATGATGGTAAGTCAGAAGGTGCATTCTACATGAAGGGAACGATTGAAGAGGTGGTATAAAAGATAATTGGGTAATTTGATTATTAGATAATTAGAGAATAATTAACTAATAAACTATTTAAAGAATTATCCAATAAACTAATCTATGATTAACTTCAAAATAGTAAAACCAGAAGGAATCGTCTATTCAGACGAACATGTAGAAAAAGTAACCATCCCGACCAAGGAGGGGTATATTACGGTTTTGCCGTATCACATTCCACTCATCACTATTCTTGATGCGGGGGAATTGATTGTGCACAAAAAAGATCATGAAGTCGCAATTGCAGTATCAGGCGGGGTAGCAGAAGTACGAAAAGACAATACCGTTCATATTCTTGCAGATAGCGCAGAGCGCGCTGAAGAAATCGATCTCGAACGTGCTGAGGTGGGAAGAAAACGAGCTGAAGAATTGCTCGCCCAAGAAGAAAAATCTGCAGATGTCGATTTTGCACGCATCCAGGCATCACTCGAAAAAGAAATGAACCGTCTGCGAATTGCAAAGAAGTACAAACCGACACGATAGATCAAAAAACAGCTTCAAAACGAAGCTGTTTTTATTTTTTTATGATATACTTATCTGCATTATGAAACCATCAGAAGTTACCAATAAGCAAGTATTAACATTATTTTGGAAATATTTACGTCCATTCAAATGGTCTTTTCTTGTTTCTCTCTTATTTATTGTATTGTGGAACGCAGGGGATTTGGGATACCCCTATTTTTACAAGCTTTTAATTGATGCACTAACCAATGAAAATTTTACGAAAGAAGTTGCATATAGCGAGGCGCTACAAGCAGTGTTTTTGATTTTAGGGCTACTCTGTGCCAACTGGCTATCAGATCGCTTACATCATTACTTCCGCGCACGATCAGAAATGCAGGTACGAAAAAAATTATACAATGAGATGTTGAAAACGACACTCCGTCATTCGTTTAATTTTTTTGAAAACAAATATATTGGCTCACTTATCTCAGACATGCGAAAATTCGAAAGTGCATTTACCGTCATCATGATTGATTTCCTCCAGTACACTCTTTTTGGTTCAGGATTGTTGATTATAGCAATTGGAGTAGTATTGTTCATGACAAATTACACATTTGGCCTTCTTCTGTTCGGATGGTTGATTATATATTTAACCGCAACATACTATACTAGTCTGTATAAACTCAAATTCGATGCACTTCGAAGTGAGGCTGAGAGTAAACAAACAGGAGTACTGGCTGACATTGTCACCAATTATCCAAATGTAAAATTATTTTCATCATATCTCAAAGAAGAGAAAAATTTTGATAGGGTTTCAGAAGAAGTACGAAAACGGAGAT
>CAZNAO010000009.1:0-2450 GCA_964571295.1 uncultured Gammaproteobacteria bacterium | reverse complement strand
CTCAAAGAAGAGAAAAATTTTGATAGGGTTTCAGAAGAAGTACGAAAACGGAGATTTTTTTCTCGAGTGCTCACTATCAAACTTGATGGATTGCAGGGTGGACTCATGCTTATTTTTGAAATCATACTACTCTATCTCGCATTACAGTTCTGGCGTGCAGGGTCGCTTACGATCGGTGACCTAGTCCTCATAAATGGTTATTCGCTTGCAGTATTCCATCGTGTGTGGAATTTTGCGCGAAGTTTTCGTGATGTATATGAGCATTTTGCAGATGCAAAAGAATTTGCGGCAATTTATTATACGCCGCATGGAATTACTGATAAGAAGGGTGCTTATAATCTTGAAGTTACCAAGGGGAGTATCAAATTCGAAAGGGTAACATTCAAGTATAATGCCAAAAAAGCATTATTGAGTGATTTTTCGCTGCTGGTACGACCAGGAGAAAAAGTAGCACTCGTCGGGCATTCAGGTGCGGGCAAATCAACGATTGTAAAGCTACTCCTTCGATATTATGACGTCTCAAAAGGTGCGATCAAAATAGATAATACTCCGATTACTGAAGTCACTCAGGAAAGTCTCTGGAATGCGATTGCATATGTTCCTCAGGATCCAGTGTTGTTCCATCGGAGTATCCGAGAAAATATTATGTATGGAAGACCAGAAGCTACTGAAAAAGAAATGATTACTGCGTCCAAGCGTGCACAATGTCATGAGTTTATCACGTCGTTTCCCGAAGGTTATGACACGATGGTAGGGGAACGAGGAGTAAAATTGTCTGGCGGTGAACGTCAGCGAATTGCAATGGCACGAGCAATGTTGAAGGATGCACCAATCTTGGTGCTTGATGAAGCAACCTCAAGTCTTGATTCAGAATCAGAACGAATGATCCAGGAAGCATTACATGAACTAGTAAAGGGGAGAACTGTGATTGCGATTGCTCATCGATTATCTACTATCATGCATATGGATCGAATTATCGTGGTGGATAAAGGAAAAATAGTCGAACAGGGTACTCATAAAGCATTAGTAAGTAAAAAAACGGGCGTTTATCAGGAGCTTTGGGGAACTCAAGTTGGCGGGTTTATTGAATAAACAAAAAATCCTCGAGTATCTCGGGGATTTTTTGTTCCTCTCTCACTTTAAACATTTAAAATGATAGTAGGCTGAAGGGGGCGACATCTTGCGATATCGTCCCCTGTAATTGGCACGTCGACTATCTGTCGACGATCGTGGTGTCCTCCTCCTTCGGGTCCGGCCCGGCGATCGCGCCGACGCAGGCCTTGGTCATGAGAACAAGAAACAGCACCACCACGACACTACCAATGAAATTCGACATTTCCCCTCCAGGAACTTTGGTTTCAGCGCAGCATCCGTGCGCTTTAGAGAAGGTATATACCCATATACACTCTCTAAAGCCTACGAATTTAACGAGATAGTATAGCACAGATAAGCCTTTTTGTCAATATTGCCTGTACAAACGCAATCTGTTACCCTATACTATAGATAATCGTATAGTATTTATCAGTCTCATTCTATTACTCATTTCTTCTAATTAACTAATCAACCTCTCTATGTCAGACCATCACAAGTCGACCGCACGTGATACCTTTCTTCACCTGCTTTCGATCGTTACGCTCTACATGAGTGCTACCGCGTTTATCACACTCATGTTCCAGTACGTCAATCGTTTTTTTCCAGATGCGCTTCTGCCAGACTACTATTACTACGACATGAGTAATGGACCTCTTCGTTTTGCAATCGCAACGCTGGTAGTTGTATTTCCCGTATATATCTGGTCGGCATGGTATTTGCAAAAAGGGTATAAGAAGACTCCAGAGCTCAAAAATATGGGAGTGCGCAAATGGCTTATATACCTCACGTTGTTTGTGGCAACATTCATGATTATCGGGTCACTTATTTCGATTCTCAACAGTTTTTTATCAGGTGAGTTAACTGTACGATTCTTTTTAAAAGCTTTCTCAGTACTATTGGTTGCAGCAATGATATTTTCGTATTATCTGCTTGATATCAGAGATGCTCTAACCGAACAAAGACGACTAATGTTCAGATACAGTACCATTGGACTTGTGACAGCACTGGTTATTGGAGCATTTTTTTTGGTAGGAAGTCCAAGTACTCAACGAGTACTCAGGTTTGATGGTATGCGTTCACAACATCTTCAGAATCTCAAATATTCAATTGAATCGTATTATTCACAATCTGGCACTCTCCCAACCACTCTTGCTGACCTCAATCGAGCTCCATACTACATGGGAGGAGTAACGACGGATCCTGAAACTGGTCTCGCGTACGAATACCGTGGCACCAGTGAGCGGACATATGTATTGTGTGCAACATTCGGTATGGCAACAGAGAGTGTGTCAAAAACTGTATATGGGACAGATTCATTTGCATACGAACACGGAGCGGGTAGACAATGTTTTCAGCTC
>CAZNAO010000008.1:16980-26942 GCA_964571295.1 uncultured Gammaproteobacteria bacterium | reverse complement strand
GCATATACTTCATGTCATAGGGGTTGGCATGAGTGCTGATATTTGCAGAGGTCGACACGATCGGAGCGCCCAATTGTTCACTAAGACGTGCAGCAAGTGGATGGCTGGTTACCCGAAACGCAACAGAATCATCGCTCCCCATCACCCCTTCTGCAAGGACAAATGGACTACCCTGCCGCGCACTGGATACAATAGTGAGAGGACCAGGCCAATATGTTTCAGCCAAACGATCGATCACCTCATTCCATTCAACATATTCCCGTAACATTGCAACAGAACTTGCAATAATAAGGACCGGTTTCCCTGGATCACGCTCCTTGATTCTGAATACGGTTTCGACTGCGGATTCATTTCTACTATCACAACCAAGACCGTAGCAGGTCTCAGTCGGATAAATAAGCGTACCCCCCTTGTATAAAATACTATATGCGCTCTGAAATACTCCTGGATCGGCACTACCAATTATGTTTAACATAGATATTCTAAGAATACCCCAAGATACGCAATCATGCAATTATTTGCTGTACTTGATTTTTTTCTTAATTATGCTATACTGTGAAGCACATTATATATAGTGGTTACATACGAATTACGAATAGTACGAAATTTAGGAATACCCCCATATCCCATAGTTCGTATATTCGAGATTGTATTCGTAATTTGTATGTAACCCTTTAAGTCTAAAATTGTATGGGACTTCCTTCGAAGAAACGCACCAAGCGTTCACAGCGTGAGCGCCGTGCACACCACGGACTTGCAAAAGTTCATGTAACCTATGACGCTGATGGCAACCCACAGCTTCCTCACCGCGCAAACAAAGTTACCGGAAAGTACAAAGGCCGAACAGTAGTAAACACCGCAAAACGAAAAGCACGCGGCACTCGTGCACGCAAAACCGCCTAGTACACCATCTCCCGCTTGTCATCTATGTCTAAACGCCACCTTGCACGATCAGTCGCCATGCAATCCCTCTACCAGTGGGATTTCCGTGGTAATCCCACTGCAGCACTTCCTGCAATTATCGCGGAGACTATGCGTGAATTTGGCGTCGGGCTCGAAGAGCATGATCAATTTGTGCAATCTCTTGTTGTTGGTGTTATCGAACACCAACAACAAATCGACACCTATATTGCAGAATATGCAATTCACTGGTCAGTGGATCAAATGACCTTGGTTGATCGAAATATCCTTCGTATCGGTGTGTATGAAATTCTCCATAACTCATCTGATGTTCCTCCCAAAGTCGCCATCAACGAAGCGATCGAGCTTGCAAAAAATTACGGAGGTCCTTCAAGTGGAAAATTTGTAAACGGTATTTTGGGTGCATTATACAAAGACCTTGAAAAGAAAGGGTTCTTTACTGAAACATCGAAATCCTCTTCACCCACTTCTTCCGAATAACTATCAGTATGATTCCTGCGTATACCGAAAAAGGATTTCCTCATATCGAACAGACGATTGGTGTCGTCTTTGACAACAAAGATCTACTCGTCCAAGCATTGGTACACCGATCATACCTGAATGAAAATCGGGATTTCCCTCTTGCGCACAACGAACGACTTGAATTCTTGGGAGACGCGATTCTGGAACTTGCGGTAACCGAGTTTTTATTTGAAAACTATCTCAATCCGGAAGGCGAACTCACCAACTGGAGAGCAGCATTGGTCAATGGTACCATGTGCGCACGTGTGGCGCGCGAGCTCGGTCTCGAGCAATTTTTATTTTTGAGCCATGGGGAATCCAAAGACACCAATACCAAAGCGCGGGACTATATTCTCGCAAACGCGCTCGAAGCACTCATCGGCGCGATCTACCTCGACAAAGGATGGGATCTTGCCGAACAGTTTGTCATCCGTTTTATTGTTACCAAATTACCCGAGGTACTTGAACTCGGACTCTGGATGGACGCCAAATCGCGCTTCCAGGAAGCAGCACAAGAAATTACCGGCATCACCCCGACCTACAAGGTTCTCAGCGAGGACGGCCCTGATCATGCCAAAAATTTCGTGGTCGGTGTGTTTCTAGACCGCGAACAGATCGCAAGCGGAAATGGAACCAGCAAACAAGAAGCACAGACATCGGCAGCCGAGGCGGCACTCAAAATAAAAGGTTGGAAAGGTCCTAAGGTCAGTATCTCCCCAAGAAAAGCCGATGATCCTATCGGCTAGAGTGATAGTTCTCCTCACCCCCTTGATTTTCTGATTGGACTGCGCTATACTTTTCGCTACGTTCATGTACGTACTATGGGCCGTTAGCTCAGCTGGTAGAGCAGTTGCCTCTTAAGCAAACGGTCGCAGGTTCGATCCCTGCACGGCCCACTCACAATAAGCCCCTGTGGTGTAATGGATAACACAACGGTCTTCGGAACCGTTGATCTGGGTTCGATTCCTGGCGGGGGCACAAAAAACAGGCATACGCCTGTTTTTTTGATTCAACATTTTCATTTAAAATATATCACCTGAGCGCAACACCCTCCCCCACTTTTTTAATCGTTATCTGTGCGATAGTATCTTCAGCACTCATGCGTACTTTGGACATTAAATCTTTTTGTGTTGGGTTATCTGTCTTCAAAATGATGGGGATACGCGCATTCAATACATCAACACTGGTAGGCATTTCAGGGACCGTCCAGGTGATGCGTTTTTGTGAGGCATCATACACAATCGATCCGCCGCTTTTTTCAAACTTTGATTCATCAACTTCGACATCTCCATAGATATCAGCTTCGAGCTTGATATTCTTGAGGGCGTGAAACGAGTTGGTTAATTTCCACGAAATATCATAGGTTCCCACAACTCCATTTTGATTACTCAATTCATGATCAACTTCAAGTGCGAAATCGCTCACCAGCGCCAAATTGATTTGATTCGAACTGAGGGTTTTTCGATCCTGTGCTGTACCATAGGTGAATCCCGACGTGACAGCAATATTATTTGTAGTGAAATTTCCAAGTGTGATCTGATCGCCTGAACGAATTGGGATAGACACATCGAGCCGCACTTGTTTACCTGGCGCGATTGATGCAAGCTCGGCAAGATATTTTTTACTCCAGGTGATTTTTCCTCGTCTGGTGTCCGGTGCAAGCTGCTCTCCACCCACATCAGCATCTCCCGTCACTTTCAGATCCTGCCAGCCGAGAATACTTCTACTATCATATGACGGTCCGTCTATGACTGCTTCGACCACAACATCAGTCAGAGGCACCTCGCCTTTATTCTGAACCACGATACTCGCTGAAATAGTTTCCCCCGGTGCGATCGTCGTATCTCCCGCCCCCCCATTAATGACCAGGCTGATATTAGTTTCAGACTCAACAATGGTAATCGTTTTTTGTGCACCCCCCAATACAAAACCTTCACCTTCTTTTGACGCAGTATTCCATCCCCGAACCTCGATATCTACATTACCCGTCGACGACGTGCTTGTAAAAATTGCGTCCATCTCAATTAGAGTCTTATCACTAAGGCTATCAAATGACCATACACAAGGTTTTCTCGTATCTGCTTCCGGCGTGCTCTTTCCACTTTCACTAAAATCAGAGGATACGCACCGGACCTCAACATACTCAAATTTTTCTCCGTTGTTAGGTGTAATAGTAATCGTTACCGGAGTTTTAGATCCACGAGGCACTTCGTCCGCCACCTCAATTCCAACTTCTACCACATTTTCTTTTGCCCCAATCATGTGTGTAGCAACCTTTTGGAATACTGACGTGAAATTTGCAGGCTTATATGAGAGGAAAGCCCGGATCGACTGCTCTGATCCCGAATCACCTGAAAAAGTACCCGTAATATCCACATAACCACTCTCTCCTGGGTCAAGCACCCCCAGATCCCAGGCATCCATCTTTTCACTAGTTGAAGAGACGGTGGCAGAAAGTATCGTAAAACCCTGCGGATATCTCACTTCAAGTACTACCTCATTCAGAGATACATTCTGCGTATTCCCATATCTCAGGCGATACGTGACATTCGTTCCCGGGGTCACCAAGTCGTCACCCGAGATACCCAAAACCACCTCAGATTCCGAAAACTGCGAACGTGGCTGAAGTGCGAACAAGCCTACCCATGCCACCGCACCGAAGAATGTACATGCAAGCAAAAATACAATGAACGCCCGAACAAACTTACCGGTTTTTTTACTCTCAAACGTTTTCATATCTGGCATACTGCCATCGCTGTTTTCGTAGATATGGGCCAGCTGCTCTGCAATCACTTGTTCTCGATCTTTTTCGATATTCACTTCTTCCACCTCGTCACCTTCATCCAATTCACTGTGAGATTCCTCAGCGTCTTCTTCACTCTGTTCTTTATCATCTGTTTCTTCTTTCTTCGCATGTTTTTTCTTTTTTGACTCTTTCTTGGTTTTTTTCTTCTTATGTTCTTTTTCTTCACCTTCATCTAATTCCTTTTTTTGGAACGCGCCATGAGAAAGCGTTTCTTCGCCGCTTTCTTCACCCTCCTCTTCGACCGGAGTCATCGCATCCTCCCATTCTTGCTCCAGCAAGGAATCGCGATCAAGAGATTTGTCGATATCTTTGCTCATAAATAAGTATGATTATTCGTGTTTCATAATAATTCCATACACGGTATCACGAGATAGTATACCATGAATTGATGCTCCATTGAGAGAGAGGTCTACCGTATCCCCTGTTTTCCACATCGGTCGCCAGCCATCAGGATAAATAACCGCATGTGTAAATCCACTATTGATACCGGACTGTTTTTGGAAAATCACACTATATTGTGAAGTGGTATTATAAGTGGTATCGATTAATTTTTGTACATATGCTTTCACCCCCGTAGTATTGCCACTGCTCGAGAGATCGAATGCCTTAAATGGCAGTTTATACGTAAAATAAATCTTTGTCTGTTTTTGCGGATACGTAACGATCCAATTTCCAAAAGACGTTTTACCAAACTCTTTCACAATTCGCGTACCTGACCCACTATGTATCGACTGTTCAGCCTCAAGCGAAGACAGATCAGGGTCATCCTGGTACCAAGATGGAGCAATATTAAACGATGAATCATCAGGATACAAAAATCCACCTGCATCAATCAGCACTGATCCTTCAGGTACATATACACGGACATAACTGCTATTCATCTGTCCCATGAGTGTTGACGCATCATCACGCCCTTCATGTGACCGCGTAATTACCACGGTATCAATAATACTTCCATCTTCGGCAATTTCTGCCTGATGTTCCACTGTTTGTACGATATTCGCATCACTCTTTCCTCCTCCGATATTGGTATTCACGACCATGAGATAATCCTGGTTTTCACCATTTGCAAGTATCTCTCCTGTCCATCCGTATGACCGAATCGTTGAAGCTACTCTCGCATCAGTAAAATATGCTTGTATCTCGCGCTCATTAAGCGCATCCGAGAGTTCGGTGACCATGGAAATCAATTGCTCAGGCTTCACATTTTTCAACATTTCCGTAATTTGCCCCAACAGCACCGACAATACGGCTTTTGGCGTATTATTTCCGTCGATATTTTCGTATGTTTCTATTTCGTACATCAAATTCTTAATCGCATTTTCTCCGTCCAAAAGCATGTTGTATTCGGAATTCTCGAGCGGCCCCACAATACGGAGTAATCGTTCAAGCACACTTGCATTAACCGCAATCACTCCGTCAACCGTCGTATTCCTGCTTTTTTCATAAAACCATGCAAGTTTTTTTGCTGAAGCAGTCCAATCCGGAAACCAATTTGCATCCTGAAATTCCCACCGCTCATTGATCAATTGAAGCGGTAACGGAGGGCGTACATAGACGCTCAACTGCCCCTGAAGATCATAACTTCCTCCACCAGGAATATCGATTGCCAAAATTTTTCCACTCTGCACATCGAGTGTTGCGAAACTTCCGATAAAGCCGCCGGTCGGACGCAATTCATACTGGTTTTGAAATACAATCAGATACCGTTTGAACCCATCGCTTCCCAAGATCAACTCAAGCCCGCCGATCACATCGGATACGTTTCTAATATCGCTGACCAGGGAATGAAACAGTTCCCTGAATTCGACAAATGATTCCTGGTATTCTACCGGAACACTTTCTGGAGCAACACTGTCTAATCGAGCGACTGCTTCTTCATATTGTGGTAATGCTCCCCTGATATGGGTGCGGAGAATTTGTAACCGTGCAGTCGTTGTCTGACCTTCTTCTTTGGTCGCAGCATCGATTCCTTTGATCAAATATGCGTTACCCAGCGCCAGATAATGACCTGCTTCGAGCAGCGCTTGTCTGCTTTTGATCTTGGTACCAACGACTGGAACTACATCAAGTACATACATGAGGGCTTTATACTCCCTATCAACCATGGTCTTTGCTGCACCGAATGAATTCAGTGCATCATTTAAATCATGCTCGGCCTGGGGTAAATTCTGATTGAATGCCGCAAGGGTCGACGATTGAAGCGACAAAAACGCATTAGTACTCTCTGCCACAATCTTATTCGTATTATCTTCAACTTTCTTATACCACCCAACCGCAGGAAACGGTATTGCGACAAGGAGCGACAAAATAGCAGCCGAAATGACGAATTTTTTTATTTTGAATGATTCTCTAATGGTACCGCTCACCCCCTTGATGCGTTCTCTCAATGAGATATTTGGTACATGTTCTTCAGATGGAAAAAATATCTCTTCTTTTTGAAGCAACGATATACTTTCTTCCTGAACCACTTTTTTTGAAATTCGCGTAGGATCAATCGTCATCGGGATATCCCGCTCAATCACCGGAAGCTGTATCTTTTCTCTAAAGAAATCGCTGGTAGGTTTTTTGGGTGATGAGGTACGCTCAAACACTGTTTTCTCTACCGGTTGATTTGCCTGTCGCACCATCTGTGCGAAATCCACCGGAACACGACGCTTGTTTTTTTCTTGTTTTGGTTGATACACCGACACACTATTCCACGCGGCATCAAGGGCTTCATTTTTAAGCGAAACCACATGACGAGACCGAGGGGGTTCACCCTGGACCACCGGTATCGTCATGATAGTCTTTTTCTTTGGCACTTTTTTAGGAGATTCAGATACCAAAACAGGTGACACAGCGGTCACGTTTCCATAGGTACACGTACGTGCATTGTGTCCCAATCGATCGCACTTGGCACATCTACGAAGGGAGGCACGTTTTTTATTTTCAGATAGAGATGAGCGTGGCATGGGTTCACATCTAGTAGTGAAGCCCAGTATATCATACTTTTACCTGTACTCCTACGAGATATGAGTACACGTAGTGTGCATGAATTATACTCCGTCTATAATATTCTTCATTCTCTCGATAAACACCTCTTCC
Source organism: uncultured Gammaproteobacteria bacterium (assembly GCA_964571295.1). Classification (GTDB taxonomy): domain Bacteria; phylum Patescibacteriota; class Patescibacteriia; order Magasanikbacterales; family UBA922; genus UBA922. The sequence goes on along the minus strand of CAZNAO010000008.1, from coordinate 19,627 downwards.
CGAAACTGGTCTGCTTTTTGTTGACAGGCTATTTTCATTTCTCTGCATTTTGCCGGACTCAAATATTGTATACCACGAGTAATATCATCAACTGACGGGTTGGTAGGAAGAAGATACCCATCTTTTTCATGGTCAATCGTCTCACACAATCCACCCTCAGCCACACCTAAACAAGGCTTGCCCGCAGCCATACCCTCAAGTACCGTCATGCCAAAGTCTTCGTCTTTGGGAATATATATATTAGCAATACAATTACCCACCAAAACTTTCAACTCATCGTCAGATATGCGACCGACATAGATAATATTTGGTGCATCTTTGATAATTTCTTTGAGGCGCTCAGTCTCTGTACCTGTCGAAGCGATGATAAGTTTTTTTTCGGGCATTTGTTTGAACGCTTCTGCAATATCGGTCACACGTTTGACTAAGTCTACACGAGCATACGACAGGTAATAATCTTCTTGACCGATCCACCGAAATTTTTTTGTATCGATAGGTGGGTAAACGACCACTGAATCACGTCCAAGATATTTCTTGATACGTTCTTGGATGGTTTTTGAATTTGCAATAATGATGTCAATGTTTCGTAAATCCCGTTCGTAGTTATAACGGATGAATGCGCAAAAAATTCGGTACAGGCTAGCTTTCCACCACGGCATACGCGATAGATAAAACCCATACAAATCGTATGCATTACGAATCGGAGTGTGGCAATAAAAAATAGTACGCGCGTCGCGGCGACAGTTTCGGGCAGCCTGAATACAGTTCGCAGAAAACACCACGGCATCATATGTCTGTAGCCATTTGGTACGACGACGAAACCACCATTGAATCGCCAGATAGCGAAAACCTGGGTAGTCGACGCTATGTCCCAACGTTTCACATTCAACACCAAATTCTTTTGGATCAAAGGCACCATCGGTGCGAAAGCCGACTATCAACTTTGAATGCAGTGCTCGAGCTAACATCAAGACCAAGCGCTCACCACCCCCTTTATGTTGCAAGTAATCATGTAACACAATGGTTTGTTTTTTCATGTATTCCACATTATCGTGTCTCTCGTAACAATTCAAGGATGCCATCTTTCGTTTTTATCCAAGAAAAATCTTCCAATCGTTTCTTCCCTAAACCTCGATACCATTCCCGTACGTCTTCATGGAGTGCCAAGTCCCGCATTGCATGTGCAATATCGGAAATCATATGCGGACGTACCAGATATGCCGCACCTCCTGCAACCTCGGGCAATGATGAGCAGTCAGAAGTCACGACCGGAGCACCCGCCTCAAATGCTTCAAGTATAGGGAGCCCAAACCCTTCATAAAAACTCGGATATATGAGACCGAGTGCGTGTGACAATAGCTTTCGTTTCTCATGATCAGTAACATATCCGAGATACGTCACCCCAGGAATACTCTTGAACAGCTTCATGATTTTCTCGTGTTTCCACCCAACACCCCCTGCAATTACCAATTCGATTCCCTGCCGATAAAGGCCGCTTTCTTTATATGCGATTATGATTCCTTCGAAATTTTTTCGAGGCTCGATCGTCGAAAGTGCGACAAAAAATTTTTCAGGCAGCGAAAATCGTGGAGCGGTCACAGCATCATTACCATCGTGTGTCCGATGTCCGTGTGGAATCACCCGAATCTGAGAATGTGAAATTTTATTCAAGGCCGCCACATCACGCGCAGTACTTTCTGACGGTGTCACTACGTACGTCGCACGATTGATCGCCTGGATCGGTGAGAGTAAGCGGTGCCACAGACGCATCTTCCACGAATAGTACCGAGGGAACCGCTCAAAACTCATATCATGTACGACTTGTATCGTACGCACATCTCGCGACACATGCGCAAACCCTAAATTGGGAAATAGTATCCATTGGAGCGCAATACCCGTCTCCTTCTCTATTATCCGATCCAATCGCACTATGCGCAACGCAAACGCGAGATTAATCAATTTATTCGGATACCTGGTTGCGACTATATGTACATTCGGGAGTTTTCGTAATACCTCAATCTCTTCCGGAAGCTCATGGAATTTCCCCTGATTGTAATACAAGTACCACTCAATCGAGGTATCCTTGACCAATTCTTCACTCAATCTGCAGGTGTAATATCCAACACCTGAAAGACGTGGGACCAGTAAATTTCGTATATCAATTGCAACATTCATAGTCGATAGTTCAGATCCAATAGCCAGAAGTTCGGAGAGAATACACGACTAATCTCCTGACTCCGAACTACCCGCCCAGCTTCCCATATTCGCGCTCCACCAATTCTCTCAGACGCGTTTCGAATACTCCTCCTCCAAATTTGAGTGCATGCGCATGAATCGCCTCAGGATTCCAGGCGAGAGCATCAAACGACTCGATCACCTCAAACAATACGTTCCATGTCTGTTCATAAAACAATACACCGGTCACTCCGGGTACCACCGTCTCAACTGCGCCCCCCTTACCGTACGCGATGACCGGTCGACCGCAGGACATCGATTCGATCGGTGTGATCCCAAAATCTTCCAGTTGTGGATGGATAAACGCAATCGCACGGGATAGTAATTTCATTTTCTCTTCATCACTGATTCGTCCGACAAACGTGATATTCGGTTTTGCCCGTTTTTTCAAATCATGATACATGGGCCCGTC
>CAZNAO010000008.1:0-16880 GCA_964571295.1 uncultured Gammaproteobacteria bacterium | reverse complement strand
TCGACGATACGAAGACGATGCATGAGTCGCGGCAGCATGAGCTTCACTACCTTCGGATATTTGAGATCAGCGATATATTCCGCAGTATCGGTCCAGAGATAGCGAGTCGGGGTGTGGCAATAGCAGAGATGTGTTGTCCCGGGTGGCGTAATGATTCCTTTGGCAAATGCAGAAGTTGACGATATCACAACGTCGAAACCCGAGAAATCAAACGATTCGAATGCTCCCGGCATAAGCGGCAAATACCATTGATATTTGGTTCGCCCGAACGGGAGACGCGCGATATAGGACTCACGGATATCAGCATCATCAAAGCCCTCGACCGAGCCTTTGTGATGAAAAAGCGTAAAAATAGGTGCTTCGGGCCACATCTGATGCAGGCGACGGAGCACATACTCCGCACCGCCATCTTGCGCAAGGTAATCATGGACTAATGCAATTTTCATAACAAAAAGGGTGCAAATGCTTCAAAGAGTGTAGGAAAGGATACAAAAGGAAAAGGGTCTTTGCAGCCTTTGATGCTTTTAGAGCCTTTTAAGCCTTAACTTATTCCGCTTTCCGTTTCTTCAGGAGAATAAACGGCGTTTTAAGCATGATAACCAAATCAAGGAAGACTGTCCAGCGCTCGATATAGAGGATATCGAGACGCATTTCTTCCTCAAATTCGAGGTCGCTCCGACCTGAAATCTGGGACATGCCGGTAATACCGGGTTTGATCGCAAATACGGTCGGATAGGAATCTTTATATAGCTCCACTTCGCGCGGCTGATGCGGGCGAGGTCCCACGATACTCATGGATCCACCCAGCACATTGAAGAATTGTGGAAGCTCATCAATACTCCACCGGCGGATGAACCGTCCAAAGGGCGTAACGCGCGGATCATTGCCGATCTTATAGATCGGCCCTCGTCGCGTATTGTTGCTCAGAATCAATTCACGCTCTTTTTTCAATGCGGCAATCCCTCCTGCTCCGAATTGCAGACCGGTACTGTCTTTCTGGTACATGGATCTGAATTTCAGCGTGAAAAATTTGTTCCCCTTATACCCCACACGTTCGTTTTTGTACAGGATCGGACGACCGGTTTCCATAAAAATAATCAGTGCAGTAAGCAGTAATACCGGAGACAGTATGAGTATGAAACACATGCTCAATACTACATCTGACAAGCGCTTCAACACCTTACCCCATCCGTCCAACGGAGTACGTCTCAATTCCACCATCGGCATACCAGCAAGCGCCGTGATTGTGGCATTTGCCGAATATGCTTGGAACATGTCTGCAGAATATTTGAAAATAATATGATGCTTGGTCGCGTATTCGATCGCCCGAAGTGCCTCAGTCTCCCGACCTCTCGGATGTGCAAAGATAATCTCATCAAGCCCCTTCTCGTTCTCCGCATCCATATCCCGAACATTGAAATGCTTGACCACATTCGAAACACGATACCCGAGCTCCTTTCGCTCGGTAAGCTCTCCTGCAATCCGTTCTCCCACCGCCTCATCCCCGACAATCACCACTCTCCTGAGTCCGATTCCCGCCCGATACAATATTGCTTTGATTCCGCGCACGAATATACGGCCGAGCGAGACATAGATGATCACGAGTACCCAGCTCACGATCAACAAGAAACGCGACTCAAACTGTGTCGTCGAAAGAATAATTCCCAAGGAGACAAAACCGAGCGCAACCGTACTCATGATCGTTACCCGCTTTAGCGTATCCCCCAGCTTCCGATTGGGATCAGTGGCATAGAGCCCGCCGAATGCGAATAGTATGATAACCCCAAGCGCCGCAAGCGCTGCTCTCGCCAGAAATTCTTCAAGCGAGAGATCGAACTGGATCGATCGCCATTCCACGAAAAACGGCAAAAAACGCATGCCGTATGCGGATACTGTCGCGAGCAGGAGAAGCAGATAGTCAAGCGGTACTTGGAGCACCATGAGGAGTCCCTCGGATCGTTTCATATGGATGAAAGTATAGCATATTGCCGAATATAACACCTAGCATAGATATGCATATCTTGACTTTTTCCCTTCTCTATGGCACTATATTGAGGCAATTTATGCTCAGGTGGCGAAATTGGTAGACGCACTACCTTGAGGTGGTAGCGCCGAAAGGCATGGAGGTTCGAGTCCTCTCCTGAGCACACTGTTCCACACCCCTCTTAGGGTGACCGCTAGTCATCCCAAATTAAAAACACCCGATGAGGGTGTTTTTATGTTTTAGTAGACTAACTATAGAAGCTCAAATCTTTTTCGCCTTCTATATCATAGGTTATTTTTTATTTATCATCCAATGCTCATAACTTTCACTCGACTCCTTTCCACCATTCACGAAATGTCTGATTCTCATCTTTCAAATCCACTCTCTCCCCGATCATGGGGGTCAATACCGGCATTCCTTCTTTGCGGCACAATTCAGTGATCTTCTGGAGTGGTTCATCCCACGCATGATTCGACATCATAAATTTTCCTGAATGGACCGGGAGCAATCGCTTCCCCCGAAGATCTTTTGCCGCCTCGAGCACCTCCTCCGGCAGGAGATGAATATATTTCCAGCTTTTGTTGTATTGACCGTCTTCCAGAATCACGAGATCAAACGGTCCGTACATGTCTCCGATTTCCTTGAAATGCGTATCATAGCCGCCGTCTCCCCCGATAAATATTTTTATGGTCGGGGTCGTGAGCACGAACGACACCCACAAGGTATTGTTTCGTGAAAATCCTCTGCCGGAAAAATGCCGTGCGGGAGTAGTATGTACGGTGAATCCGTTTCCCAATTCAAGCGTCTCACCCCAATCTTTCTCGTGAATGTTTTTTGCGTCATACCCCCAATATTCGAGATGCGAACCGACACCCAATCCGCATACCACTGTCCCTACCTTCGGTCGCAATTCTACCAGCGTATCATAATCAGCATGATCATAGTGATCGTGTGTCAAAAAAAGAAAATCGACTGCGGGAACATCTTTTGCATGGTATTGATCAGAACCTTTAAACGATTTGTTTAATCCTTTGATCGGTGACGCACTTCCGCTCAGTACCGGATCGACAAGAATCCGCTTACCGTCAATCTGCATGAAATATGACGAATGCCCGAACCATACCAGATACTCTCCGGTATGAGGCAGTGCATGCAGATCTGTCTTGACAGCGGGAATTGCAGTCGCAGGACGTCTGCGCGTATTCTTGCTTCGAAGAAAGTCGTAGATGACTGACGCATAGGTCGCCCCTTCTGCAAGCATGGGTGTCGGCTTCAGATTATGAAATTTACCGTCCTTATACTGCGGAGAATTTTTGATTTTTTCCAATCGTGTGCCGTGCGGAGCTTTTCCAAATCGTTTGAACATAGGTCATTTTTACTATTCATAGTGTATTTATACTACACCATACAGCAGGAAAAACAAAAATATTTTACTCAAATAAGGCAAAAATATCGCTTTTACCTTGACTAATTACCCTTTTTTACCTATTCTGCCCATGCACGAGTATCCTCTTCATAAGGAAGGTGTCTCATGGGCCTGGCGTTTTGGATCTGCAGAATTACGGGCACAGTCGGAATCACGATCGCAGCGCTCACGCATGCAGTCATGCTCTACTTCGAGTACGACTCCACCGAGTATGCGACCGCGAGCGACTTCCGAACCGTCTCCGGTTTCCTTCTCTTCATATGTATCATTATCGGATTCCTGGATAGCGAGCACACGGCTCCGGAGGATGAACACCCTGATGACTGGTGGTAGAAGCGTTCTTACTCGTGCCCCTGCGGAAGCATCTGCAGGGATCCACGATTATACAAAAACCCTGTACCGTTCTGGTACAGGGTTTTGTGTTTCACACGATTCGTATAAGCCGAATTTTGTTCCTGGTCAAGGCCAGGCGATAATCATTTCTCTAGCCCCGATATTACTATCGTGATCAAACGAGCTAACTTTTCGAATCCCGAGATACTCGGGAAACGCTGCTCTTTCTCCAGGTAGGGTTTGCCATCGTTCTGCCTTGCGACAGAAGAAGTATCATAGCATTGATACAGTGCATATGCTGAACCTATCAATACATTGATACACTTTTCACCTTTCCCCCAAACACTAGTGGTTTAGGGTAGTATTGTCTCTGTGGTACTGTCCCGCATACAGCCTCGCGACTGCACGGATGGACGTTATCCATTACCTTTGTCCTTGATACAAAACGCATCAAGAGGAGTTCGGACTTTCCTCCCGTATGGGCGATTATCCAGAATCATGTGAAACGTACAAAAAATACCACATTTTGTGGTATTTGTCAAGCTACGGACACTCTTACAAGATCAAAATTTGCGCTCTTTTCCGACCACCATGTCGATTCGACTTTTTGCAAGCCTGATCGTTACTTTTACTTCTTTGGTGATCTTGCCGTCGGCCTCGACTACGAACGGTTTTTTACTGGTCACCACCATTTCTTCGAAGGGAAAAATACTCGGCTCTTCAAAATCTTCTTTTTTGAACCAGCTTCCAGGAACAACAGGGCGCAAAAATGCTTCCAATTTATTATCTTGCGGATGCGCGACGTAGCGCCTGCCTTTCCCTGTCCAGAAGAAAGGCTGGAGATTGCACACTACCAATTCCATTTTTCCACTCGTACTCGAAACATTAAACCGTTCATCATACTGAATTGCGATAGTGCTCGGCGGGATATGGAGCTGTGACACAAAGTACCGATTATTCACCCAGCCGACATCAAGCCTCAGTCTTCGTCGACGTGCCAATATGTCGCACGCTTCAATACCGACTGGAATTCCGAGTACCTCCGCAATCGTGTTATTGGGCCCGATCGGGATAAACGCAAACGTCACGTCATGCGACGCAACATAGGACAAGATATGACCAAACGTGGTGTCGTTTCCCACGATCACCACGGTTTTTGCACCTTTCCGGACTTCGTCCTGTAGGAGCAGATCGGCCGAAGAGTAGTGCTGGAGCCGAACGATTTTCCCTGCGATTCCATAATCGGTCAGACGCGTTTCTATTGCTTTCAGAATCGTTTCGTATCGCTTGTGCTTCAAAAAGTTGTCGTAGAGATAGACATACATACTCGCCTTGATTCACCTGCGGGTTAATTCCGCCGCTTCACAATGCCTCTTCAGTTTCTTCAGGCAGTATTTCGACTTTTGATTTGGTTCGTACGGTCGTGCGTTTTCGGTCTGGACGAATATCTTCGATTTCAATATCAGTCATCGTCACTTTTCCATGAATGATTGCTCCCGATTCGACTTCGAGTACACGACAATAGATATCTCCCAAGATTCGTCCGCTCTCGGTCACCTGTAATTTATCCTCGACACGTACATTTCCTTTGATTTCACCTGAGACCAGTGCGTCACCTGCCTTTATATTTGCAAGAATTTTTGCACCCTCTTCGACGGTTAATAATTTACCGGTCTGTACATTTCCGGATACGGTTCCTTTAACCAGGATATTACCTTCTGAAGAAAAATCTCCCTCAACCACGACTGACGGACCGACAACGGTCTCCACTTCATCATGGTGAGTACGCGGAGTGTTCACTTGTTCATTGACTTGAAGTCTTTGAGGCTCAGAAGAATTCTTAAACATAGGTACGATAAATAATAAGAGATGATTACTATAGTGTACACCACATTACCACAATCAGCAAGAAAACCCGTGTTATTGCTTCTTGTCAGGTATCCAAAAACCGAATTCACTCCCCTTGCCCATTCCATCACTCTTTGCCCAGACATGTCCCTTGTGCGCTTCGATAAATTTACGACACACATAGATGCCGAGTCCAGTTCCGTTGACGTTCGTTCCTTTCACATTCTCACCACGATAGAATTTCTGGAAGAAACTCGCATGATCTGGCGTACCAAACCCGAGCCCATGGTCTTTTACCCGGACGGTACAGCCATTGTTCTCGTACTCTATGTTTACTTCGATATCTTTTCCATTGCCACTGTATTTGATCGCATTATCCACGTAGTTGAATACCACGTGCCTGATTTTTTCCGGATCCATATATACGTTGTCGATCTCATTTGAATTCGCAAAATGTATGGTGATCCCTGCCGCTTTTGCCCGGTCTTTCAACTCCCCTACCACTCCCGCTACCAATTCATTGATATCTGAAGATTCAAACGAAAATTTGGTCCTCCCTTGTTCAATCCGGGTAATATCCAAAAATTCATCGACCAGTTTTACCAAGCGTTCATTACTCTCATCCATATTATGGAGAACGGTCTGTAATTTTTTTGTCGGCTTACCGTATGCGCCGTCATAGATCAATTCAATATATCCCTTGATAATCGACAAGGGGGTCCGGAGCTGATGCGATGCGATTGACAAGAATTCAGTCTTTTGCTGGTCAAGCTCTTTGAGGCGGATGTTTGCCTTTTCAAGGGAATGTGTGAGTGAATCAAGTTTTTTTCTTTGTGCTATTTCTCTATACACAGAACGAATTAATAAAAAACCCAAAATACCTACACCGATACCAAACGCTGATTTCCATATAACCTGAAACAACCTCTCGGAAAGCAATGCATCGGTCAATAATATGATAGTAAGAAAGGCAGCCACAAATTCAGTCGTCACCAGACGAATATGCAAAAATTCCTGACGTACCAATGTGTATCCTGTAGATATAATAAAAGGTAATACAAAAATAGGACTTACCGGCAAAAAAGTCGTATTGTTAAAAAATACGACCGCGAATAATAGGAAAGTCAGTAAGAAAAAAATTAAACTTCCAAATCCATATAAAATAATCAATAAATTTCTTTTCTCGTTATTTTTTGCATAGATAAATTTTTTTACCAGCCAATAGATTCCTTGAGCAAAAAAATATATCATGATCGCCATGTAAATTCCCACCCCCCAACTTACCATTGGTACTGCCTTGCGCCCCTCCCACTCAATACCACTAAACACATATGGTGAAAGCGCAAAACCCATCTGAATTATCAGTAATAAGAAATACAGACCTACCTTTCCTTTTGGCATACGTAGTTTTTCCGAAGGAAAAGTATGCATCAATAGCGCGAAAATCATTGCCTGAGGGGCAGCACTAAAGAGCACTGCTCGTGCCCAGAAAAGTACTGAATCAGTAGATACTTGGTTAAGTGAAAAATAATTTACGATTGCCCATGCCGCAAAACTCAACGAAAGCATGACAAACAAAAGTCCGCTCGCACTTCGGCGGGCACGATAAAAGACAATGGCTCCTAACCCTACAATCGTAAGCCCTACGAATACCAGTGAGGGGAATTCTAATCTTTGTATCAATACTTCCAATGGAATCATACATTGGTGTTTTTCTTCATCCAATTAAGCTTTGATTTTTTAATTTTGAAATGTTCTGAACCTGAAGGATACAGGCTAATAGTCGGGTATGCAGCCTTACCAATTGATGCTACCAATTTTCGATATTCTGCATTCTTGAGAGATAATTGCTTGACAATAGTGGCCTGTATTTTCTTCTTTATACCGACACCCTCTGACTTGTTCTGTGCCAATTCAACATGGATGTACAATGTCTGTTTTCCTGTTTTTGTGTGTTTTACTTCAGCAATGAATTTTCCCGTCACATATTGTGTAATATTTCTTTCTTCTAGACCTGCTTTGATATTTTGCGGATAGATAATGAGTGCATAGAACATAACCGCAATATCTTTTCTTCCATATAAAGCGATAACCGGCAGATCAAAACCTTTCTCAGATAATTCAGAAAAATTATCATACACATGTGCGTTTCTTGAAATGTCTCTGAATTCCTTTGCTGGTATCAAAATACACTGATCATGTATATTATACTTCACAAGTGGTATTCCTGTATACTGTGTTGTCATTAAAAGTTCGCCTTTATACGTTTCCAGATATTTATACTCTGGATAATACTGCACCAATGTTTGTGCGCCTCCAATATCGTCGATACGATCGGTATGCACACAATCAGAACGTAAAAAATTCTTACGAAACGCCACTGTAGCGGGTGTTTCGTGCCCTATAATCCCCGCATCAGCCGTACCATAAATACTTACCGACCGAGAAAGTCCGTGAGGTACCCCGGCTGTCTTATATATATACTCACGCCATATTTCAGAAAATTGTTCGCCAGCAAATAAAAAAAACGTATCCCATGCTCTAAAGTTAATACCCTCTTTTTGCGCATTTTTTACCAAATCCATGACAAATGGAGGATACCCAATAAAGATAATAGCTTCGAAATTTTTTGCAACGTCACGCAATATCGCTAATGTGTCCTCGATTTCGATCCCCGGTGTTGCCACCGAAATATCAAGACCATTTCGTTTTTTAAGTTCCAAGATCGAGAGTAGTGTATATGTCCCCGCAATCCACATCCCCATCGAAAACGATACGATAGCAAGCGTCTTTTTTCCTTTAAGATTAAATATATTCCCAAAAATTCGAGCATGTATGTCTGCACCCTCTTCATGAAGAGCGGCGCTCCGTGGCCAATAAAATGGTTTACCCGACGATCCTGAGCTTGCTGAGATCATTTCCGGTATATGTCCCTGTGGAAATAACTCCGGATACTCATATTTTCTCAAATAATTTTTTTTATCAACGTACGGAATTTTTTCAAAATCTTCGAGTGTTTTGATCGACTCGGGACGTATCCCCTCTGATTTGAGAAATTTCTGATAAGCCGGAACTGTCTTGGCGATGTGATGAAATATTTTCAACGCTTTTTTGAATCCTGGTTGTTGCATAGCTTTTTATTGTTTAGTAAAACTTCCCAGACTCACCACATATCGCCCCGAGTGTACTGGTGCTCCTGCCAAAATATTTCTTACCACATTCCCTAAGGTGGAGCCGCGAAGCAGGGTTGTTTCTCCCAATTGCGGGATCCCTGCCAACTCTGCCCCCACTTTTTCAAATGAATCCCACAGACGAGAGGCTAACCATTTTTTTCCCATGAAATCTCGCGCTAACTTAATATGTTCTTCAAATGAGAATCTCCCTTGGGTATTTTCAATTTTTGAACGCACTTCCTCATCCAACAACCCATTGAGCAACTCAGGTTGTTCGGTATCATACCGTTCGATATCCAAAATCACCTCATTTCCATTGCCTGTTACCATGGCCACGGGTATTTTCCGTTCTTTTGCAGCATATCGTACCAATAATTTCAGTTTTAATGCGTCCATTTCTTCAATTATTACATCAGGTCTCGCATTATTGAAGAAATTATTGAGACCATCAGCACTCAACCCTTGCTCGTGAACCTCAATATCGAGATACGGATTGAGTTCATACATATGTCGAGCCGCCAGTACCGCTTTGTTTATTCCAATGTCACAGAGTCCTGCAGTGAAACGATTAAGGTTGGTAAGTGATAAGGTATCAAGATCAACCAGATCGAAATGCGACCCTACTCCGCCGAGCGCAAGTGCAATCGCGCCAGAGTATCCCACGTTCAATCCAAGCACCGATATCCGAGCATCACGTACTTTTTCTTGTTCTTCGACAGTGATCAGATCCCTATTTCGCGCAAGCCGAACCGTTTCGTAATTTTCAGGAGGAAGACAATGGACAATCGTCCGTCTCCACGGATAATATATCCACCTACCTCCGTCGATTTTCTGTCGTTCTGAACCTCGCGATGTTTCATGCAGACTCATAGCTTGTTTCATCAACTCTGGATGACGTGTAACCTGTAATTCCTTTTCCTGGCTTTCAAGATCATTGATCACATATACAATTTTTTGTTCACCAAACAAGTTTTCTATTTTTTTCTGATCACTCGGTATTGTGGCATTAAAAATTTCCGGTTTGTAGATCGAATTTTCTGTATGTGCTGCAGTACTCAATTTTTGTGAAAGTGATAGTTCCATAAGGCGAAGATTTATTCTAATATTTTTTGCTCACTCGGCATTCGTTGTGAATGCATATACTCTTTGTTCATATACCCTAGACAAAATAGGAATGCCGGACGCTCCGTAGTCTCAAGTATTCCTTGCAGATTCTGTGCAATATCATTGAATTCGGTTGCTGCTACGTACACCGAGTGATACATTCCATAACTTCGTGCCACAGTCATCAGCCGTTCTGCGACTTGTCCGACATCGAGCCACGCTCGACGCTCCCAATTTTTTGCAGTTATTACACAAACAATAGGCGCAGATGCAATACTCTTGTAGTTTAATTTTGACAATACTTTCGAAATATCTTTCCAATAAATAATTTTCGGCACAATTAATGAAAAAAATAATGGTAAATTCATAGTATAGCCCGGAATTCCCACTGGAAGTTTCGAAATGTTTGAAACAATACGTGATGCCATTTCTTTACGAAAATTATCATCATTATGCGCACGGCGAAGACCCGTCGCAGTGAGTCCTGCGATCCGTGCTATGGACTGTTTATCACACACGAGATGTCCTGTGGATTCCACTCCCTGTGCCACAGCTTCGAGTGCAGTAGCCGCTTCGTCCAGCACCTGAGTCTGTGCAAATACTCCCCGGACGTTCACTCGTGTCGTTATGGCATCAACGAGTGTGAGAAAATTCTCATCGACTGACATTCCTGTTTCCACTGATACGCTCGCATATACATCTTCAGTCGGGGTATAAACTACTTTAGGATTCATTTTACAGGCTTTTGCAACTGTAATAAAATTTTCCAATGCGATTCCGATGCTGATAGTCGCATATCTTTTCTCGTGATCTCCAAATGGCAGCGCCGAGGCAGGGTCAAACAAAAAATGACAGATATTTTCTTCGATCTTAAAAAGCCAAGGTTGAATATTGTGCGTCGAGGGTGCCAATACTGCGTATTTCAATAAAAACTTTATTTGATCGGTAATATTTTGATTGAATGGAAAATCTTTTAAACTCACCTTCCATACATCCATGTATTCCTTTTTCATACGTTATTTTGTTTCAGTTTATTAAGAACCATTTTCTCTGAAGCTGCATAAAAATATCTCCCCTGCAACGACAACTGATATATCTCACGAACCGCGTTCCTTACGCAATAAGAAATATCTTCTAGAATCGCACTACTTTCCACTGTTATATCCAGCTGCATCAGATATGCGAATGTCCGAGCCATGCCCGCATTTGCTACAAAATCTGGAATAACTGCAAACATACTATCGGCTTCTTGCAATGTTTCGATGGAATCGAACGGATTATTTGCCCCACATACAATAATTTCTACTCCTCTATCTTGTAAGATTTTCAAACGGTCACTAGTAATGGTTCCCGAGGTTGCTGCTGGAATATATGCATCCGCACGAACACTTTCCATAGTCTCTGGTGACATGTTTACAAAAGACAGTGTTCCTATTCCTTTTTTTCGAGCTTGACGATACAACATACTAACATTCAAGCCTTGGTTATCATACATATTTCCACCCTTTTCGATTATCTCCACCACTTTTGCACCGGCCTTTGACGCACAGTAGGCTGCAGCACCCCCCACATTACCGAATCCTTCGATGATTATTCGTTTCCCCTCAATTGTATTTCCATTCAAGATACAATATTCTCGAAGTGCTTCAATAACCCCGAATCCAGTAGCCAGATCAGCAACCGTCACTTCATGATCAGGAACAAACTCAGCAGCACTCAATTTTACTCCATGATGTAACTGTTTTATGATTTTATCTTGATCCGCTTTGGTAAGATTACCCAGATGTCCGCGGACAATTCCTTCTTGCGGATGTTCAATACCCAGTTCCCGCAAAAGGGGCATCACGTCTTTTGTCTGATCTATATTGTAATCGCCCCCTGTCCCATACCTATTTTTCAAATGCGGTTCGATAAAATTAAACCATCGCCTCAGAATGCCGTGTTTTTCTTTCTGATTTTTCGGTACATAATTGATTCCCGATTTAGCACCACCAATCAAAGGACCTGAAATTGCAAACTTTATTTCCATTACTTTTGCAAGGTTGATCACCTCTTCAAGAGTACAACCAAATTTCATTCTGGTTCCCCCGCCTGCCGCACCGCCACGCAATGAATTGAACACGAGCCAGCCAACAGCTTCGGTCTCCGTATCGTGCCACTCAATAATCTGTTCAGGCTGTTCAGTAAAAAATTCTTTAAAATAACTCCCCATGTTTTTGATATTAGTATTTTTAAATTTCAAAAAATAGCCCAGGTGAGCTATTTTTTCAGATGATGAGACACTACACCCGCAAACATGATCGTTGACACCGCGGCTGAAAGCATGCAATAGGGACAAATCGTCCGCAATACTGCAAGCTGCAGATAGACAAAGTAGAGACTCGCGAGAAAACCGCAGGTGATAACCCCCCGGAGCAGCCACCACAGGTGTATCCTTCGGGCAGAATACAGCCGCGTCGTGAGGAGGATAATCGTCGTATAATAGAGGAGGCCAAGATACGACAGCGGGATACCCTGTACTTTTGCATAGATGCTTTCGAGGACGATATTACAACTACCCAGGGACCCTACGATACAATCCACTCCTCCGCCGCCAAATGAAGCAAGTACGTGCTCAACCGAAAGATAGGTAGCATCAAGAAAACCGATCGAGGCCGCAATCACTATAAGCCACAACAACCATCGTGGAATATGGGCTTCGCGAATGTCCGTAACAATTTCTTTTATCAGTGAAAACATAGGTGTTTACATGTGTTCAACGGTTGTAATCCCCAGGAGATCAAAACCGACTTCCATAGTATGGACTGTTTTTTCGATCAAGGCAAGCCTGAACCCCCGAACCGCCTCTTCCGCTCCCAAGACCGGACATTCATGATAGAACTGATTCGCCGTCTGGGAAAGCTCAAACTGGTATTGTGCTATTTTCGAAGGATCTCTGGTTTCAATCGCTTCATGAATGGCGTGATCAAACTCTCCGAGCTTCATGACAAGAGAGCGCTCGGACGGTTCAAGAACTTCGGAAATGGTTATATTCCTACCATTCGTGCCAGAAGTATTTTTTGCAAGAATACTTTTGAACCGTGCGACGATGTAGAGCAAATACGGTCCACTGTCTCCTGAGGTTGAGACCGATTCCTGCATATCGAAGGTGATATTGTTTACCCGTCCTGTTTTCAAAAATGCATATTTGACCGCTCCCATCGATACCTTCTCAATCACCTCTTCTTTTTCTTCAGGAGAAAGTTTTGCTTTGACTTCGCTTGATTCCATGTGTTCTCTGATATGTATCTTCACTTCTTTGATCAGATCTTCAGCCGTCACCACATCCCCGGTCCGAGAACTCATTTTCATTCCCTTGAGATCAACCCAACCATACGGGATATGGAACTCTTTTCCTGTGCTTTCAGGCAACGTATATTCAAGCGCTTTAAACAGAACTTTCAAATAATCAGATTGTTCCGGTCCGATCACATGATAAATCGCATCCGGATGATATTCTCCGAATTCTTTCTCCGCGAGAGCCAGATCTTTTGCTTCATATGTCGGAAGTCCTTTACTATTGAGGAATACACGGTCATGGAGACCGTACTCACTTCCCTTAAATATCACCGCACCCTCGCTTTTTTCAAAGATTCCTTCTGCAAGACCTTCATTAACAATTTCAATTGCACGTTCAAATACTTCTGACTCAAAGTAGTATCGATCGAATTGGATGCCGAGCAATTGATAAATTCTCTCAAGATTTTCAAGACTCCAGCTTCGAGTAGTTTCGTATACATCTTTGATAGCCGGATCTTTCTGGTAAATCATTTCATTGTACTGCTTGATTTCTTCTTGCGCTTTTTCATCTTTTTCAAACTGTGTCGCGCCATATGCATATGCTTCACCGATAAATTTCATGCGTTCTTCGATGACTGCATTCTGTTTTACCTCCTCATATTTTTCATGAAGTTTTTCAATTCCCCAGAGGCATTTTGCAATATGCATACCCACATCTCCTCCATACGTTGTGCGCACCACTCGATACCCTGCATACTCATACAGTCGTACCAATGATTCTCCGAGAATCGCGTTTCGAAGGTGTCCAATATGGAAGGCTTTGTGGGTGTTTGCGCAAATAAATTCAATCATGATCGTACCTTTTGAATCCGCAGCCGCTGCAACATTTCGAGTCGCAAGATTCAACACTACCCGCGCAAGTTCGCGGTCATTCAAGAAAAAATTGACATATGGCCCGAATGCTTCGGCACGCTCGACTAGGGTATCTTCAGTCTCTTGATTAAATTTTTCTGCCAATTGTTTTGCTACTTCAGCCGGATTTACCTCCTGTTCTTTTGCATACTGAAAAACAGGGAATGCTGCGTCCCCCATTTCTTTCTTTGGAGGATCAGTAAGCGTAATGTGTTTTTCTCCTATTCCGATCGCTTCAAGCAATCCTGAAATATGGTCTCGAACGTATCCAATCATACAATTTTTACAAAAAATCGCTTTCCCTTCTGGATTATGTCCCCCGGATTACACCTCTCCTCGTATGAAGTCACTTTTTTGTCGTTGATTTTCACTCCGCCTCCCTCGATCGTACGGCGGGCATCGCTGATACTCGTCGCGAATTGCGCTTCTTTTAAGACAGAAATAATATCGTAGGCACTCGGCTTCATTTCAACAATCTCGGTCGGAATTTCTTTTTTTGCAAATGTCGCCACAAAATATTCTTCAGCATTCACCGCCTGTTTTTCACCATGGTAAAAACGGACCAGTTCGCCCGCAAGTTTCACTTTATAATCACGGGGGTTAGCACCTTTTTTCATGTCTTTCTTAAAATCCTCAATCGTATCCATCGACACTCGTGTCATGTAGGTAAAGTATGGAATAATGAGGTTATCCGGAATACTCATGATTTTCCCAAACATATCGTTCGGGGTATCGCTCAGGTTTACCGTATTACCCCAGCTTGAACTCATCTTGCGACCGTCGGTACCTTCCACCAGCGGATTCATAATGATATCCTGCGGTTCCTGCCCATACCGCACCTGCAAAGTTCTACCTGCAAGCAGATTGAACCTTTGATCCGTGCCCCCAAGCTCGACATCTGCCTTGACCGCGACTGAATCATATCCCTGCATCAGAGGGTACAGTACTTCGCGCAAGGACACGCGGGTTCCGGCTTCCAGTCGGCGGCGGATATTATCGCGTGCGATAAATTCCGCGACCGAAAAAGCATCTGCCTGATCACCGAGTTCGTTATAGTCGATTTTTGACAACCATTTACTGTTGTAGTGCACTTCCGCTTTCTTGATATCGATGATTTTCCCCGCCTGTTCCACATAGCTTTTCATATTCTTCTTCACCTGTTCTCTCTCAAGCATGGGACGCTCGCTGTCTTTATCCGACGTATCGCCAATGACACCCGTAAAATCACCAACAATAAATACCAGCTGGTGACCGAGTTCCTGGAAATCACGCATTTTGAGAAGCGGAATCGAGCGGCCCAGGTGCAAATTCGGACTGGTCGGATCAATACCCAATTTGATCCGGAGTTTTTCCCCTGATTCCAGACGCTTTTTCAGATGATTCTTATCAATCACGCTTTCAACTCCACGCGAGAGCAATTCGTCAATTTTTTTCTTGTCGGTTGAGATTTTCATACAGGAGAACTATATCAGTAGGCGAGGCTAAAATCAACTTGTGTAACACTACTTGATTTCACATTTGGTCTTGTCAGAGAGCTCTTGAAATGATTTCTCACCGGTAGCAATCGTGCCATCCGGGAATTTCCAGGTCGGATATGATTCGATCCCCGCATCATTACATATTTTGTTCTGCGATTTGCTTGGGGTGGAACATTCGACGTAGGGAAGCAAATCCGCTGATTTTCCAAAAAGCGCCTTTTGTGTTTGGCAATGCGGGCACCAGAACGCACCATAGAAAATGGTACCACTGTCTTTGATACAGGTCGCAAATTCGTCAAATTCACCCGGCTGATTCTTCTGATATATCGAGAGCCCGATAATTCCTCCGAGAATAAGGAGCCCGGCAACCCACCAGATGAGATTTGTCTTTTTCTTGTCCATAGAGTATCAAAATTAAAAATTTATGATTAAAGATTTTGTAATTGTTTCCGCAAAGCTTCTAACTTTTGCTTTGCCTCCTCGAGTTTTTTCTTTTCGGCTTCCACTACTGTACTCGGCGCATTGTCGACAAATGATTTATTCCCCAATTTCTTTTGCTGAGCCGAGACATAGGGTTCCACATTCGAGATTTCCTTTTCGATACGCGCACGTTCTTTTTCCACATCAACCGCTCCTCCAAGATCAAAAGAGACTTTCGAACCGCCCATCACAAACGAACCTGTTTCTGCTTTCAAAACATAACGTTTACTCCTTCCCAATCGCTCAATTATCGGTTCATACTCATTGAACAATTTTTTATAACTTGAATCAGGTTGTACTTCAATGTTAATTGCTTTCCCTGGATCAATGTTATACTCAGCACGAATTGTGCGAATTTTAACTATAGTTGGTATAAGTACTGTGTCGATAAATACAATTTCTTTACTGTCTTTCTTTCGTTTTCCTGATACCGGATACTTTTCTACCATGAGCAATTCTCCTCCATAGACCTCCTGCCAGATCTGTTCCGTGACAAATGGCATATATGGATGCCAGAGTTTGAGAATGGTATTGAGTATATAATTTAAAATTTCGCTCTTTCCACCTTCGACCTTGGCCATTTCAAGATACCAGTCCGCGAGTTTTCCCCAGGTAAAATCGCGGAGCGCTTCACCGGCAATTGAGAATTGATATGAGGTGAGGTGTGCATTCGTCTGTTCGACGACCGCATTCAATTTTGAAAGAATCCACTCATCAGCAGCCGTCTTTGGCTTTGGCTCTTCCACATCCCGAACAGGATTTTCAATATTGAGGAGCATGAACCGTGAAATATTCCAGAGCTTGTTCGTAAAATTTCTGAAACCTGCGATTTTTTCTTCGCTCAATCGCATATCATTTCCCGG
>CAZNAO010000007.1:0-27769 GCA_964571295.1 uncultured Gammaproteobacteria bacterium | reverse complement strand
GGATATTATTACGCTCGTCTTCCCTACGTACTACCGCTAATGTTGGCCGCTCTTGCACTCTCGACCCACCCCCTACTTGGACTTCCGATACTTGCAATTGTCGTTATTGCACGGCTCCTGAATACGCAAAAAAATACCAAGTACCAGAGCACATGGTGTGTAGTACTGGTACTATTTCTCTCGCTCATTCCACTCCTTATGTTTACGCTCCAACAGTGGATGAATGGATATGGCTTACCAACCTTCGTAAATCCATTTTCAAATTTCGACCTCTTTCTCGAATTTTTCAGACGACCCTTTTGGTTCAAACGTGATGCATCCTGGTATCTTGAAATCGTGTACGCATGGCACTACCTCCTCACCCCTGCGGTAATCATAAGTGCAGTCGCAGGTGCGTGGTACCAGAAAAAAAATAAACTGACCTGGCTTCTGCTCGGATCGAGTGTTGGACTCACGATTGGCGCATTTCTCCTGCGCACACTGATCATCTTCCCGAATGTTGCCGAAAGCGAACAAGGAAATTACCTCTTCCGCCTGTTGGTTGCCGCAGTCGCCGTACTTATCCCGCTCGCAATGTACGGCATATACACGTTCATGCGTCAGAATGTACTATTTCTGACAACACGAACGAAACTGACAGTAGCCTTACTCTCAATAATACTTTCCCTAAAAATCGGAACACTGCTCATGCTGTCGCTCTATTTTTCCTATCCGCAATATAATGGAAAGGTATATTTCCCCGGATTTAATGTAACCGAATATGACCAAAAAGCGGTACGTTGGATTCACGACCAAAATGATACCTATGACTATGTCGTACTCTCGACTATTTTGACTGCAGTGACTGCACTTACCGAATACCCGTTTGCGTCATATATCGATACGGATCTCGGTCCGCAATTCTATTACTCAATCCCCTCGGGGGGCCCTTTATACCTCGCATATGAAGAGATGGTGTACCATGGACAAAAACGGGAAACGATTGATAAAATTTTTGCCCTAACCAACGTGAACACAGTTTATGTGGTCGTACCATGGTATTGGGCGCGAATCAATGAAATCGTGGAGGGTGCAAAAAAAAGTGCCGACTCATGGCACTCAATTGATGACAGAATGTGGGTGTTTGAATATCTCAAACACGGTAACTGAGTTCAAGAGCTGCGATATATTCCGCATTACTCGCTTTTGGAACCGTGATCATGTCCTGCATACGATGCAATTCATCTCTGGCGGTACTGCACCAGACGATCTGTCTTACAAGTTCATCTACCCTGCCGGCCCCAAATGTAATTCCATTTTTTCCTTCGTCAATCAACTCGGCAATCCCCTCGATTTTGCTTGCCAGGACTGGCGTATGGAATGAGAAACTTTCAAATATTACGGTCGGCGAATTTTCATAACACAATGATGGTACGATCGTAATATCAGCCTCTCGATATAGTCGTCGCAGCGCTTCCCGATCCACGCGCCCATGAAAAAAAATGTGTGGAGTATGTTTAGTTCGTTCACGTAACGGCAGCAATAATGAACCACCACCTGCAATATGTAGTTCAAATTCAAGATGGGACAGTTCCCGAGCCGCCTCAAGCAAAACCGTAATTCCTTTATGATATTCGACCTGTCCCACATACAACAACTGCAAGACCTTGTCACGTTTCTTTTCGTATGAAACTTCACCAGAAAACGTCAACGGATTTCTGATAACAATTTTCTGTGAATCAGGGAAAAAACCTCTTGACTGATAAAATTCACGTAAAAATATGGAAGGTGAAATGACCACATCAGGAGAACCAAACAGTCGTTTGGTAATGACACTATACAGCCAAATATGCGGCCCCCGGTAACGAAAACTGTTCTCTTTCGTCTTGAGAATCATGCCGGATGGTTCGACCAGTTGTACATCATGAATCGTGTGGACATGGCGTATTTTGCGAACCCGAATCTTTTTCGGTATCAGAAACGATAGACCCATGAGGTTGTGTGTATGTACCACATCCGGCTTTTCCTGCTCGATAATTGAATCCACCTTTTCCGCAACCTCCCTGTTCCAGATATTTTCCACATGCCATCTCATCCGGGACCATATGCCATACGTATGTGCATCAGTATAGAAATATGACATCTTGGGATTGATGCGATATACCAAGACTCCGTTCAGAGAAACCGTCTCATCTTTTTCAGGAGTTGAAGTAATTACCACTACAGAATGTCCCTGTTCCTGAAGACCCTTTACGGTCTCAACTACCACCTGCTCCGCCCCTCCCCGGTTATAAGGAGGATAAAGATTGTTGATAATACAAATTTTCATAAAAGTTCCCTCGGCTGGTAATTTTCTGAGTTAGTCGCATTGCATTCACTGTAGGCGTAGCCAATGTAGCCAGCTTGGGCTAACTCTAGCACAAAATACTCCCTTTTTTCAACTATCCCCATCTTCCGCACAGTCTATCCATCTTCGATATTTGAACGCACTGCCCGATGTGCGCTATGATACTCACACTATGCCGGATATCACTGAACTCGAAAAAATACCACCTCAAAACCTCGAAGCCGAAAAATCCCTGATCGGCTCAATTTTGATTGATAAAGAAGCGATGGTGAAAATCGCGGACATGACCGATGTCGAAGACTTCTACAAGCCTGCACACAGCATAATTTTCGAAGTGATGCAGGAATTATACAGCAAGTCAGAACCGATCGACGTATTGACGGTGTCCAACCGATTGGAAGAAAAAGGACACTTAGAGCAAGTCGGCGGACGAAGTTATTTGGTCGAATTATCAAATAGTGTCCCGACCGCATCCCACATCGAGCAATATGCGAAAATCATCCGAAGGAAAGCAACACTTCGAAAACTCTTGCAATCAGCACATGAAATATCGAAACTGGGTTACAAAGAAGAGGCAGAGGATGTCGACAGTCTCCTTGACGAAGCCCAACAGCACTTATTCTCGATTTCGCAAAAACATTTAAAACAGACCTTCTCTCCGATCAGAGGAATCTTGAATGAAGCATTTGAACGTATTGATGAACTTCATCGAGAAAAAGGAAAATTAAGAGGTATTCCAAGTGGTTTTACTCAACTTGATGGATTGCTTGCCGGATTCCAAAAATCAGACCTCGTAATTCTTGCAGCGCGTCCCTCGGTCGGTAAAACATCATTTGCACTCGACCTCGCGCGTTACGCAGCCGTAAAAGGCAAGGTTCCCGTCGGTATTTTTTCGCTTGAAATGAGTAAAGAACAATTGGTGGACCGTCTACTCTGTGCCGAGGCAGGAATCGATCTCTGGAAAATGCGCACCGGTAACCTCTCAGACAGGCCTGATTCTGACGACTTCCCTCGCATTGGACACGCGATGGGAGTGCTCGCGGAGGCACCAATCTTTATCGATGACACACCCGGAAACAATGTGATGCATATCCGAACCAAAGCGCGTCGTCTGCAGGCTGAACATGGCTTAGGACTCATCATTATCGACTACTTACAGCTCATGGAATCACATAGTAATAAATTCAGTGACAATCGTGTGCAGGAAGTATCGGTTATTTCCCGTAACTTGAAAGGGATCGCGCGCGAATTGAATGTACCTGTAATCGCATTATCCCAGCTATCTCGTGCGGTCGAGCAGACCAAGCCGGCGATTCCGAAGCTTGCGCACCTCCGTGAATCTGGTAGTATTGAGCAGGACGCGGATGTGGTTATGTTTATCTATCGAAAATCTGCAGATCGCAACTACCGCCTCGAAGATATCCCGCCGGATGAGCGCCATATCGGAGAGATCCACATAGCAAAACACCGCAATGGCCCGACCGGGGTCGTCAAAGTATTCTTCGACGAGGCTCGTGCAAGTTACAAAAATCTTGATCTCCAGCACGGAGGCGGAACCTCAAGCCTTGAATAATACAAATAACCAAAAACTTAATTTTAATCTGACAATATAGTATGTTTAACAAGTTAAAGCAATTCAAAGACCTTCGTGATAAGGCAAAGGAACTGCAGGATGTACTCGGCAAAGAATCCATAACAACGACCGCAGCAGGATCTGCAATCTCCCTCACGATGAACGGAAACCTCGATATTACCGATCTCACGATTGATGACTCGCTCATGGCTCCTGACAAAAAAGCAAAACTGGCAGAGGGAATCAAAGACGCACACAAAGACGCACTGAAAAAAATGCAACGCACCATGGCATTGAAAATGCGCGACATGGGCGGACTCCCAAACATTCCAGGGCTTTCTTAAGAATAGAACACGAATTTAAAGGGATCTATTCCGTAAAATTCTACCCAATCGTGTTCCCTTAAGTGAGTGCTAAATATTATGTACTCAAAGCCCATACAAAACTTAATCCACGCTTTTTCACGTCTCCCGTCGGTTGGCCCGCGCACTGCCGAGCGTTTTGTATTTCACCTCCTCAAATCTGGAAAAAAAGATGTAGGTGAGCTGACGCTTGCGCTGAAAGAATTGATTGAAAGCGTTAAAAGCTGTGAAATTTGTTGGACCTTTTCCGATACAAGCCCCTGTACCGTCTGCGCCTCACCTCAGCGAGATCCAAAATTGGTGTGTGTGGTTGCCGAACCGCAGGATCGGGAAGCTATCGAGAAAACCGGTATCTATCGGGGTGGGTATCATATTCTCCGTGGTGCGATCCAAGCGCATGATGAACATTCGCTCCGGGGGCTTAAAATTCCGGAACTACTGCTCCGAGTACGAAAAGGTGGAATTGATGAAATTATCCTCGCCCTCAATCCTGATATGCCAGGAGAGACGACTATGATGTACCTTGAGAAAAAAATAAAGGAAATCGCACCGCCCATCCGCGTCTCCCGTCTCGCACGCGGACTTCCTATGGGAAGCGATCTCCAATATGCTGACGACATTACGCTCGGAAGCGCGCTCAAAAATAGAACGGTCTCATAATAAAAACTCTCCGTATATACGGAGAGTTTTTATTATGCTTGTAGATTTAGACCTTTGAAATTTTTACTTTCGTAAAGGCCTGCTTGTGTCCGATCGTTCTCTTGTAACGCACCTTTCGTTTATATTTTACGACCCGAACTTTGTCATGGCGACCTTGACCCTCTACAACCGCAGCGACGCTTACTCCATTCAAATATGGATTACCAAGTTTTACATTCTCGCCGTTGTCGTCAGCAGTAAGAAGTATCTTGTCAAATACTACTTCTTTGCCAGCTTCCACGTCGAGTTTTTCAACCTTGAGGACGTCTCCCGCTTTCACGAGGTACTGCTTTCCGCCGGTTTCAATAACTGCGAACATACTCCAAAATTAACTAAGATTTTAATAAATGTTTTGGGAAACAGGAATACTATACTAAATAAGGAGGAAAAAGTCAAGTATCTACTTCGTCTCTATGACCTGCGTCCCGATCGAGATCCCAAGCTCTGAAGCTCGTCCAGCAGGTAATTCAAGTACCGCATTAGCCTCTGCCCGAGGTCGATAAATACGTAATTGGGCCTCGCTTACCCCTGATTCAGGCAGCACGCGTTCTGCGAGATCAACAACTACTCCGTCCCGAAGCCAAATGATATCAATCGGAAAACGCATGTCCCGCATGACAAACCCATGTCGCGCATAGGTTAGAAATGGAAACATCATGCCGTCATACGGAGCGATCGTATCACGATTACCAAGGCCGCGATATTGATGCTGGATCGTACTCGCAACGAGTACGGTAATCGTCGTGTCATTGACCACATACTCAGCTTTTGGCCAGTAGAATTTATTCCAAAAAAATAAAAAAACTGCGGCGCCAAGAAAGGCAATAACCCACCATTTCCCTATCTTTTTCTTCTCCTGAGTTTTTTTACCAGATTCCATATAAAAAATTAACAGGATGATGAATGATCTTTCTTTGAAAGCCACAATCCGATAAGCAGCATGAGAATAAAAATAAATGATAGTGCGATCAACTGATGTTCGGCCTGAATGAACAAGGCAGTCATACCAAACAACAACGAAATCGCATACAGCAATAATACCGCTTGTCGGTGACTGAGTCCAGATTCGATCAGTCGATAATGCAGGTGCTCACGATCTCCAATATATACCGGACGCTTTTTGATAACCCGCATAATCATAACCCGTACCACATCAATCATGGGAATACCGACGACCATGAACGTAATTGCAATTTTGCTTCTTGAAATAATAGCAAGACTTCCAAGAATGAATCCGGTCATGAGACTCCCGCCTTCTCCGAGAAATATCTTGGCAGGATTGAAATTCCAGACCAAAAACCCAAGAATAGTTCCGGCGAATATGATCGCAAGCAAAGCAACATTCGGGTCAAACCATTGCGGTTGGATGGATACCGCATAGATGACTAAAGCAGCAATTGCAACAATACCTGAAACCAAACCATCGAGACCATCAAGAAATTTAGTAGTGAACATCATACCAAAAAGCCACAAAAATACCAAAACATCTGCAAAAAGCACAATATGTATAAACGGTTCAAGCGTAAACGTAATATGCGTGAGATCGATGACGCCACCACCCGGGCTCGTAATAACTGTGGGGCCCACACCCAAAACAATCATAGTGAGGCAGGCAAAAATCGGCGCAATGATCTGATATCGAGGTCGAAGCGTGTATGTATCATCGAGAATCCCGCCGATCATGAGGATGAGGGATCCGAGCCCAAGCCCGAACAAGGTCATCGTATTAAATGCAGTTCGAAATTCTCCTTCGGTAATCCACAATACCCCA
The DNA here is from genome assembly GCA_964571295.1 of uncultured Gammaproteobacteria bacterium. GTDB lineage: Bacteria > Patescibacteriota > Patescibacteriia > Magasanikbacterales > UBA922 > UBA922. The sequence continues at coordinate 21,038 of CAZNAO010000007.1, read as the reverse complement.
ATGATTCCAAAAAATACCAAAAAAATCCCAAGACCACCTCCGAGCGGTATGGATCGGGTATGAATTTTTCGGGAAGACTTTCGTGGCGCTCGATCAACAATATCAAAACGCCGCATAAGAGCCGCAACAAAACCGGTTGCAACAATGGAAAGTATAAGTGCTACCAAAAAATAGAGTACATGTTCCAACATAACGTATTATCTCATCGGTTTTTCCACACGGAGAGTGACCCCGGATCCAAGTATTACCGTATCCCTTCGGCGCAACTCTCCTTTGAGTACCAGATTTGCAAGCTCATTCTCGACCCGATCCTGGATGGCACGGCGCATGGGACGGGCACCAAAATCAGGATCAAACCCGACGTCTGCCAATGCTTCGAGTGCTGCATCTTCCACTTCAAACCCAACACCTTTCGCCTCAAGATCGCGCGCCACCTGCTTCAACATGAGTCCGGCAATCTGTTTGATTTCCGAGTGTTCAAGGGGCTTGAAGAGTACGATTCCATCAAAACGGTTCAGAAACTCAGGCCGATAATAATTTTTAAGTTCACCACGAATGAGCTCGTCACGGATCGTACCAAGATCTGTCCCTGCTTTCAACCGGTCGGCAACATATCCTGTCCCCGCGTTCGAAGTGGCAATGATAATCGTATTGGTAAAATCAACGACACGACCAGTACTGTCGGTTAGCCGTCCGTCGTCAAGCACCTGCAAAAACAAATTCAAAATATTCGCATCTGCTTTTTCAAGCTCATCCAAGAGTACGAGTGAAAAGGGATGCTGCCGTACCGCTTCGGTCAAAATACCCGACCCCTGACTCCCGGGCTGTCCGATAAGCCGGTAGATTGCACTCGTATCCTGATATTCACTCATGTCAATGCGGATCATACGATTTTCTCCGCCAAAATATACGCGCGCGATCGTCTTGGCGAGCTCGGTTTTTCCGACACCCGTCGGACCGAGAAAGAGAAAGCTCGCAATCGGGCGATTGGTCGCGCGCATGTCAGCGCGAGCGCGTCGAAGTGCGCTTGCGACCATTGCGACCGCCTCACTTTGCCCAATGACCTGGGTATGCATTTCCTCTTCAAGTTTCAACAGCTTTTCTGATTCAGATGCAGTAATTGAGGTGGCTGGTACTCCGGTTTTCTGTCCGACCACTGCTCCCACATCATCTCCTGATACGAGTGTATGTTCGCCATGAGTGCTTCGGGCGTAACTCCCTGCCTCACTCATGAGTGCCAAGGCACTTTGTGGCAGATTCTGGTCAGTAAAAAATTTATGCGCAAGTGTAGCACTTTTTTCAAGCGCATCATATGAAAAAAATACGCGTGTCTGATATTCCAGTGCTCCGGCTTTTGATTCAAGCACACGTATCGCCTGATTAATATCCATCTCCCGGATATCTATTTTTGAAAATACGGTACCGATTTCTGATCTCGCAATCGTGCGGGCATATACATCAGGCAATGTTGTCGCAAACATGACAAACCGTTGACTTCGGAGATATTCAGCAAGAGATTCGGACACATCAAGACCCTCTCCCTGAGCGTCAGACACACCCATGAGATCATGAATATTATCGATAAACAGGATAATATTCCGTGCACGGGTAACCTCATTCATAATACGGATCAGACGCTCTTGGGCTCCTGCGGCGGTCGTACCGGCAAGAAGCGACGTAGTGGAAATCTGAACCATACGTTTATCCTGCAATAATTTCGGCACGTCACCCCTAATCATCCGCTCGACCAAACCTTGCACGATCGTCATCTTCCCGACCCCATGATCTCCGACCAACATGATATTCCTACCACCCCCTTCGATAATACGCAAAATTTCGTTGATTTCAGAATCTCGCGCAACACACGTATCGATATCTCCATATTTCGCAGCGATCGTAAGGTCGTGACTCAATTGATTAAGCATGGGTGTAGCGATCGCGGTCATGGCTCGATCCATACCATGCTTAGACACTCCGGCAGCTGCCGCAGCAAAAATATGATATTTTTCAAATAACGTTTCCCGAATACGCGCCCATTCGATCACATTGTCGAGCTTCACCTTATCGACTTCAAGATCATACAACATTTCTTGTATCGGCTCACTCTGTTCGACAACCGCCTTCAGAATCGTGGTAGCGCGTACCAATGGGTCGTGATTATCACGGGTAATGAAATAAGAACGGAACAAAATCTGTTCTGTGTCAGAAGAAAAAATTGGAGAAAAATGTTTCGGGGATTTCTCACCGAATGAGGTCGCAATGCGTGCCTGAATCGAACCAGGATGAATATGCAAACGAATGCAGATATTCCGGACACTATCTTCGGAAAAAAGTGTATGCAACAGATGAAATGCAGTAACCTCGGTATGTCCGTAGCTCCTCGCCAATTCAAAACTTTTTTCGAGTACCCGCTCCGATTCGGGAGAAAGATACTTCGATAAATCGAGATACCGTGAATGCTTCATCCGCTTCACTGCCTCCCAAGTAGTCGGTTGCGTAAACGGAGCATCCATCTGTGATGGAGCACTGGAAATACCTGAATAGGTAAAACGGATATGGGGAGTATGCGCGCGGAGTACACGGTACCAGACGTACAAAAGACCCAACAAACCAATCCACACCAAGGTGCGGTATGCATTTCCTGCTGTCGGAGTAAACCAAAATAATGGTGTTGCAAGGTCAGAAATTTGATCAAGTTGGTATGCGTAATAAAAAAACCAACCAAACAGGCCGAATGAGACAGCCAATGCCCCGATAATACGAAGCACGTTCAATATCTTTCGAGCTTTACGGAGCTTAATTGCATATTCGGTATAGTGTTCGCCAAAGTATACAAAAGTTTCATGATCCATGAGTCCCTGAATCAATCCGTGACATTCGGGACAGACACGACCCTTCTCCTTTCCGGTACCTCCACAGAGACTGCACACGAGAATGGGTAATGATGATGCTTTCGAAAAAAGCATAGACAACTAGAAAGAATAAATCAACGTATATATAATAAAAATAGGAATCCCGATCCACAGCAAAAAAACGACAAAAGAAAATATAACCCAGAGAATGAGAAGTAGTGACCGTATAATCACGTTGACAAGACGGACAAAAAAACTCACTAGCCTTCCCTGCCAGTCATATTGACCGAACATGGGAACGAAAATATTGTGAAGCCACAAACCTGGAGCGAACTGCGCATTCCCTGTCGCGACCAAACGTGCCGAAAAACGCCCGGCTCGTGCAAGGCCTGAGGTGTACCACCAGATCGGTGCGTATATGAAATCAAAGAAAAATTCGAGTATCAGCCGTTGGAGAATTAAAAGCCACATAGACACATAGGTAAACTATTCTTTATTAGTATACCACAAAAAAGTCTAAAAGTGGTAAAACCTAAAAATCAAAAGTGAGTACAAAAATACACAAGAAATAATCTTGTGTATTTTACTTTATAGACTTTCGATTTTCCGATTAATACATTACCGCTTTGCCACCACTTCACTTGCAAGGACTGCGTATTGTGCATTCGCGACTGGTTCATAGTGAGACTCACTAAGTCGCTCACGCACAGTCTTGATCGAGGTATGTCGAGCGATTTCCACATCCAGACTTCGGGTCTCTCGTTCCAATTGCGTAACTTTTTTCTCATAATCAGAAATTACATATCCTTTTGCAGATACGGTATTTACCTGCCACATATACAAGATACCGACCGCAAACATGAGACATGATAAAACCATCCGGAATGTCCGACCGAGAACAATCTTTCGGATACTCTCCCGTTTATCCTTCAGTGTTGTTTTTTTTCGTGCGTATGCGTTCATACTCTTTTTAAAACTCGTAATTTTGCCGATCGTGCGCGGGGATTACTCTTGTATTCCTCGGTACCTGCGACGATTGGTTTTTTGGTAATAATAGTAAATTCTTTGCCTGAATGTTTTTTGAAATAATGTTTGACGATCCGGTCTTCAAGCGAATGAAAGGTGATGATTGCAAGTATTCCTCCTCGATCCAATATTTTCAGTGCTTGAGGTAATACCCGCTCAATCACTCCCAGTTCGTCATTGACTGCGATTCGGAGCGCCTGGAATACTTTGGTCGCCGGGTGTAACCCTCCGATCCACGGAATCTCCTTGTCAGTCTTGAGCTTCACCCGATAGGTCTGAAGTACCACCTCGACCAGATCTCCGACAGTCGCGATCGTTTTTTCTTTTCGTGCTACATGGACTGCATGTGCAATTTCACTCGACAATCGCTCTTCTCCATATACTCGAAATATCTCTTCAAGCTCATTCGGAGTAGCTTCGGCAATCAGTTCAGCCGCAGTTCTTCGCGAAGGATCAATCATTCCGCCATAACGCATATCGAGCGTCTCATCCATATTTTGAAAGCTGAATCCCCGCTTCCGTTCTTCGAATTGCGGAGTAGACCACCCAAAATCCATCAGAATTCCATCGACCGGACCAAACGAGTACTCTCTCACAATTGATTCCAGATGTTCGAAATTCTCTCGCACATACACCACTCTTTCATCAAACCGATGGAGAAAATTCTTCGCACGGAGTAATGCTTCAGGATCTGCATCAATTCCAAGCAATTTCCCGGTCGGACTTGTTGCCTCGAGTATGTGTTCAGAATGTCCTGCGTCTCCGAGTGTGCAGTCGATAATATTTTTTCCTGGCGCTAACTCAAGTGCATGAAGCACTTCTGACAGGAGAACGGGAATATGTCTCATACACCTAAGGTTCCCATTTGTTCAGCAATCGACGTACTTTCGGACTCGGTCGCGGTAGTGTATGACTTCCATTTCTCCTCGTCCCAAATTTCAAGACGATTGTAGAGACCTGCGACAATGACCGACTTCGACAGTCCGGCAAATGTTCGCAAGTACGGAGGAAGCATGACACGCCCCTGTTTATCAACTTCTACATCCATCGCCCCCGCAAGCATCAATCGTGCGAATGCACGAGTATTTGCCTGGGAAAATGGCAATTGTGCCAATTTTTCGGCAAGTTTTGCCCACTCAGCTTTGGTGTACAAAAATAGGCAGCTATCCAGCCCGCGCGTGACAACTGCACCTTGTGAAAGATCAGCCCGAAACTTCTTGGGTATTGCAAGGCGACCTTTCTCATCTAAATTGTGGCTATATTCACCGATAAACATAGAATTCGTCATTCCCGCGAAAACGGGAATCTGATGTTAAGCCGTGAGAGTTCCACAGACAAGCATGGCGTAGTACTCTCTAGATGAAGAAATTCCCCACAATTCACCACTACAAGACATTTTACCCCACTATCCTCCCGTTGACAACCCTACTTATCCACCAGTCTGTGTATAAAAACCACCAATTGACAACTAAGCAATAATTACCTATCCTGAAACAATTCAGGAATGATACAGCTGTCCGTTTCTCTCAAGAAAAGGATACTGTTCGCCTGGGTGACATGGGAAAACCAAACACGGAGAATGCGAAATGAAGACTACGACCCTGACAGATCTCCTCGAGAAGGGCTACCGCATCATCGTGATGTGCGCCTACAACCCCAAAATCCTCGAGGAAGGATGGAGACTGACTGGAAACAACAGCCGCACGCAGATCAAGAGAAATGATCTGGCGCTGGTCTGCAACATCGACACCACCGAAAGCCGTGCCGCGGCAACCGCCGCCAAAACGACCCTCCAAAACCAGAACACGCACATCGTGCAAGGCATGGAGTTCGACAGTGTGGTATCTGATGGACGCATGGTAGACGAAGTGCTGGAGTACTTCACACCGATCCGGGAACAGCTGTGCCGAGCCCGCACCATCCTCATGGTCGTGGATCCCGAACGGGTGAAACCGCTCGCACAGATGATCTCCTCGGTCGCAAAACATCCGGACTCGGGAAAAATCCCCCGTCTCTCGATCAAGCCCTGTGGCGCGATCGCGATCGGAAAAACCGGCATCTATTACACAGATGCTCCTCGAGACTGACGCGAACGTCCCTCATGTCGAAAAAGCCCCTGGTTGCTACTGCGCCAGGGGCTTCGTGTTTTATATACTAATTGGTTACCCAATTTTTCTATTCTTCTGCTTCCGTAGGCTTCCCACCCTCCCACTCGTGATCCAGATTATACGCTTCAGCGGGGATCGAATTCGGATATGAAAAAATTGCAAAAAGTCTCCGAGCAACATCACTCTCATGAGAAGTAATATATTTGGCAATATTATCGTTCTTATGAAGAATATGTAATAAAGTCGGGGACTTGAGTATGATATTCCCCAAACCATAACCCACTCTCTTGGTATCCATCGGCCATCGTAGAAAAATACCCTGTTCTTTCACATTTTCCTGCATTCGTTGTAATGTATCTTGGAATTTTGCAACCAAAATTTTAAAACTCTGTGATTCAAAAAATATCTGTTCACGTTCATCCAAGGATAGCGACTCAAACCATTGATCAGCACTTTCTTGATCTGCTGCTGCAGCACCCCATCCCTCCATTTTTCGCTCAAGCGACATAGAAAATTACTAAAACTAATTAGACAAAAAATCAATCACGTTTTCCATTTTTCCTGATTTTTTCTGGTTATATAATTCTGTATATCCGCACTGAGCGCAGCTCACTGTTTTAAACTTACGCATTTCAACATTAAAAATCTTTGACCAGAAGCTTCCAGCTGCTCGAAGTTCCCCTACCGTACATTGCTGGTGAGAACACTTAGGACATTTAAACGAAATATGTTGCGGCGTATGTGGTTGCATATGACCTGATAAAAATTATATGCTAAGCCTACCTATTTAGAGAGGAAAAGTAAAGTTCCCAGGCTCTATTTTCAAATCTTCCGGAGGGTGCGCTGGTACGTAATCGCAAAACGGTGTGCTTCATCACGTACCCGAATCAATAATTCTCGATGGGTATCTACCCATTTCACGAACTCGGGGTCCGTATTGCCGAGAATAAAATCATTGCGCTTTCGTTCAGGACCTTTTGCGATACCGACAATCGGAATAACAATTCCTAATCCAGTAAACACTTCTTTTGCCCGATTAACCTGTGGAAGACCTCCATCGATAAGAAGCACTGTCGGGCGCTCCCATTCATCATGTTTGAATCTGCGGACCAAAACTTCTTCGAGACAATCGACATCGCTCTGCCCCGCGACCGATCTGATCTTGAACTTGCGATATGAATGTTTGACCGGTCCTTCTGCGTCAAACACGACCATACTACCCACTTTTCCCGTCTTCCCCAGATTAGAAATGTCATACCCCTCGATTCTGATTCTTTCTCGTTCTTCTCCAGTATGAGTGAGATCAGCAAAAAAATCTTTATTGATAAGTGCGACATCTTGAATCCGGGTAAGTGCATGCAACTGATTCCGAAGTCGCGCAGCTTCTTCGAATTGTTCTTTTCGTGCAGCGCGTGCCATTTCAACTTCAATTGATTTCATCAATTTCTTTTTCCCGCCAGAAAGAAAGGTGACGAGTGGTCGGATCACTTTTCTCCGATAGTCCCGACTTGAAATCTCTCCCGTGCATACACCGAGACATTGCCCCATTTGCCGATACAAGCAGGGTCGACCCTGCAACGGCTTGCACGGGGAAATATAGAACAACCGACGGAGCAATTTCATCGTCGTCTTCGGACTAAGCCCGGGATACGGCCCGGAAATGTGAAGGAAATCCTTCGCGATTTCATCAGCTCCCAATCGGGCATATTCATGTTCCCGCATCGTATACACCTGAGGATATAGTTCACTACTAATAACGATATAATTCCAGCTTTTGTCATCTTTCCCTTCTACGTTATATATCGGCTGAAACTTCTTGATATAAATTGATTCGAGAATTACCGCCTCAAGCACCGAATCAGTCTGAATAGTTTTGATATCAGAAACCTGGTGCATCATCTGCTCAATAGGTCTCGGAGTTTTTGGTTTCAAAAAATAACTTCTGACCCGGCTGCGAAGCGAGGTTGCCTTACCGACGTACATCAATGTTTTGTCTGAATTATAAAACAAATAAATCCCCGGAGTACCAGGAAGCTTGGCAAGTATGGTCTGAATATGGGAATTCGACATAGATACTCAGTATAGCAAGGAATCTGTGTACAATAAAATCGCTTGGGAAAGCGATCAATCATATATGAATGAAGCCGACGACCGTCCCGAAGGAAGGCCGCCGGTTGGAGGAGTGCTCACCCGAAGGTAAGCTTGTACTTCAGCTTGTTGTCGCTCGTGACCTCGAAGACACCGACGAGCTTCACGTGGTTCCGCTTGCCCGTGCGGTAGCCGTACTCGAACTCGATGGTGCAGACGTTGCTGAGCCCCTTCTCGTTGACGATCCGCTTCATGGGTCCCATGAAGGCCTCGAGAGGCGTCTTCGTGACGGGGTCCATGATCGGGATCCTGATCTCGTGCCGGTCGCGCTTCATGCTCTTGAGCTCGTCGAGCGACGTGAACGGGACGCGATCCCAGGTGAGATTCATGGGGCTTTCGTAGACAGACTGGGTTTGCCGAGTCATAAGGCGCTGCTCCTGCTGGTAAATACGGAAACACGATTGTCTCCGCATAGATAGAGTAGTATAGCAAAAAAAGTAACATGGTCAAGGTGAAAAATAAAAAAAACGCCGATAAGGCGAAAGTGGATGGACAGGAGAGCGCTAGCGAGTGCCAGCGCTCCCCATCGTGATGAATTCAATGGCGAATCTTCTCCGGCAATTCGAGCCGGAGCACGACGCTGCCGGTCGCGGGATTGACGATGAGCTCGGCGAAGCCATAGCGACGCCCCGCCTCCGGCGCCTCGGCGCCATTGGGGAAACCATAGACGTCGACAGCCTGCCGCCGCTCATGCTTCTCGATCGACGCCACCTTGACGCCGAAGTTGTTGCTCTCCGTGATGGGGCTCATGACCCACAGCGTGCAGCCGTGGAGCAAGTGCTGAAGGGTGAACGGCTTCACCTGATCATTGACCATGACACCGACAACCGCATGCTGCATACGATACCTCCGTTGTTTCCTGCGCGCATCACGCGACGCAATAGCGAAAATTATTACACAAAAAACACGTTTTGTCAATGATAAAAAGACCTAAAGCATCCTAAGCCTTTCCAGCTTTTCTGGCATTTCAAGCCTTTATTACAAAACAAAAAACCCTCGGATAATACCAAGGGTTCTGTGTTCGTTCTCTTTAAGATTGTAATACCCGCTTCAAATAATACCCTGTATGACTGGTCGACGATTTGCGTGCAAGTTCTTCAGGAGTGCCGACTGCAATCAATTTCCCGCCCTTATCTCCTCCTTCAGGCCCAAGGTCGATAATCCAGTCAGCGGATTTGATCACTTCAAGATTGTGCTCGATGATCATGACCGTGTTCCCGTGCGACGTAAGCTTCTGTAAGACCTCGATCAATTTTTTCACATCATCAAAGTGAAGACCGGTCGTCGGCTCATCAAGCAGATAGAGTGTTTTACTGGTTGCTCGTTTTGATAATTCTCGTGAAAGTTTGATACGTTGTGCTTCTCCGCCGGATAAGGTACTTGCAGATTGACCGAGAGTGAGATAATCAAGTCCCACCTCATGAAGCATGTTGAGTTTGTCAGCGATCGGGGGCACGTCCTCGAAAAACACTCTCGCCTCTTCGATTGTCATAGCGAGCACTTCTGCGATATTTTTCCCTTTGTAATGAATCGCAAGCGTCTCAGCATTGAATCGTGCACCCTTGCACACATCACAGACGATTTCGACAGTGGGAAGGAAGTGCATCTCAATTTCAAGCAATCCTTTTCCCTCGCAGTTCTCACATCGTCCACCGGGAACATTGAAACTGAAGCGGCCGGTTTTGTATCCTCTGATTTTTGCTTCAGGAGTCAGGGCAAAAATCTCCCGAATCGGATCATATGCTTTGGTATACGTTGCAGGATTACTTCGTGGAGTCCTGCCAATCGGTTTCTGGTCAATTTTAATAATTTTGTCGATATATTCGGTATTGAGGATTTCATCATGCTTCCCTACCTGGTAGCGTGTATGGTTCAATTTATTGGCTACCGCACGATACAAAATCTTGTGCATCAAAGTAGATTTTCCTGATCCTGATACCCCCGTCAGACATACCAGACGTTTAAGCGGAATCTCAACTGATACGTCTTTCAAATTATGTTCACGGGCGCCTTTGATTTTTATTTTAGGGGTCGTACTGTCCACCTTTCGCCGTTTGTCCGGTACCTGAATCACGGTCTCCCGGCGGAGATATTTTCCCGTTAGCGACTTTTCCACTGATCCGTATGTTTTGCTGCCAAATTCGGTTGCTCCTGGTTTTTTCTTGTTCAATAGATTCGATAGTGGTCCTGAATACACCACATTCCCGCCGTGTGTTCCGGCTCCCGGGCCGATATCCACGAGCCAGTCAGAGACCATGATCGTATCCTCGTCATGCTCAACGACAATAATCGTATTGCCGATGTCACACAGGTTGCGGAGGGTTGAGACAAGCTGGTCATTGTCCCGTTGATGCAGTCCGATCGTAGGCTCATCAAGTACATATAGTGCTCCGACCAGTCGTTGCCCTACTTGCGATGCAAGCCGAATACGCTGTGATTCTCCTCCGGAAAGCGTTCCTGCGGTGCGATTGAGCGTAAGATAATGCAGTCCGACATCGAACATAAAGGTCAGACGATTTGAAATCTCATTCAAGGCGGCACCGGAGATTTCAATAATGCGTTCTGATAGTTCTTTACGGAGATGGTCAAAAAAATCTCTCGCTTCACTGATCATGAAGCTGGTAACTTCGTAAATATTTTTATCATTGATTTTCACCGAAAGCGCCGTCTCATTCAGACGTTTCCCCTGACATACCATACACACGTCTTCACTAAATAATTCCTTGGTTCCAAGCCCGGTGCACGCAGTGCAATATCCGTACGGACTGTTGAAACTGAAGAGTCGAGGCTCGATCTCGGGAAAAGCAAAACCGTCATTCGGACATGAGTATTGTGTACTGTAGGTAACTTCTTCTTCGTTATTGAATGATGCGACCACAAGGCCGTTTGACAGATCTACTGCAGATTCGACCGCTTCACCAAGCCGACGAGGATCGACATCAACCATGGGAATCTTGTCCACGACAATCTCGATCGTATGCTTGGTATTCTTTGATAACACGATTCTGTCGCGCAAACTTTTCATTTTTCCATCTACCCGGACTTCGAGATAGCCGGAGTTATACATGTCATAGAGCATTTGATAATACTCCCCTTTTCGACCCCGGACCACCGGACTGAAAATAACCAATTCAGTACCTTTTTGTTTTTTTGGATCTATTTTATATTTTTCCGCTTTCCTCTTTCGACTTTTCTCCAGTATCCGTTCCTGTATCTCATCCGTCGTCATCTTCTCGATCTTGGTTCCACACAAAGGACAGAACGGTTCGCCGATACGCGCAAACAACACACGCAAGTAATCATAAATTTCCGTAATCGTCGCGACGGTAGAACGCGGATTTGCACTATGTGCTTTCTGATCGATCGAAATTGCGGGTGACAATCCTTCGATTTCATCGACATCAGGCTTCTGCATACCCCCTAAAAACTGGCGCGCATAGGCAGAAAGACTCTCGATATAGCGACGCTGTCCCTCGGCAAAAATCGTATCAAACGCAAGACTGGACTTCCCTGATCCGGAGAGTCCGGTAAACACGATCATTTTGTTTCGAGGGAGCTCGACCGAGATATTCTTGAGGTTGTGTTCCCGAGCCCCTTTGATCACAATTTTTTCCTGCATATATAACAGACAAAAACCCCTTGAGTAGGGCTTATATATACGGTATAGTAAGGTAAAAGAGTGAAAAAGTCAAAATTAATTCTATAGTGAATCTCTATGGCAGAAACCTATATTCCCCGCGAGCGTGAGGGTAAAATCACTATCCGGATACAGACTGGATACGATCAGTTTGGAAAGCCGGTAACCGAAACCAAACTCGCTGATGCACACGAAATAGAAGAATTGAGGAAAAAAGCAACTCCTTTTGAAATCATAACCGAACCCGAAGGAAGTGAGGATCTCAACAAAGAAATCTAAAAAAGGAAACAAGGGCTTGCCAAATTCTCCAAAACCCCCTACACTACCCAAACAATCCGCATTATTCTTAAACAGACCAAAAAAATATGCGTCTACGAATATTGCCTGTCATACTAGGAACACTATTATTCATAGGTGTCGGCTGCTCGAGTCCACCGGACGAAAACGGTCCTCAAATAAACGAGGGTGGTAATACCACATCAACGCCAGGTGGGGTGAACGGAGAAAAAATTGAAGAAAATATTGAACTCACCGGAAGCGTGACTGGATCAACCTCAGTACAACTCGAATGGAATCCTTCGGATGAAACCAGAGACATTGCGGAAAAGTGGATGGTCGTGGAAGGGACCGATACGGATCCTGCGTACCCTGAAAATTACCGATATTATTTCCTCACCGACGTATCACATCGTGAACGTGATTGGAAAAATTTGCCTACCGGAACCTCTCACTTCCGTGTGTGTGCATGGATCGACAATGCATGTGCGGTATATAGCAACAACGTGTCACTCGAAATACCGGGAAGAATGCAGAATGGGAAATAGTACGTAGTCGAAAGTTATAAAGTCTATAAAGTAAATACACGAGAGAAATCTCGTGTATTTTTTTTGAATTTACTTTCGACTTTACGGACTTTCAGACTTTATGACTAATCTACCGGCTTCGTAATCTTTAATTGTATCACCGCCTTCACGCGGGCAAAGATTTCGCGGATGTTCGCCCGTACCCCATGCTCATAGAGTGACCGTAAATCGGCGGAAAGTCCGATAGTTTCAATACCCATACCTTGACAGAGATACAGTGTTCTTGGCAGATGAAACCTGTTCGTGATAACAACCATGCGTGTGATTCCAAATTCATGTTTCGCACGGTAACACGTCAAATAGGTACGGTACGCATGACGGTCGATCATAATACTGCTCGATGGGACGCCTTCGGTGAGCGCAAGCACCTGCATAGCATCGACTTCATTATCACGCAATGCCCCATCATCACCTGACATAAGAATACGCTCAATTTTTCCCGCACGATAAAGCGCCACTGCCTGAAGTACGCGATCGATTTGAAAATCGCTCATCACCCCACCTTCTTTCATCCCTCCCCCAAGCACGACTGCAACCGTGGTCGTAGGAACGTCTTCAATATAGTAATACACCGGACTATCTGATAACAGTACGATACCGTTGGTAATACCAAGAGTGAGTACGAGAGCAACACACAAAATCCCGCAGGCGTACCAAAGATAACGAATCTGTGGAGACATAAGGATCAGCGGGAATTAGGATCATGTCTGTCTTTAGGTGGAAGCGAGGTGGCATTTTTCAATAAATGCTTTCTTCTGCGCGCCGCTCCGACATCATGAGCAGTGCGCGCAATCATGAGAATAAAAAGGATCACAAGAAGAATGATGATGGCAAGCGCTGCGCCAAGGATGACCCAGGCATACGTTTCGACAAAGGTAATGAATGGATTAGGAGAAGATGCCGGTACTGGTTCGGCAGTCACCTGGAACTGGCGCGAGCTCGTGTATGAATTCCCTGCAGCATCATACGCAGAGACGGTAATGACATGAATTTCTGTACCCAGGTCATCAAAGCGACGCGTCGTATATACATATAAATTTTCGTCAGCAATCGTCTCTTCAATCTCGTGATCAATCGAGACTTTGTATCCGATAACGCCGGACATCTCATCAAACGCATTGAAAATAAAGGATGCGTACCCAGGACGCGGCTCTTCAAGCTCATAAATTTCAAGAGAAATCGGGTCACTATTATCAACTTGGAAACTATAATGCGCAGTCTCACTCCATCCAGCAGTATTCTGCACTTTGACATGGAAATACCATAGTCCATCTGCAAGTCTGGGGGCGGTATACGTGCCGACAACTCCCTCACTAGCAGTATCAGGCTCAGTGGTTGCATTCTGATCGACCATAAAGCTCACCCCTGTCGCCCCCTCCATACCCCACTCAAACGTCGGGGTATTATTAGGGTACCATTTCAGTGGATCCGGGTGGGTCGGCGATACAACGACAGGTCTACCAAGTACGGTCGGTTTCTCCTGGGTCGGCGGAGGTGTTTCAGGTTTTGTGGGAGGAGCCGCAGTCTCAATGAACGAATACCGTCCGCTGCCGAATGATACAGGAAGCGCCGTACCATTACCATCATTTGCCAATATGGTACCGCTCGAAAAATTTACTGTCCCGCTTCCGGTTGCAAGCACCCGGAATGTGACTGTAACCAATCGTGCACCGGTTCCCTGATACCCTGGATTGAGAATCACCCCTTCAAAATTGGCAGTGCCGGCAGCATTCGAGTAGGATGGTTCGGTAACCCATACATTGACGAGTGAACCTGCTTTGGTAATCGACACAACTTGGAGCGTATTTTTAGAAAATGAAAGCGCTGCAGAAACGGCATTTAACGCGGCATCAGCTGATGACGCGTACACCGATACCGAAAAAGTTTGTCCTTTGGTATACGTACCGGAAGCCGGAGAAATAAGGAATGACGCTGCATGAAGAACTGTGGGAAAGAAGAAAAAAGAGCAGAATAGAAAAAACAAAAAAACTGTTGCTCGAAAAAACAGAGGGTAATTACCGATAGGTCTTTTTCCGACCATACGCAAATAAGAGGACAGACACAATTACTATACTGCCAAGTATACACCAAACAAGTGGGTGTTCATAGAGCGCGATATCACGCGGAGGGATAGTGATCACACGCTCATTTCCGGCGTAATCAATTGCTTTAACATACACAGTACTCTTACGTGTCTGATCTCGAAGCAGATAGGGACTCTGTGCAGGTTCCCACATAAGCTGGTCATATGATTTCAATTCACCAAACCAATTCCTCCGCTCGGCAACTTCATAGCCCCAAATACCAGATCCCTTGTCCTCAGTTGCGAATACGGCAAAATACCGCCCTTCGAAAATATGAGAATCACGAGTCACCATCGGAGTAAATATCTCAGGCGATTCTGCGTCATACGGAGGAATAAATACATTGTCGGTCGAGGTTACGGTGGTTGAGCCAAGCGTTACTGAACCATGCACAATACCCGCCTCAGTACCCTCTCCGTCATTCAGCAAAACACGCTCGTTTGTAGAGGTAAAGGTAACAGGGTTACTATTGCGCGAAATAGCAATAATCGAGAATAAATATCCTTGCGATCCGGTAAAACCTCCAGGAATAATTCCCGAAAATACAATTACACCCTCACGATAATGGGGCTGCTCGATCCATATCGTTGCGATTGAATTGGCAGTGCGAATCTCTGCAACTTCAACTCCATCCGGAATCACAATCTCTCCTTCAAACGCATTGGCCGATACTCCTTCGGTATTAAGAAATACTCCAACCTCAGATGGATACCCGAGGGGCAATTGGGTTGTATTCGTACCAAAATAGAACTGGGCAGCAGAGACCGGAGTCACTATCAGCAAAGAAATGATGAGTATAAAAAAAATCCGGAAAAAAAACATATAATAAATCTTAACCACTCCAATAATACGCCATAATACTGAAATCTACGAGATCGATTTTTCCGTCGTTACTCAACCGAGCTTTTTCTATTTCTAGAAATTCACTCGACAGCGCTCTGCGGTACCAGTATGCGGCAATCGAAAAATCAACCAGATTGACTCGACCATCACAGTTTACATCCGCTCGTCTACACGAAGGATCGACAGGAATCGTACTCGTAACACCAACACCAAACGGTACGGGATTTCCAAATGAACTTGCTTCTCCCGCAAGCGTAACCCGTGATTTAGCAGAATGGCCTCCAAGCTCCAAAGGGCTGGTATCAAAATTATACAAATAAACCCCGTTTTCATCAGAAGGAGTATTCACTAATATCTCCTCATTTGAATGAACTGAAATAATAACGTTCCCGACTGGAGCGGTCTGTCCAAAAATTGCGATGTTCTCTCCACGCTCCACAAACGGCTTATCGACCGCGATCGTAGGTGCGATAAAGATACCGGATATGTATGTCGAAGACCCTGGAGCCAAAGTAACTGGAATGGTAATCAGCGCGGATCTATTTCCATTACTATCGGTACTATAAAGTGAAAACATGTATGATCCACCGGAAAGACCACTCAAACTAATCTCAAATCGGGCATCCGGTCCGGCAATCGTAGCAACCGCAATCTGCGAATCCTTAAGAAGCGTTACCGTACTTTCAGGATAGGCACGACCCGCAAACGTAATAGAGGCACTCCCCGGACCATATCCACCACCGCCTCCACCGCCTCCAGAAGTGGTAGAGCCGACTGGTGTTGCGGTAACCTGACTTGAAGTTGCGATAACATTACCAAATGCATCAAGCGTACGCACAACGAAATAATACGTAGTCCCATTAGTTAATCCCGAACGTACAACTCCAAGCACATTCCCAACTGACGTAAAGATATAGGGACCCCCTGATACCGTTGATTGCCCTACTTCATATCCTGAGACGGTCCAACCTAATTCCGGGGAAGCCGCAGTCCAGGAAAGGACCACTTGCCCATCAGCCGCAGTCGCAGAAAGTATGGGGGTGGTAACCACCGGAAAATACAAAAAACCTGATCGATAGAGAAAACTCCCCGACGCAGATTCTCCAATTGCGGTTTCACCAAGAGCTGAATAAAATTCAAAACTTGGAGAAGTCGAACGTCCTCCGGATAAAGTGAGTGTTGGATTTTCCAACACAAAATTGGAAGAACTGTAGAGCTGAGCAAAACAGAGGATCGGAATAAATCCGAATATCGATGCAAGCAGGAAACGAAAACGCATATCAAAACCAAAAGGAAACTCAGGATATAAAATATTGGATACTAGTATAGTAAAAATTTCCAATATCTCTAATATCCAATATCTGGATGTATATTCCAATCTCCAACCACTTCCTTCAGTATATTTTCAACTTTGGAGTATGGTTACTGTCCCGCCTCAGTGGTGGTAGATGGCTGAGAAGGAATCTGGGTGTTTGGCGTAGTTTCTCCGATCAAGAGTGGCGCAACTTCGACAATCTTTTTCTCGGTCGGTGAATACAAGATTGCTTTTCGTGCGACTGCGTAAATCAGAACCTTATCTCCCAATTTTGCCTTAGTAAAAAATGGCTGATTTTTAAGCTTTTCCAAATCAGACACTGTTGCAATCGTTGGCACTTCGTCTGGAAGTACATAGAGAGCACCAACTTCAGCAATAAGCGCATCAATTTCTGCCTGCACTTCCTGAGGAGCCCCTCCATCTTGTCGGGTTGCCTGCAATTTTCGATAAAAGAAAATATTGGTAACCAATAATACAACGGTCAATAATGCAAAAACACCCACAAGTATGGTACGCGTATTCTGTTCTGCCATAGATACATTTAGAATTAATAGATAAGACGATACTTACATAGGATACCACACAGGCAATAGGACTGAAAAGAGACTAGGATCTACTGCTTCTTCTGTAGACAATTTCTATCCTCCGTCCCCTGCCCCCGCCTCTGCTGCAAGAGGATCTTCTGACGGAGGTGTACTCTGAACCTCTTCTATAGGTTCGTCTGCTGGCTCAGTCTCTAGTTCCTCTATAGACTCCGGTGTCTCTGCGGTAGGAGGCTCCTCTGGCGGAGTTGAGGTCGATGTCGATTCTGGTTCCTCTGTCGGAGGCGTTTCTTCCACAGGTAGCTCTAAAATTTCTTCAGGAGGTGGGAGTACGGCCTCAGGAACGTGAGCAATTGATTCAAACAATTTAGGATTCTTGATGGCAAGCGCGATCCAGCTGAAGGTGATATCGGCAGGTGCAGGTTTATTGAGGCGGATAATAAATCCGGTTGATGATACCTGGGTGACTACATATCGGATATCTCCTGCCAAAATTGTATTTTCAAGTGTTGAAGTCACCAATACATTGTCGACAGTTGAAGTCACCACCATAGCGCTCGACGTTGCGTCAACAGAAATTGTTGCCTGCACTACCGGAGTTTCGATATATTCACGTTCAAAAGTAACTATGACTTCTTGATCCCCGGCCTTCACACGCGCGAATCCTCCGGTATCAGACGTAAAGTATGGGCGACCAAAGAAGGAAACATCACTCATAAATGTAATCAAACCTTGATCTGCGGTTGCAGATACGAAGTCAACTTTGAGTCCAGCCATCAAAGATACTGGTTGTGTAATCGAAATCGCGGTTCCAAACAAACCTTGAAGTACCTCAGCGATCGAAGAGGTAGAAACTGTGGAAGATGCAAGACCGGACTCAAGCATACTGAGACGCAATGCAAGTGCGTCAGTACTGCTCGCAATCTCGATAAGTGATGAAGAAGTACTACTTACAAACTCGGCAAGTGACATCTTGAGCGTATCAAATGCCCTACCTTGAATCTCATCCGCGACCAATAATCCAGTCGAAAGCGTACCCACGGTCGAAGTTCCTACGACCGACAATCCACCAAGAACCTCGATATCTTGGAGGCTCGTAATGCCACCAAACACCGGTGAGCTTGAGACAAATGCCCTGAGAATATCTTCATAGGTCAATTGGTCAAGCGGAGTTGAGGTCGGCAACTCGAATCCGATAATCTCCCGAGCACTGATCCTGTCTGCGGTCAAAAGTCCGGCAAAGAATGCATTGCCGTGTACATCAATTCGTGCAACGGTCGAGGTTTCGAATGAACCGGTCCCATCAGTAGTAGTACCAAAGCCGATAAAGCTGAATCCACTGTGTTCGGTAAGCAACACGGAAATATCTGTGGACGTTCCCGAGCTCGCGATCGTACTGACAAAGAGTTCATCGGTCACCACTCGTGGCGTAGTGATTTCAAGCCCTGCGACAAGTCGGTCGGTAAACATCTCGGACAGCGTGGAGGTGGCGACAAAATTCTTCTTCTCACTGATCATCTTTGCAAGGATGATACGGCTAAGATTGAGATCGCCCGGAATGGCGTCCATATCGAGCCCATCATCCTGCATATACCGCTTGAGCATTGCGCCATTGGAATACATGGTGTTTACCAAGGCCAAGACGGTACAGGCCTGCCCTTCGGCACACTCTGCATCTTCGAGCGCGCGGCCGATGGTAACCCCCGCCTTGGTCGCGAGCATGGCGACCCCCTGCTCCGGAGATATGGTAAGCAAGTCTCCTGCCCGCACCTCTCCATATGCTTCGGTCACCTTTACCGGCACACGTCCGGCCAATGCAATCGGGCGAGGACGCTTGCTACCACTCAAAATGTCTCCACCCATGGTTTCAAATGGCGCAGTCGCGACAATACCGACCACATCGCTTCCGGCAGTCGCTTTTTCAAGAATTGAAATTTTTTGTAGCCCCAATCTGGAATGATATTCTGTACTCGATGCGCTGAGTGCCACCACATCTCCCGCCTCGACTCCCTCGACCGTGTCATACCATTCTGCCAAGTCTCCACCACTCGAGCGATAGTTCATGACTACTACCACACCGGAAGCACCGGCTCCCCCATTGCCTGCATTGGATACATCTACTGACGCACCACCTCCACCACCTGAACCATAGGCAACACCAGGACTACCATTATCCACACCGGCACCTTGCGACACTCTCTTAAATCCACCCTGGCCTCCTCCTCCCCAATAACTTGCTCCTCCATCTCCCCCACTTTCAATAACTGCCCCACCTTTCCCAGCACCCCCATCACCTCCTCTGATTTTTATATCACCCACCGCAGTAGTAGTACTTCCTCCAGCACCCCCATCAGCACCATCAGAAGCGACCGTAGAAAATATACCAGATCCACCACTTCCTCCGGTAGAACTCGCATGCGTCCCAAATACAGAATTTCCTCCAGAAATACCATTGGCTCCAGAACTGACACCCCCAGATCCCCCTGCTCCTCCGGCTCCCACGACAACAGTTTCTGTCGTGCCAAGATTACTCGCAGACACCATGGAAATAGATGTTCCTCCGGCTCCTCCACCACCTCCAACAGCATCATCCCCACTTGTCTGCGTTTCTCCTTCACCTCCACCTCCACCACCTCCGGTGACAATTACCTGCACAAATGAGAGCCCAGCATAGTCAGCCTTGGTCCAGGTAGATGAAACAGTATAAGTATCAACTGTAACCGAATCAATACCAGAATCCGTGCCACAACTAAATTTACCCGTAGAAGAACTATAGAGAAGTTTGTTTCCCGAGGCACTACAGCCACCAAGCCCACTCTGGAAGAACCCGCCGCTAAGTGTCATGTCCCCATCTGTCTTGATGCCACCCATTCCCACATTCAATCCATTACCCACATACACATTATTACCAGCAACAATATTTTCAGTGGCATTGATCGTATTTACTTGAAGCGCACCGATAGTTGCAGCAGAAGTATCAATACCGCCAATATCCACCACCCGGAATGTATTCGTACCCCAAATCGCGACGTATGCATATCGTCCGGAGACAAAAATTGATTGGATACCATTGAATAATGTTGAATCCTTAAGGCCTCCAACGATTTTTGGAGATGTTGGATCAGAAATATCAATAACACGAAGCGAGCTGTCAGTAAGATTCACGACATACGCATATTTCCCTGATATTCGTACTTGCTGAATATTATCCAATCGCGATGTATCTCGCACTTGACCAACGATCGAAGGACTTGCAGGATTGGATACGTCCACAATCGCAAGTGAATCATTACCACTCGCCGTGACATACGCATACTTACCCGAAACCTCGACAGAAGTGGCCCCATCAAATGCGGTCGTGGAGACAACACTACCCACAACAGTAGGTGCTGCAGGATCAGAAATATCAATAATGTTAAGCGAATCATTCGCACCACTCGCTGTGACATACGCGTACTTACCCAAAACATATACTTTATTCGCCCCATCAAGATTCGTGGATGTGACACCTCCGACAACCACCGGGGCTGCAGGATTAGCGACGTCTACCACACTAAGACCATCATACGAAGATGCTGCCACATACGCATACCTACCAGAGACATATGACCACGCAGCTC